>CAZFYZ010000059.1:0-5776 GCA_964523735.1 uncultured bacterium | reverse complement strand
GATGGATCGTAGAGGGCTTCGACGGTTGGGCAGAGATCGACCTTGGCCAAACCCTGGCCATACCTTCCATCTTCGTGCAGACAGGAACATATGCCGGATGGTGGGGACCCAGCGACCTGGTGAGCATGGAAGTATGGGTATCCGATTCTCCCATCCAGGGCAACTACTCAGCGCCGGCAGTCAGCGCTTGCACATGGAGCGCAGACGTGGCTGAGTCCACACCTGTGTCACTACAACTCGCTGAAGGAACAGCGGGACGGTATGTTGCTGTCCACTTCACGTCTGGATGGCAGTGGGTCAATATCGCCGAGATCCAGGTGTTTGCCGAGCCAGCATATATAAATGGCGTGGTTCGCAGCACAGAGGCTGGGAACCCGCCCATCGCCGGAGCTTCGGTCTGGACAGAAGACGGCCAAGCCCGCACCTTGACTGATCAGAACGGCAGCTACAATCTCGCCGTTTCGCCTGGCTCGCACACCGTCATCGCTGGCAAGGCGGGCTATACCAAGGCTAGCGCCACCGTCCCCACCGAGAGTGGACAGACAACGCCACAGGACTTCGGCCTGAGCCCGGCGTCCATGGGCACTGTCAGCGGCCACGTCTCAGATGCCATCCCGGGTGAGGGTCCGATCGTGGGAGCAACCATCCGGACCGACGATCTTCTCTACTCGGCAACGAGCGATGGCAGCGGCAACTACTCCATGCCCATCGAGGCAGGAGATGTGAATCTGATCGCTTCCAAGCCTGGATACGTTAGCCAGACGGCCTCGACAAACGTGCTTGCTGGCGAAACGACGACTCAGGACTTCGCGCTTGCTTCGACCACTGACGGGGTAATAACCGGCGTCGTGCTCAAGAACGAGGCGGGTCTGCCTCCGTGCGCTGGCGCAACGGTATACCTGTCGGAGACAAGCGACTGGGGGTATTCCGATGTGCATGGCGCCACTACCACAACAGCGGCCGATGGCACATTCAGACAAAGACTACCCGCTGGCAACTACGTGGTTGTAGCTATCGCGGACGGGTATACGCCTGCGAGCACACAGATCGCTGTAGGAGCCAACCAAGCAGTAACCGCGAATACGCTCAAGCCAATTGCATGTGGGCCAGTGCTTTCGCGGGATCTTGACGGGTCACAGTATACGTCATCGGGCGACTGGTGGATCTACTACGCAAGACGCGCGTTTGACGGCATCTTCCAGTTCCCGTTGGGATGGGCAGCCAGCACAGCGACATGCTGGCTTCAGGTGGATCTTGGAGAAGCCAAAGACGTCGGCGGTCTTTCGTGGACCAACCTGAACCGGGGCTGGACCTATGTTCAAGAGGTCTACGTATCTGACAGCCCGATAGGGGCCGACACGTCCACCGCGACCAGGGTTGCCGCGTTCAGAAGCAGCATGCTTGATGGTGAGACCTGCAACTGCTGGTTCCCCACAGGCACAACTGGCCGGTACGTGCAGCTCAACCTGGTGGGAAATCCTGCTCTGCCGCCGGTTATCCTTGAGACTCAGGTCTACGGCGCAAGCTCTCTGGCTTACACCACCGTAGCCTCTCTTGCCGATGCAAAGGGCATGGCTGATGGAACGGCCGTCAGTATCACTGATCCTCAGGTCGTCACCGTCGACACAGGCATGTTCGCCGATGCCTCTTGGTACGTGGAGAACACGGACCGAACCTCGGCGATGAAGGTCATATCCGCATGCGACGCCGGCGTCGTCCTGAATGACAGTGTCACCCTCCAGGGCATAGTCTGCACCGACGAGATGGGTGAGAAGTACCTATACGCAACCAACGTGGTTGTCGTGGCCGGCGGCGGTCCGATCGGGCCGCTGGGCACCACCAACAAGTCGATCAGCGCCGCGGCGAGCAACGCCCTGTCCGGCATCCTCAGCAGGACCTGGGGTAAGGTAACATCGATCGATCCCGACGGGGCCTATGTGTACGTAGACGACGGCAGCGGCATTGTGGACGCTACCGGCAACAATGGCGTGCGCATAACACTCTCGGGACTGAACACACCCATTACTGATCTGAGCGTTGTTACAGAGGGTCAGACGATAGCCGTTACGGGCATAGTTGTGCCCGTCGCGACAAGTGAGGGGACGGTGGTCTCCATTCGTCCCAGATCCGATGACGACGTAGACGTGTTCTAGCGACGTAGTATCGTAGTGGTCGTAAAGGGGGCGTACACTGGGCTACCAGTATACGCCCCCTTAGTGCGAGAGGTCGGAACAGGCGGCCACTACCGCTCGATCTGTGCGCCGACGAAGGCGATATTTGCGATGATCTCCTCCACCGTCGCCCCACGCGAGTGATCATTAACGAAGCCGTTCAGGCCCAGGAACGTAGCGCCGACAAGCCTGCCGTCGCCCATAATCATCATCCCCTTGCCGACCATATTGCCGGCCTGCAGATCCGGCCAGATGAGCACATTGGCGCGGCCCGCGACTTCAGATGGCCGCTTCACTTTCTTTGCCGCGACATGCGGCGAGATCGCCGTATCGAGCTGGAACTCACCATCGATCAGCAGGTCCGGGCGCTTTGCCTGGGCTATCTTAGTGGCAGTCACGACCTTGTCGACCATCTCGTGGCTGGAGCTGCCGAGCGTTGAGAACGAGAGCATCGCAACGCGAGGCGTATCCGGCAGGACGGCCTTGGCCTTGTCGGCCGCAAGTACCGCGATCTCCGCCAGCTCCTCGGCCGTGGGGTTCGGCAGGACCGTGCCATCAGCCGCGACATAGACGAGGTTATCGCCGATGGGCGTGTGCTCAAAAGTCAAAACCGCCAGCGCCGTCATCTTCTGCACACCGGGCTGCATACCAATGACTTTGATAGCGGCGCGGGCAAGATCGGCCGTCGAGTAGTAGACGCCTGAGCAGATGCCATCCACCAACTTGTGTCGCACGAGCATGCAGGCCAGATAGACCGGCTGGCGCATCAGATCGTCGATCTGCGCCGGCGTCAGGTTCTCCTTGGCGCGTATCCGGCCGTATTCCTCACAGTAGCTCCTGAACTCAGGGCACTCGTCAGGATCCACGATCTTCATCCCAGAGACGTCAAACCCGTGCTTGTCGGCGATCGCTTTGTAGGCTGCTCTCGAACCTGGCAGAACGACCTCCAGCCAGCCCCCTTTGTGCACATAGCACGCCGCCTCGAGCACACGCTCGTCGAGCATCGCATCAGGCACTGCCACTCGGCCGTGAATGCTCTTTGCTTTGTCTATCAGGAACTCTATGTACGGATGCATGGCGCCTCACTCTCAGTCGATACAAAGTTAGGGTCAGATATACAATCTGACCCTAACGCGGATTCATGTCTGTCCCCTCTTCTAGTCGAGGCTCTTGACTTCCTTGGTCTCAAGCCAAGCCTTACCGGCGCGGCTAACCTGGCTGTCGAGGATCGGACTGCCGGGAGTCAGAGGCGCCTTCGGCTCGCCAAGGACCTCGTTCACTATCTTGACGAACTCGTCCTGCGTGAGAGTGTTGCGCTTTGCAAGCCCGAAGTCCTTGACCTTTGCAAGGATCTCGAGGCACTGCTCCTCGCTGGCCTCGTCGCGGCGGCCGAGTCTCTCGAGATGCAGGTAGATCGTGTAGGTGCCGCTCTTCTTGCCGAGCACAAAGTCCATGGGCTTCTGGCCTACCAGCGCGGGGTTGAACGTGTAGAGAATCTCCTGATCGCCCGCTTTGGCAGCGTTGGTCGCGAACATAACGCCGATGCCGGACTCTACTTCGAAGACTCTCTCGCCGAGGATCGGCCTGTTGACCGGGATTGCGTGGTCATTGGCGATGTGGCAGACGAACTTGGCCGTATCCATGAGGTGCTCGGTATTGATGCCACAGTCCACGCCATAGAGGCACTTGAGGGACAGCAGCACGTCCTCGATGGGCGTGTTGCCGGCGCCCTCGCCAAGTCCGGCGACAGTGACGTGAGCAACATCCGCTCCGGCGGCAAGGCCCGCGATCGTGTTCGCGACGCCAAGGCCAAAGTGCATGTGGCAGTGGGCCTCAACCGGCTTGTTGAACCTGGCCTTGAGCTTGCGCACCATCATCGCGTAAGACTCCGGGATCGCGCAGCCGAACGTGTCAGCCAGAACGACCGAGTCCATATGCCCACGGGTCGCAACCTCATCGAGCATGTCCATCAACTGCTCGGGATCCGAGCGGGTGCCGTCGATGGTGAAGAACGCGGTGTAGAGGCCGAGTTCCTTTGCTGCGGCGGTTGCGTCTGCAGCGGCCTTCTTGGCCCAATCGAACGTCTTGCCATAGGCCTTCTCGACGAACTCCTTGTTGGCGGCGATTTCCATAACGACGCCGTCGCATCCTGCCGCGGCAGCCTGCTCGACATCACCGACCATGCAGCGGCTGAAAGCATAGATCTTCGACTTGAGACCGAGGTCCTTGATTGACTTGACCGCATACTCGTCTTCTTTGGAGACAGCCGGCATGCCCGCCTCAATGCGCTGGACGCCGAGCTTATCGAGCTTCTTGGCGATCTCCACTTTGTCCTTGGCAGAGAAGACAACGCCGGTCTCCTGCTCGCCATCCCGCAGGGTGACGTCGTGGATCTCAATCTTCGGGGCGAAGTTGAAGTCCTTGGTGACTTCCGGATAGTAGTTCCAAGGGCTTACTCGCCAAACATTGGTACGATGCTTAGATTCGTTCATTCTCCGTGCTCCTTCTAGTAGATCCGAAATGTTCCGCGGGCCGAGGCGCTGCAGGCCTCACCGCGACGTGCGCATATCATCAAGATGGGCCTGGGCAGTCATCAGGGTCTGCAACCTGAATCCCTTGCCCAAGCTCCGGCTAATCTTCTTGCCTATAGTGATCAGCTCGATTGAGTCGCCGGTGGCCGCCCTAACGTGCTTCGAGACGACATCCACCTCGTCCAGACAATCATCAAGAAACTCACTAACAGCTGGCCCCTCGATTGGCTGCAGATGCGCGGCAAGAATTCGTTCGGGGCCTAACGACCTGATCCGCTCGATCGTCTGCCTGTAAGCCGCTACGTCCTCGTACTGGACCAGTGTACCAAACGGCCCTCTTCCGGCAAGTGCGTCACCGGAGATCAAGCTGCGCGACGCGCGGTCGAAGACTCCGATGCACCCGGGTGTATGCCCGGGCATGGGCACTATATCGAGCACAACGTTCTTGCCGAGATCAAAGCTCTCCCCGCCTGCAAGCCGCAGATCAATGTGAGCCTGCGGGCCGATGGCTCCATAGATTTCGCTGACATCCTCCTCGGTGGGAGGGAACTCCGCGAACATCTTCAGGAATCGGCGGTCGTTCTCCTCGTAGCAGCAGATCATTTCCGCATCGGCCGCGTGAGCAGCGTTTGGACAGCCTGTCTTCTCGCGGATCTCGAACGCGCTGCCGATGTGGTCCCAGTGGCCGTGAGTGTACACCGTGGCCAGAACACGTGGAGAGCCCAGCGACTCCAGGAGCGCTAGGATGGTCTCACCGGTCCACTTGAGCCCCGCGTCGATCACCAAAGCCGTCACGCCCACAACCACGAAGCTGTGTACGTAAACCCCTTGGTAGGGCGTTGTGACTACGTACAGGCTGTCCGACAAGCGGCTAATGACTGACTTCTCTTGCTTCAGCACGAGCTCAATTCCGCAGACCGGACTCGTATCCGGTCATTAGGCGTTCTACGTCTGCCTCTACCAATACCATATCTGGAGACCACTTGTCAATAGGTTGATCAGACTTGGCTGAACACCCAGCTAGTGTCAACCTGAGTGTGTAAATTGGATTTTGGGATTAGCCTCCCAGTCCTG
>CAZFYZ010000058.1:16784-23622 GCA_964523735.1 uncultured bacterium | reverse complement strand
CGAAGTCCTGCATCTGCCGGTAGAGGATACGAAAGGCCTTCATATCCCCACAGACGAGTCCGAGGTCCTGCATCTGCCGGTTGCCGACGAAGAGGAAGCAGAGCCGGTCGCGGACGAAGACGAGGCGTGATGCGGGCTAAGAAGACTCCGATTCGCACGTGCGTGTCGTGCAGGGTGTCTTCGGACAAGAAGAGCCTGGTCCGCATTGTGCGGCTTGGCGATGGTGATGTGAGGATCGATCCCTCCGGCAAGGAGCCGGGACGGGGCGCTTACCTGTGCGGCGCGAAGGAATGTGTGGCAGCCGCGCTTAAGACTAATAAATTGGGCAGGGCGCTGCGGTGCGAGATTCCGGAACGCCTGAAGACTGAATTGGAGAATCTCGCGGCTGAGGGTGATTCCGGGAAGAACGCGATGGCAATGGGGAACGGTGCTATGAAAGCTGAATAAGGTCTGACCCGCTTGGCTTTTCCGCACGTCTCTTTCCCCTCTGATGCCCCTCTCGCGTCCCCCTGTATCTCCCCCATACCGACATGGGGTTTCTAACCTCTAACCTCCAACATCTAATCTCTAGAAGGTGGACAAAGAATGAGCGAGACAAAAGTCTACGAACTCGCAAAGGAACTGGGCATCACGAACAGTGACCTCCTGGCAGTTCTCAGAGAACTCGGAATAGCGGCCACTGGTGGGTCCAGCGTACTGGATGAGTCCACTACGGCGACGGTTCGGGAGATGATCTCCCAGGACAAGGGAATCATTAGCCAGGCGAAGACCGTTTCGATCCCCGCGGCGCTCTCGGTCAGGGAGCTTGCGGAGGCGATGGGTCTTCAGTCGGCCGATATACAGAAGCGGCTCGTGGAGATGGGGATTCTGGCGAGCGTTAACCAGCAGATCGGCTCCGATGTAGCCGCCAAAGTAGCGGAGAAATGGGGCTACACGATCAAAGTGGTGGCTGGTACCGCGGCCAAAGAGCACAAGCCGGCCAAGGCAGTGCGTCCCAAGGCGAAGCATGCCGGTAAGCTGGTTCCCAGGCCGCCGGTTATTACCGTCATGGGTCATGTCGACCACGGAAAGACCACCCTGCTGGACGCCATCCGCCGCACCAACGTTACTGAGCGCGAGTTCGGTGGGATAACCCAGCACATCGGCGCCTACCAGGTTGAATGGAAAGGCAAGAAGATCACATTCCTTGACACTCCGGGCCACGAGGCCTTTACCGCGATGCGCGCCAGAGGGGCCAGCATCACGGATATCGCCGTTCTCGTTGTGGCGGCGGATGACGCGGTGATGCCGCAGACGATTGAAGCTATTGACCACGCTCGAGCGGCGGAAGTTCCGATCATCGTGGCTATCAACAAGATCGACAAGGACAGCGCCAACATCGAGCGCACGCTGCAACAGCTCTCCGAGCAGAACCTGCTTCCCGAGGAGTGGGGCGGCGACACGATTTGCGTGAAGGTCTCAGCGAAGCAGGGCGAAGGGATCGAGGACTTGCTGGAGATGATTCAGATCCAGGCCGAGATGCTTGAGCTGGAGTCTGAGGTCTCAACCAGCAAGGTAGTTGGAAGCGTCGTTGAGGCACAGGTTGACCCCAGGAGAGGGCCGGTTGCTACCGTGCTCGTTCAGAAGGGAACCCTCAAGATCGGCACCCCGGTGGTCGCTGGCGAGACCTACGGCAAGGTCAAGGCCATGTTCGACGACAAGGGCGAGCGAATGACGAAGGCCGGTCCTGCAACTCCGGTCGAGGTGCTTGGTCTTTCCAGCACCCCTGCCGCCGGCGACAAAATGGAGTCCGCCAAGGATGATCGCGAGGCTCGTGCCATCGCTGAGAAGCGCGCTCAGGAAAGTCGCCAGGAGCGGATGGCGGCAACAAGCAAGATCACCCTCGAAGACCTGTATAGGCAGATCAAAGAGGGCGTGGTCAAGAAACTGCCGGTTATCCTAAAGGCGGACGTTCAGGGCTCGGAAGAGGCCGTTCGTCAGTCACTCGTGAAGATCGAGCACGAGGAAGTGGCTGTTGATATCATCCACTCAAGCGTCGGGAACGTCAATGAGTCGGACATTCTGCTTGCTTCGGCCTCCAACGCGATCGTGCTTGGTTTCAATGTGAAGGTGGATGCGCAGGCCGCGCGGATGGCTGAGGCGGAGCACGTCGAGATCCGTGTGTATAACGTCATCTATGAGCTTACCAAGGACGTTCGCGGCGCTATGGCCGGTCTGCTTGAGCCGGTCTACGAGGAAGTCCATTTGGGTGAGGCCGAGTGCCGAGCCACTTTCAAAGTCCCCGGTGCGGGTATAGTAGCTGGCTGCTATGTGACCGAGGGCCGTGTCGTGCGCAACGAGCTCATCAGGGTACGGCGTGACAATGAGGTCGTTTACGAAGGCAAGCTGGACTCGCTGAGGCATATCAAAGACGAGGTCCGAGAGATGGCGCAGGGCTATGAGTGTGGCATCTCCACCCAGGGCTTCAACGACTTCCAGGTCGGCGACCTGATCGAGTGCTATACCAAGAAGGCGATAGCGAGGGCGGTCTAGCCAGATCGCAAGTAGCGGATGGCGGGTAGCCGATAGACTATCCGCTATCCACCATCGACCAACATGATCGTAGGCATTCTGCAGATCGTCCTGTCGATTCCGGGGAGCGATTCACTCAAGGATAAGCGGCAGGTTGTGAAGAGCATACTGGACCTGGCGAGAAACAGGTTCAATATATCGGCGGCCGAGATCGATAGGCTTGATTCCCATCGGTCCGCCGGGCTGGCATTTGCCTGCGTAAGCAATGACAAGTCCGTGGCAAACAGCGTGCTGGATAGGGTGATGGACATGATCGAGTCCAATCCGCTGTGCGAGATCACGGAATCTGAGATAGAGTTCGTCTGACATGAGTACACGACAAGAGAAGATGCAAGAGCTTCTCAGAGAAGAGATAAGCGATATACTGCTGCGGGAGTTCAAGGATCCGCGGCTGGGGTTCATCACGATAACCGGCACGGAGATCACCTCGGACATGCGCCATGCCAAGGTCTATGTCAGCATCATGGGCACCGATGAGCAGAGGGCCGAGAACATGGCGATCCTCAAGCGCGCTCAGCACTTTACACGCCAGGCATTCGGCAGACGTGTCAAGATGAAGGTGCTTCCAGACATCGAGTTCAAGCTGGACACGTCTGTGGACAAGGGCATCCGAATGCTCGAGCTTTTCGAACAGATCAAGCACGATGAAGAAGACGAATCCCCATAGACAGGCTTGGGCCCGGCTGCTCGAAGGCCAGTCGTTCATCATCGCCTGTCATCAACGCCCCGACGGCGATACTATCGGCAGTTCCCTTGCTCTTGCCCACGCTCTGCGCCGGCTCGGCAAAGACGCAGTGATAGTGAGTGCGGATGGGCTGCCCGACGGATACGACTTCATCCCTGAATCAGACACGATTGTCACTTCCACTGATCGCCGGGGCTTCGACTTTGGAGTACTCGTTGACTCCGAGGGAACCAACCGTGTTGGGCCGGCGGAAGAGGCAGTCCTGAGCAGCAAATCCACTGCTTGCATCGACCATCACCAACCAAACGGCGGGTTCGGCGAGGTGCGGGTAGTCGATACCAGCGCCAGTTCGACAGCGGAGTTGGTGGTAGAGTTCCTGCAGGCGAACGAAGTCGAAATCGATAACATCATGGCCACGCAGTTGATGGCCGGTCTTGTCTCGGATACCGGCGCTTTCAGGTTTGCGAATGTCACCCCCCGCACGTTCAGGGTTGCCGCCCTGCTAATGGAGCTTGGCGCAAAGCCGTCTGAAATCGCCCGCGCGGTATATGAGAGCCGGCCTCTCCAGGCTATGAAGTTGATGGGGCGGGCAATGAGTTCGCTGCAGACCGATCCGACTGGACAGGTCGTATGGGCGGTAATCACCGGCGGGGACATGCAGGAGACTGGCACGACTGATGCGGATACGGAGAGTGTTGTGAACCTTGTTCGTTGGGTCAAGGGACCGCGAGTCGCGATTCTGTTCCGAGAGACGAAGCCCAACTCGATCAGAACGAGTCTGCGCTCATCCGATGGGGTCGATGTTGATCGAGTCGCGCGAGTCTTTGGCGGCGGCGGTCACAAAGCAGCGGCAGGTTGTACGCTGGAGGCTTCGTTGGATGAAGCTGTGGAACGGGTGGTCGGAGAGGTTCTCAAGTGGACGGCGTCCTGAACATCAACAAGCGTTCGGGGCCAACCTCGCACGACGTCGTCAATGAGATCAGGCGGATCGTAGGCCAGAAACGGGTTGGACACGCAGGTACGCTTGACCCGATGGCCTCCGGTGTCCTGGTCGTTTGCATTGGCAGAGCAACCCGCATCGTAGAATACCTGGTTGGCGGGGAGAAGGAGTATCGGGCTGAGATCGCCTTTGGGGCGGCAACCGATACCCAGGACTCCACGGGAACCGTGATTGATCGCCGAGACGCGTCACACATCACACTGAGAATGCTCGAAGAGGCTGCTGGTGGGTTTGTCGGTGATATCGACCAGATTCCTCCCATGGTTAGCGCGGTCAAACACCAGGGTCAGCGACTTTACAAGCTCGCCCGTCAGGGTCAGATCGTCGAGCGACAGCCTCGCCGAGTGACGATACATTCAATCGACGTGGAGGAATTCCAGCCTGAACCTAAGTCGGCTATCCTTCTCGTTCGCTGCTCCAGCGGAACGTATATCCGAACCCTATGTGCGGACATCGGTGAACGGCTGGGATGCGGCGCACATATGTCGGGCCTGAGACGGACCAGGGTGGGGCGGTTCACGATAGATGATGCCGTCTCCGTTGACGATCTGCGGGTGGCCAAGGATGAGGGGCGGATGGAGGAGTGCGTTACCCCGATGAACCAGGCGCTCGACCTGCCAACAGTGGCCGTCCCTGATAGCGACGCCGGACGCATGCTTAATGGTCTCAGTGTGCCCTGCGACTGCGACATCGTCAGCGGCGGGCCCGTTCAGGTGCTGTCGGAATCCGGCGAACTGCTGGCGATTGGTGTTGTTGCAGACCGAACCATCAGACCTCACAAGGTGCTCGTTTCCTCGGATGTGATGCTGGCAGGTCAGCCATGAGCGTTGTCTACGGCTTGCAGAATGTTACGCAGGATTTCCACAGGGGCGCTGTGGCTGTGGGAGTATTCGACGGCGTGCACTGGGGCCACAGGGCGATCTTTGAACGACTGAAGGAGGTCGCGTCACAAGCAAAGGCTCCAAGCGTTGCGCTGACCTTCAACCGGCATCCCGCCGAGTTGCTCGCCCCAGACTCATGCCCTCCCTACATCACCACTCTAGAGCAGAGAGTCGAGCTGATTCATGCTGCGGGGGTCGATCACGTAGTGGTTGCCGAGTTCGACCACAAGCTCGCGAACCTCACTGAGGGCGACTTTCTGAGGGTCGTTCTGGGGGACACGCTTCACGCGCGGCACGTGGTTGTTGGGTCCAACTTCCTGTTCGGCAAGGCGCGCAAGGGCAACACGCGTTATCTGATGTCGGCCGCACCTGGTCTCGGGATGATGGTGACTGTGGTCCCGTCCGTGGTCATCATGGGTGGGCCCGCCAGCAGCACGCGAGTCCGCAGCATGATCGCGCGCGGTGACGTGGCCGAGGCGTCGAAGCTTCTCGGGAGACGTTTCGCGCTAAGGGGCAGCGTGGTACCGGGTGAGCAGATTGGCCGGACTATGGGCTTTCCTACCGCCAACATCCAGCCGGGTCCGCGCCAACTCCTGCCTGCGCGCGGAGTGTATGCGGTGGAGGCAGAAGTCGGCGGAACTCGTTACAGCGGCCTGTGCAACGTCGGCTGCAGGCCCACGTTTGGCGGCGAGCGCGAGACAATCGAGGTCCATCTGATCGGGTTCCAGGGCAATGTCTACGGGGCTACCCTGGACGTTGTGTTCGTGCGACGTCTTCGGGATGAGATCAAGTTCGAGTCTCCAGAGAAGCTTGCGGAGCAGATTCAGCAGGACATGGAACGGGCGAAGAGCGGGGGCATCTGAATGAAGAAGACGCCTCTCTGGAGTCTGCTTGTCGAGTCCGGCTACTTTAAAGATCGAAAAACGGCGGAAGCATGGGTTCTGGCCGGCAAGGTCCTCGTTGGGACGACCCGCGTTGACAAACCCGGGCAGCTGGTCGCGCCGGATTCTGAGATAACGGTCAAAGGACTTGACCGCAAGTATGTCGGCCGCGGTGGCTACAAGCTCGAGGGCGCGCTAGATGACTTTGGAGTAGACGTCTTGGGAGTCGTTGCCCTCGATGCCGGCGCCGCCACGGGCGGTTTCACGGATTGTCTGCTGCAGAGGGGCGCTTCGCGTGTCTATGCTGTTGAGGCAGACCGAGGGCGTCTGGCGAGCAAGCTCAGGATGGACACTCGGGTAGTGTCTCTCGAGGGCACTAATATCGGTGATCCGGGGCTCTTGAGTCTTGACCCCAAGCCGACGTTTGGGGCCGTGGATCTGTCATGCATGCGGCTTGAGACCGCAATACCCCTGATTAGCCGAATCATGGGCGGATGCGGAGTCCGTATCGGGCCACAGTCTCGAGGCAGATGAGTACCAGGCAACGCTGAGCGAGTTGACTAGAGCCACAGGTAAGCTCGGCTGTCCGACCACCGGCGTAACCCACAGCCACATCCTGGGAAACAAGGGTGCGGTCGAGTTCTTCATACGGGTCTCACTCAACAGCAGTGATGCACAGGCATTGACTGAGGTTGAGCGCGGCGAGCAGATCAATACGGCTGTCGAGCGGGCGATGAAGCTTATTTGACAGTGAACCGGCGTTTGTGCTACACTGTTGCCAGTCGGAATGCAAAAGCCCGTGGGCTCGTCTGGCTCACCT
>CAZFYZ010000058.1:0-16774 GCA_964523735.1 uncultured bacterium | reverse complement strand
GGTGCGATTAGTTGGCGCTTGTTAAAGAGAGAAAGACAGAAATCGTAGGCGAGTATAAGAAGCACGACAGCGACACTGGCTCGCCTGAAGTTCAGATAGCACTCCTGACCGCGAGGATCAACCAGCTCACGGAGCATCTGAAGGAGCACAAGAAGGACCACCACTCCCGCCGTGGACTGCTCATGATGGTTGGCTCGCGGCGCAGGCTCCTGAACTACCTGAGCAACAAAGATATTACCCGTTACAGAGAGGTCGTTGCTAGACTAGGCCTCAGACGGTAGGAGACAACACACACAGAATGACGATCAACAAAGTGGAGATTGAGCTAGATGGCAAAACCATCGTGCTGGAGCACGGCCGGGTTGCACATCTGGCAAGCGGCGCTCTACTGGCCACGTGCGGAGAGACCATAGTCCTCGCAACGGCATGTATGAGCGCGAAGCCGAGGGAAGGGATGAGTTTCTTCCCTCTTACTTGTGATTATGAGGAGCGGAAGTACGCCGTCGGCAAGATTCCCGGCGGGTTTGTGAAGAGGGGCGGACGTCCCTCAGAAAAGGCTGTTCTGACCTCCAGACTGATCGACCGGCCCATCAGGCCGTTGTTCCCCGAAGGCATGCGAAATGACGTTCAGCTCATCGCCATGCCGCTTTCGATGCAGCCCGAAGTGCCCGCTGATATGATCGCCATCATGGCGGCCTCCGCGGCGCTTGCTATCTCTGAGATTCCCTGGAATGGTCCCATTGGCGCGGTACGCGTATGCCGGGTCAATGGCGAACTGATTGTCAACCCCTCGCTCGAAGAGATCAAGGAGTCCGATCTTGAGCTGGTGGTCGCCGGTTCCGGTGGCAAGACCATGGAGATCGAGCTTGAGGCAGGCGAAGCCACCGAAGACGACATTATGGCCGCTATGGACGTTGCACACGCGGCGATAGATAAGCAGGTCGAGGGCATCAAGAAGCTCGTAGAGCTTGTTGGAAAGCCAAAGATTGAAGTGCGTCGCATCGTCGCGGATGCTGACTTCGTCGAGGAGATCGGCGCGAAGGTCAACGACCGGATCGAAGCTGCCATAAGAAACCCGGGCGAGGGCACTGGCAAGTCGAGCGCGGTATATCAGCTCAAGCAGGAGTTGATCGCGAGTCTCAGCGAGGAATACCCCGAGCGAGCAGACGAGATCGACGAAGTCCTGGAGAAGCTCTTCAAGAAGCGCGTCAGGCACATGATCGTCGAAGAGGGTGCTCGCCCTGACGGCAGGAGCGTGGAAGAGATCAGACCGTTGAGCTGCGACGTGGGGCTGCTGCCTCGCGTTCACGGTTCAGGCTTGTTCTCGCGCGGCGGAACCCAGGTTCTGACAACGCTGACGCTGGGCTCGTTGGATGACTCGCAGAAGATTGACAACCTGGAAGAGGACGGCGAGAAGAGATACCTGCACTACTACAACTTCCCGCCCTATTCCAACGGCGAGACTGGTATGCTCAGAGGGGCTGGTCGAAGAGAAGTCGGTCACGGCGCTCTGGCTGAAAAGGCCCTGAGACCGATGATCCCGGCGCAAGAGGATTTCCCTTACACCTTGCTGCTTACCTCCGAATGCCTCGAATCCGCGGGCTCGACGTCGATGGCGAGCACTTGTGGATGCACGCTGGCTCTCATGGATGCTGGCGTCAATATCAAGGAGCCGGTCGCGGGTATATCCATCGGACT
Organism: uncultured bacterium; assembly: GCA_964523735.1. Classification (GTDB taxonomy): domain Bacteria; phylum Armatimonadota; class UBA5829; order UBA5829; family UBA5829; genus CAZFYZ01. Next base: position 15,076 of record CAZFYZ010000058.1, on the reverse strand, counting down.
AGTAACCGGAACCGACAAGAACGTCCTCCTGACCGACATCATGGATTGGGAAGACTTCTATGGCGACATGGACTTTAAGGTCGCCGGCACTCGTAACGGAGTGACCGCCATTCAGGTCGATACTAAGACCGATGGACTGAGTCGTGAAGTCGTCAAAGGCGCACTCGAGAAGGCCAAAGTCGCACGGTCCACAATACTCGAGGCCATAAAGGCCGCTATTCCGGAGCCGAGAGAATCCCTCAGCGAGTACGCGCCGAGAGTGTTCGTGGTGGAGATCCACCCCGACAAGATCGGCGACATCATCGGCCCGGGCGGAAAGATCATTAAGAAGATCGAAGCCGAGACCGGCGCGAAGCTCGACATCGAGCAGGACGGCCATGTCTACATCACTTCGACCGATGCCGCGGGCGGAGAGCGCGCGAAGAAGATCGTCGAGGACATCACCCGCGAGGTGAAGGTCGGCGAGGTCTACACCGGCAAGGTCACCCGCGTCGAAGCCTTCGGCGCGTTCGTGGAGATTCTCCCGAACCGCGATGGTCTGGTGCACATATCGCAGCTTGCCAAGGAGCGGGTCAACCGCACCGAGGACGTGTGCAACCTGGGCGACGAGCTTATCGTCCGAGTCATCGAGATCGGCGACGATGGGAAGATCCGGCTCACCCGGCGCGGACTCATCGAAGGCGATGAGGACTACGTTCCTGGCTCGGAGCCGCCAAGACCCTCGGGCGGCCGCGGTGGCGGCAGAGGCGGTTTCGGCGGCGGACGAGGCGGTGATCGAGGCGGCGACAGAGATCGAGGCCGTGACAGAGACCGCGGTCCCCGCAGTGGCGGCGGAGGTCCTGGCAGCGGCGGCGGTGGCGACGAAGACGGCGCTCCCAAGTTCCGCTTCCGGCCGAAGCACTAAATCGGGTCTCGGGTGTTAGGTATTGGGTGTTGGGTTCTGGCATCTAGCTGTTCCCAGCACCTGATGTCATGTACACCTGTTGTGCCACACGCATCCTGCGCCGATCACCCGACACCCAGCACCTGGAAACTACATTGGCTGCACAGTCATCTATAAGCAAGACAATACTCAATAATGGCGTGAGGGTTCTGAGCGAGTGGGTCCCGTATGTGGACTCGGTCTCGGTCGGTATCTGGGCAAATGCTGGTTCTCGCGACGAGGACAAGAAGCGGCTGGGAATCAGTCACTTTGTGGAGCATATGCTCTTCAAGGGCACGGAGAGACGGACTGCCCGGCAAATAGCGGACGAGATGGACAGCGTCGGCGGGCACCTCAACGCATTTACGGACAAAGAGTTCACCTGCTTCTACGCCAAGGTCCTCAAGGAGCACCTGTTCGTTGCGCTCGACATCCTCTCTGACATGGTCCTGCATTCGCTGCTGGACGAGGTCGAGATCGAGCACGAGAAGAACGTAGTGCTGGAGGAGATCAAGCGCCACAACGACACGCCAGAAGAGAATGTGCACGACCTGATGGCGGAGACTCTGTGGAAGGGTCACCGGCTGGGAAATCCGGTTATCGGTTCAGCGAGCGTGGTCAGAAGCCTCACTCGAAGCGATCTTGCCGAGTACCTCTCTGAGTTCTACACACCCGACTCTGTGGTCATATCGGCTGCCGGCAATGTTGAACACCGGGAGTTCGTTGACGCTGTTGCTGCGGCGTTTGGCGGCCTGCAGGGCAAGCGGCCGCGCCGGAAGCAGATCGACGCCAAGGTGCGGGCGGAGCTGAAGCTCGTGAATAAGGTAACCGAGCAGGTGCATTTCTGCCTGGGTACTGAAGGTTTCTCCCAAGAGCGCAAAGAGAAGTACGCCCTTGCTGCTATCGATGCCGCGCTGGGCGGGGGTATGAGTTCACGGCTGTTCCAGGAGATACGGGAAAACCGTGGCCTTGCATATTCCATCGGGACCTACTCGGCGGCCTACCGGGAAGCAGGGCTCTTTGCGGTATATGGCGGCACGAGCGTCGAGAACATCAAGCTGGTGCTTGAACTGATAGAGCAGGAGTGCAGCAGCATTGGGCGCGAGAGTGTAACCGATGCTGAGTTGGAGCGTGCAAAGAACCAGATTCGCGGAACTCTGGTCCTGGGACAGGAAAGCATGTCGAATCGCATGAGCCGGCTTGCCAAGAGTGAACTGTACTTCGGCCGTATCGTGCGTGTGGACGAGATCATTGCGTCTATCATGAACGTGTCCAGGGATGACGTGGCTGATGTCGCGTGCAGGCTCTTCAACGGGGCGGGATTTACTCTAGCTGCCGTTGGGCCGTTCAAGAAACATCCGCAGTTGGCAAAGCAGATCGGGAAGTAGTTGGGCGCGGAGGCTAATATGACTGGAGTTGCTGTAGTTGGCGCGTGTGGCAAGATGGGCCGTGAGGTCGTAAAGGCTGTCTCTGGCGCGTCTGATATGGAGCTGGTTGGTTTGTGTGATGTTGTGTCCGGTGAGTCATTGCCGGAAGCGCCTGGAGTGTCAATACAGAGCGACTTTGGGGCAATGCTGACTGGCAGTAAGCCCGACGTAGTTGTGGACTTTGCGAAGCCATTCTCGCTTGGCAATGCACGGCTAGCGATGGAGAACGGCGCCATACCGATCATCGGGACCACTGGGTTGACCTCTTCTGACCTGGACGAGATCAGGGCGATTGCCGAGCGAACGGGCGTCGGGGCTATGGTCATCCCGAACTTCGCTATCGGCGCAGTGCTGATGATGAAGTTTGCCGCTCAGGCTGCCGCGTACATGCCCGAGGTCGAGATCATCGAACTGCACCATGACAAGAAGGCTGATGCCCCATCGGGCACGTCGATCAAGACTGCTGAGATGATCGACGAAGCGCGCAAGTCCGCCAACGCAGTCGCTGCGACTCCGGCCGGCAGCCCGGACGACAGGGCCAGGGGTGATGAGAAATCCTCTGTCCGGGTTCACAGTGTGCGTCTGCCGGGCTTGGTGGCGCATCAGGAGGTCATATTCGGCGGCACGGGGCAGACGTTGACGATCCGCCACGATAGCCTCGACCGCACAAGTTTCATGCCGGGTGTTCTCCTGGCGATACGTAACGCATCTAAAACACAGGGGCTGGTCTACGGACTGGACAAGTTGTTGTAGAAGGGACAGACTTAGTGTTGTAGCCGGCGTCTCAGACGCCACGTACAAGCTGATGTCGGTATAGGGTAGTATGTCGGATTTGAGAGTTGCAGTAGTTGGAGCCGGCGCTGTCGGCGAAGAGATGGTCAAGGTGCTCCGTCGGCGTAAGTTCCCGATGTCGGAACTGGTGGTGCTCGCCAGGTCTTCGCGCAAGCAGAATGTAGACGGGATCGAGGTTGATGTCAAGGAAACGACGGCAGAAGCCTTCGACGGCATAGACGTCGCTTTCTTCGCGGGGACTGAAGGCGCCAAGGGCGCAAGCCAGGTGTTTGGTTGGGAAGCGGTTGCTCGGGGGGCTTTTGTAGTCGATAACGGGGATGACTTCCGCATGGACTGCCGGGTGCCGTTAATCGTACCCGAGGTGAACGGCGACGCGATGGGGCCGGACCACCGGTTCATAGCGAACCCCAACTGCAGCACGATCCAGATGGTGCACGCGTTGGCCCCTCTGCATAAGCTGGCGGGGATGAGGCGAGTCGTTGTCAGCACATACCAGTCAGTCTCCGGCACGGGCGGCGCGGCGATCAGGGAACTGGAGCAGCAAATCCAGGACTATGTGGCGGGTAACGAGATTAAGCACGAGCAATATGCCTATCAGATACTCAACAACCTGATCCCGCAGATCAGCAGCCTGAAGGAAGAGTATGAAGGCTACTACGGCGAAGAGATCAAGATGATCAAAGAAACCCGCAAAATCTTTGACTTGCCCGGGCTTGCGGTGTCGGCGACCTGTGTACGTGTGCCTGTGTTTCGGGCGCATTCTGAAACAGTCAACGTTGAGTTCGAGAAGCCGATCTCTCCCGCACAAGCCCGCGAGGCGCTTGCCGCGTGGCCCGGGATTGAGGTTGTTGATGATCCCGCAAAGGGCAAGTATCCGATGCCGCTCTTTGCGGAGCACACCGACCCAACGTACGTCGGCCGAATCAGGCAGGATACCTGCAATCCTAATACTCTGGATATGTGGGTAGTCGCGGACAACATTCGCAAAGGCGCGGCGCTCAACGCGGTGCAAATAGCAGAATTGGCCATGGAGCGTGGGTTCATCGGCTAGATCGCGCTGTAGTGTCCGATCTTAGTATCGGACCGGGCCGTAGCTGAGCTAAGCCGGTTCTTCGACAGGCTCAGGACGAGTCCGGCGGCTACGCGTTCTGATTATCAGGAGAGTTATGAGTCCTCGAAAGAAGAAGACCCCGGATAAGCTGCAGATCATCCCTCTTGGAGGAGTGCTGGAGATCGGCAAGAACATGACCGCCTACGTGCTTGGCGACCAGATTCTTGTCGTTGACGCAGGACTCATGTTCCCAGAGGAGGAGATGTTGGGAGTGGACATCGTCATCCCCGACATCACTTACCTCGAGGAGAACGCAGACAAGGTCCTGGGGATCATTCTGACTCATGGGCATGAGGATCATATAGGCGCGCTGCCCTATGTGCTGAGGCGGCTAGATGTCCCAGTCTATGGAACCGCGCTCACCCTCGGATTTGTTTCCAACAAGCTCGACGAGCACCACATGCTCGAGACCGCGCGTCTGCACCAGGTGGAGCCGGGGATGGTGCTCAAGCTGGGTGACTTCACAGTGGAGTTCATCAGCGTCTCTCACAGCATCCCCGATGTTGTGGGGCTCGCCGTCCGGACCCCTGTGGGTACGATAGTCCACACCAGTGACTTCAAGTTCGATCAGACTCCGATAGATGGCCGCACAACCGATGCCGGGAGACTGGCGCTTCTTGGTGAGGAAGGCGTGTTGGCTCTTCTTGTGGATACGACCAACGTCGAGAAATCCGGCTTCAGCCCCAGCGAGAGTATAGTGGGCCAGGCGTTCGAGCGTATTTTCGCCAGTGCACCTGGACGCATCATCATCGCGGCATTTGCCTCCAACATTCATCGGCTTCAGCAAGTCTATGACACAGCTTCACGCCATGGTCGGCGCGTCGCGGTTATCGGGCGCAGCATGGCAGAGAACTCGCGCATAGCTGAGGAACTTGGGTACCTGAATATACCGGAAGGCAGTCGCCTAAGGTTGGACGAGATGGATCAGCTTGACCCGAGCGAAGTCGTGATTATGACCACCGGCAGCCAGGGGGAGCCGCTGTCAGCACTGTCCAGGATGGCGATAGACGAGCACAAGAAGATTTCGATCACCGAGGGTGATACTGTCATCATCAGCGCCACGCCGATTCCGGGCAACGAAGACCTGGTGCTGAGGACGATTAACCGCCTGTTCAAACAGGGCGCGGAGGTTGTGTACGAGCCATTCTCTGAGGTCCATGCATCAGGGCACGGGAACCAGGAAGACATCAAGCTGATGCTCAACCTGGTCAAGCCGAAGTTCGTGGTCCCGGTGCATGGTGAGCAGAGGCACGTGTTCAAGTTCATGACTCTCGCCGATTCGGTCGGCTACTCGCGCGACAGGGTCTTCCGACTGAGCATTGGCGATGTGCTGGAACTAACGGCTGAAGAGGCGACTGTCCCCGACCGTGTGCCGGCCGGCAGCGTGATGGTTGATGGCCTGGGCGTTGGCGATGTTGAGGACGTGGTACTGCGCGATAGATGGCATCTGTCCCAGGATGGTGTGGTTATAGCGGTAGTCAGCGTCGATCCCAACGCAGGCGAGATAGTGTCTGGGCCGGACATCTTCTCCCGGGGCTTTGTTGGCGAAGATCAGGCCGACGAACTGATGGACGAGGGTAGGGAGATCGTGCTGGCGAAGCTGCAGGAGTTCGCGGAAAGTGATTCGCTCGAGGAATCGGACGAGGTCAAGGCCGCGTGCCGGAAAGTTCTCGCGAAATTCATATATGAGCGCATCCACCGCCGGCCGATGATCGTCCCGATTGTGATGGAGTTGTAGATGAAGGTTGGAATCGTAGGACTGCCGGCTTCCGGCAAGACCACTCTGTTCAGGGCGCTCACGAGAGGCGCGGTAAAGACGGACAGCTTCGGCAGCCAGAGCGGCAAGGCGAATGTAGGCGTTATTCCAGTTCCGGACAAGCGAATCGACTACTTCGCAGCTCAGTACAATCCGAAGAAGGTCACCTACGCCAGCATAGAGTTCGTCGATGGGGCCGCACGCATAGCGCACGACGATGGCCGGGCGAAGTTTGGGTCGGACTTCTTTGCTGATCTGAGGCAGGTCGACGCTCTCGCGCACGTCATCCGCGGGTTCACAAACGATGCTGGCGATGTTCCCACGCCTGTGAAGGACATCCAGACTCTGAACGACGAACTGGTGCTCGCTGACCTGCAGTTAGTCGAGAACCGCATTGAGCGGGTCGAGAAGCAGCTCCACGGGGTGAAGAAAGGCGCGACAACGCCTGCCACAATCGAGATGGACCTGTTGGAACGCCTGAAAGCCGTGCTCGAAGAGGGGCAGTCTCTCAAGGGCTTCGAGATGAGTGGCGAAGAGGAGAAGTCGGTCCGAGGCTATGACTTCCTGACACTGAAGCCCATGATAGCCGTCCTGAACATCCCGGAGTCAGAGATAGGCAAACCTGCGGAGTCTACCGTGGAGCTGCGCCGCTTCTGCGAAGAGGCGGGTATCCCGGAGATCGAGCTGTGCGCCGAGGTCGAGATGGAGGTTGCGGAGCTATCGGACGAAGAAGAGGCCGAGTTCCTGGGCTCTATGGGAATCGAAGAGCCCGCCCGCAACCGGCTGATACGCGAGGGCTACAAGCTGCTCGGTCTTATTTCGTTCATAACCGCGGGAGAGCCTGAGGTGCGGGCGTGGACCTTGAAAGCCGGGTCGAAGGCCGTCGAGGCAGCAGGGACGATCCATTCCGATCTTGCAAGAGGCTTCATCCGAGCCGAGGTCGCCAACTTCATTGAGATCGAGCAGGCCGGCGGATGGGAAGCAGCCAAGCAGCAGGGACTCGTTCATCTGCAAGGCAAGGATTACGTGATGCAGGATGGGGACGTCGTTTACATCCGGTTTAAGGTCTGAGATCGTGTACCGGGCGGCCGCGTAACTATTCTGAGAAAAAAGTTCATTGACTGCTTGACAGACGCTTGCAAACCCAGTATTATTACTAGTGCTTCTTTTTCTCCTTTCACTACCTCTGCTGGGCTTGGCTGGCCGCCCAAACAGCCAAGTCATCTTTTTCTGTCCTTTCTGGACAGGAGATTTCCCAGCAAGCCCTTCTTCAGCTCAATCGCGCTGAAGTTGCACACCTCATGGCAGCAGTAACAACGTATGCACGCCGCAAGATCGATCTCAGGTGGCCTGCCGGGCGTGATGGCTTTGGCAGGACAGACCTCGGAGCAATCACCGCAGCCCTTGCATTCGGCACTAAGGACTCTTGGCGACGCCACTAACTGTCGTCGGAGCAAGCTCCTGATCGGGGAGGGGATCTTCGCCCACTGGCTTCCCGCCGTTGAGAGCTGAAATCCCTCCACGATCGCATTCGCCAATGTCTCTCCTCGTATCTCGATCCGGCTGATCTCGCCACAGCCCAGGCCCTGCTCGTGAGCAAGGCGAGTCGTCTGTATGTTCATAGGGTCAACACCAATGATGGCGCTGGCAACCGCATCGAGTGCCACCGGGTCTATGGAGGCTAGCAGAAGCCCAACCTGGCGAGGCGTGCCCGCGTTCGGACCAGCGCCCTCCATTGCGACGACGGCGTCCATTATGTGAAGCACCGGAGGAAAAGCGCGCATCAGGTCGAGAAGCATCTGGGCAAAGACGGTGGGATTCTCAGCCGACTGGACGTGGAAGAGGCCTTTGCGTATGCCGGGCACACATCCGAACAGGTTCTTGACAGCGCCGCTGAGCTGCGTCAGGCCGTGGGTCTTGAGCTTGGAGATACTGATGACGGAGTTCGCCTCGACGACTTCCCGGCCGACCTCGAATCGGCGATATATCCGGCCCGCGGGGCAGGAGATCTCAACGGGCTGCTCTTCGAACCTGGCCAGTCGAGCGCCCAACTCCTCAGCGACCGCGGTCATTCCAGTCACGTCGCAGAGCTTTGCATACTTCGCCTGTCTCTCACCAGCGAAGGGCGGGCTATCGCCGAGGACAAGCTCGGCTCCCCCCTGCATAACGACTTCGCCTACCGCGCGGACGACCTCAGGATGAGTAGTCACCGCATCCTCCGGCTTTCGCGTGGAGAGGAGATTGGGCTTGAGCAGCACGGTTCCACTGGAAGGCAACTTGGCCAAAACCCCGGCCTTCTCCATCACAAGCGAGACCGCTTCCTGTACCTTAGCAGGGCCGTAGCTGCTGCACCTGACGATCGACACTATGCTATTCGCGATGGCCATACGCACAGTCTATCGCATCCGCCCCGCAGTGGGCAAGGTTGTCTGTGAGATTTGACACCGCGTCATTGCCCGCATAGAATATGACCCGGGACCTGGCACCGCCGATTATCCGCCATAGGAGTACTCCGGCTTGATACTAACCGTCACACTGAACGCTTCGATCGACAAGACCTACACCGTAGAGGGCTTCCAAGTCGACCATATCAACCGCCCGAGCAAGTGCGTAAGCACGCCTGGAAGCAAAGGGATCAACGTCGCCAGGGTCTTTAGGACTCTTGGTAGAGACGCTATGGCGACGGGCTTTGTGGGCGGATCGGTTGGGGAAGCAATCGTCTCTGGTCTGAACGAGGAGCGCATAGCGCATGATTTTGTGAGGGTCCGCGAGGAGTCGCGCCACTGTATCAAGATTATGGATCCGAGAACCGGCACTCAGACGGAGATTAACGAACCCGGCCCGAACGTGACAATTGACGAGCTGGAAACCCTGCTGACCAAGATTCGTGCGCTGGTCGGAGGCTGTGAGTTCATCGTTCTGAGTGGGAATTGCCCGCCAGGTGTGCCACCAGCCTTCTACGGCGACATCATCTCCATCGCCCGCGGTGCCGGAGTCCGGACTGTGCTTGACACAAGCGGAGAGCACTTTGCGGAAAGTATCAAGGCCGGGCCCTGGATGGTCAAGCCCAATGTGAGCGAGTTGTCTCAGCTCTGCGGGCAGGAGCTTTACACTCTGGAAGAGATATCAGGGGCTGCCAAGAGCCTGAAGCAATACGGGGTGGAGATCACCGCAGTCACCATGGGCCGCAGTGGAGCCATTGTCACGGATGGAGTGCAGGTTTGGCAAGCGACGCCGCCTCAGATCGAGTTTGCAAGTGCCGTAGGCTCGGGCGATGCCTTCGTTGCCGCGTTTCTTGACGCTGTGCTCGACGCCGAACCGATCACCGAAGCTCTGGTCTGGGGAACCGCCGCCGGCGCTGCAAATGCTACGAGCTACGGTGCCGGTTTCTGCTCAAAAGAGAGTATAATAGAGACAAGACAAGGCGTGTCGCTAACCAAACTGGCCTAGCGGTCCCGGTTCGCCCGGGACGTTGTTTCCGCAGATCGCCAAGCGCACGTCGCAAACGGAAGAGGCTGCCTCATGATTCCCCACGTGGGAACGGCGGAACTTATTATCATATTCCTCGTGGCCCTCCTCGTGTTCGGCCCTAAGAAGCTGCCGGACATCGGCAAAGCGATCGGGCAGGGGCTTCGTGAGCTGAAGAAGGCCTCGCGAGAGGTAATGGATACCGTCAACTCAGTTGACATCGAAGATGAACCGGAGCCGCCAAAGGTGAGTTCACCAGGCGACACCAAGGAGATAGTGGAAAATGCTACCGATTGCTATAGGTCTGGGACCAACTGAGATCGCTATTATTGCGGGAGTCGTTGTGCTGCTGTTCGGGGCAAAGAAGCTGCCTGAGCTGTCGAGGTCGTTCGGTCAGTCCATAAAGGAGTTCAAGAAGGGCGTCAAGGAAGCCAAGGAAGATATCGAGGACGACGAAGCAGCAGACAGCAAGCCGTAGACAGCGACCAACTGATACGCAGAGCAGAGGCACTCTCTACTGCGCACTGCTTACTTCGCTTCGTGCGGGTTGAACACCGCCAGACTGTCCATCCAGGCTGCCGCACAGATCGGTCTCTCCAGATCAGCAAAGATCCCACCGTCGATGACATATTGAGCGGCGTCAAGCGCGGATCCGGCGACGAAGACGTGGCTCTTACTGTCAACTCTGTTCAGCTCATAGGTGCATATCACGCGGCATGTGTTCTCCTCCAGGCCGAACTGCGCCACCTCCACGCCGTCATCTCTGACGATGCCGAGAAACCCGAGCTTATCCGTTACAATCCCCGCGATGCGCGGAGTGTTGAGCTCGTCCCTCTCATAGCCCATCTCTGTCAGCACTGCTTGGAGGGCGACGTCCGGTGGAGTTCCAGCTTGGAGTCGGTCAAGGATGGGGTCGGTGTGAGAGCCGTTCGAGACAACTACACCCTTGTCGCACGTTCTGATGCAGTTGTAGGCGATGTAGGGGTTCCGCTTCATATCCTCCGGGTCCAAAGGCTGAATGGCCGCGCCGGCATCGGTTACCCGGGCAACTCTATTGGGAAACGATCTTGACGATACTCTGTATGCGACAAAGGGCTTGCTTGTCTTTCCAACGACCACTATCCGTCCGACGTACACGCGCATTCACCTCCAAGGATTGCTGACGACTTGCAAAGTGTAGCACTCAGTCGGAACGACTGTCAATCGTGCCGCTGTTGAGTGTACTACCAGAGCGATAATGTCCCCATGGAATGCGTGGCAGAGGCTACTACAACTAGGGGTTGCGGAACACGCGGTCTACCGCAACGGTTACTTACTGTTCCCGGGAAGAGGATGGGGCCGAGTTGGGAGGTCGGACGCTAGTGTGCCGTGTAGATCAGGTAAACTCCACCCAGCATTACAAGGACGCCACAGACGCGCTTAAGAATGCTCGCGCCCTTGGATTTTTCGTTCCAGTTGAGATAGTTCTGAACTGCTTCTGTGGAAGTTCCGGCTGCTACAATCACCGCGCAGTGGCCGATTCCGTAGAGCGCCAGGAGCGCGAAGGCGTAGACGAAGTTCGTTGCCCCCACCTTGAGAGAGAGCGTCAGCACCGGCGCCATGTAAGCGAAAGTGCACGGCCCGAGAGCAATGCCAAACACAAGGCCGAGGATGAACGACGCCGCAAGCCCCTTGCGCTTCATACCTACATTGCCGGGGCCGGAGAAAGGCATTGGAATTACGCCAATCAGGTGCAGGCCGACTATGAAGAACACGGCCGCTACGGCATAGTTGCCGTACCTGCCCACATCCCCCATCATACGACCCATTGCGGCGGTCACGATGCCGATCAGCGCGATGGTCACCAGTATGCCAAGCCCAAACAGGAACGAGAGGCCGAAAGCCTTCCTCGTGGTTAGCTTCCCCTGTTCGCTGATGAATCCGATGATCAGCGGGATGCTCGAAAGGTGACAGGGGCTGAGGATGACGCTCAGGATGCCCCACACGAAGGAGGCGCTCAGCGCAACAGGCACTGATCCCTCGATTGCCTTGGTCAGCGTGATGAAGAGTTGCTCCAAGTCACTTGACCCCCATCTCTACTAGCTTTGCGGTTATCTGGTCTTTGGGAAAGAACCCCACGTGCCGAAAGACTTCTTTGCCATCTTTGTCGAAGAACACTTGGACGGGTATGGACTGCACCCCGTAGCGCGCTGCCAGAATCTGCTCCTTGCGAACGTGAACGAAGACTATGTTAACCTTGCCCGCGTAGTCCTTCTTCAGTTCCTCCAGGATCGGAGTCATCATCTCGCATGGGCGGCAGCCGTCAGCGCCCAGATCAGCCACTGTGGGCTTGCCGGACAGTCGTGCCTTGTCAATGGGGTTCATCATCGCGGCCGAGTACTGCTTCGCCGTCCAGGTCTTGTTCACGTCAATCTCGTATCTTTGGCCGGTGGAGGCTATGTGAGCCTTTACTGCTTCCTGTTTTCTCTGGTCAAGCAGGTACTCCTTGAGCTGGTCCTTGGCTTGCTCGAACGTCGCACTGCCCATCATGTCCTTGTTGCCGTCGAAGAAAGCCTGGGCTTCGTCATCACTCACCGAAAGACCGGCGGTCAGACTCGAGAGATAGTGCTCGACTGGGTCACTGCCGGCGGCGCTGCCGTTCTTCTTTGCCCATTCGCTCGCTTCGTGCTGGAGGAACACCTGCGCTGCCTTGTTGTCCAGCACGAAGAACAGGTTGCGCTTGAGCTGCGGATGTAGATCCTGTGGGGCCTTGCCTATCTCGGTGTCAAGGTCTTTTTGAGTGATTCTTACCTCGCCCGAGCGCAGCACGGTGCCCGCCGGAAGTTCCACCAGTCTTGCTGACGCAAGTGCACCGGTTGTGAGGGTGGGGTACGAGTCCTTGACGAATGGCTTGTCACCTGCCGCTGCCATCACCGAGATCGCCAACAGCGCAACCGACAGCGCGCGGCTCTGTATACGCTTGTTCATTCCAGTCCCCTTATACACTAGTGGCCACGTCAGAAGAACGTGCCATATAGCATGCCCGCGATGGTGGCCATGACGATAACCAGGGAAACAAAGACAAAAGTCCTCTTGGTACCCATAATGCATCGAATGACCAGCATATTCGGCAATGACAGCGCCGGTCCGGCAAGCAGCAGGGCAAGCGCAGGCCCCTTTCCCATACCACTTCCGATCAGTCCCTGCACTATGGGGACCTCGGTGAGAGTGGCGAAATACATAAACGCTCCGGCCACTGACGCAAACAGATTTGCTCCGAGCGAGTTCCCTCCCACCGACTTTGCCACCCACTCGGATGGGATCAGCCCCTCGTGGCCAGGGCGTCCCAGCAGCGCGCCCGCGATCAGCACGCCAAAGAATAGTAGAGGCATTATCTGTTTGGCGTAGGTCCAGGTCGAGCCGAACCATTCACTAGCCTCGCCCTCGCTGGTACTGGTGATCGCCGAGAGCCCTATCACGCCCACAGTGAACGCGATCAGAGGCTGACTCGGAAAGACAACCGCGAGAACGGCAGCCGGCAATCCTGCGAGAACCACCTTCCACCACGGTATTGAGAACCACGCAATCAGCGTGAGACCGAGCAAGCCGGAGAAGACGCCGGTGATGATCCACTTGGCGGAGTAGACGACGTTCCAGAAGCCGACGGCGACGGCGGGCTTGCCCCAGTTGGCGAACACGAGGATACCGACCATGGACGCAAAGTAGACAGCGTTCTGCCACAACGGCCTGCCAACTTCGGGCTCGGGCATCTCTGCCTGCTCTGCGGCCTTCTTCATTTCGTCCTGCCTGAATATGACGTGCATTAGAAGCCCGATGATTACGCTGAATCCCACGGCTCCGACAGCCCTCGCGATACCTAGTTCCGGACCAAGAATCCTGGCGGTGAGGATTATTGCAAGCACGTTGATGGCAGGACCTGAATAGAGGAACGCCGTGGCCGGACCAAGTCCTGCTCCCATCCTGTAGATGCCGGCGAACAGCGGCAAGACGGTGCACGAGCACACGGCCAGTATCGTGCCTGAAACCGACGCGACACCGTAGGCGACCACTTTGTTAGCCTTGGCGCCCAAGTACTTCAGCACCGACGCCTGGCTGATGAACACGGCTATGGCTCCGGCAATGAAGAACGCAGGGATCAGGCACAACAGCACGTGTTCCCGAGCATACCACTTCGCCAGGTGCAGCGACTCCATTAGCGCACTGTCGAATCTAGACGTGCCTACTGGTAGATGGAAGAAAGCGACGAACACAGCCGCTATTAGTACGAATGTTTTCCACTCGGATTTCCAGTTCATGGTTGCAGCTACTTCTTGTCAGGTTTCTTGGGGTCGGTGGGCTTCTTGAGCTTGATGCCCTGCTTCTCAAACGCCTTTAGGATGTCTTCTTTGGAGTAAAAGCCAACGTGGCGGAAGAACTCCTTGCCCTTTGAATCGTAGAATATCTGTGTGGGGATGCTCTTGACCTTGTGTTTCTCAGCGGCCTTACTGTTCTTCCAGACGTCGATGAACTCAACATCCAGTTGGCCTTTGTATTCCTTCGCGAGTTCTTCGAGAATCGGCGCCATCATCCTGCAGGGCACGCACTTGTCCGCGCCCAGGTCGAGAAGCTTGGGGAGCCTCTTGGCGACCGGCTTGGCCGGCTTCTTGGGCGGCGTCTTAGTGGCTGCATTAGCGGCTGCGAGAGCAATAACAAGCGCGATCACTACAATCAGCCCAATGCTTATTCTCACGAGTCTGATCTTCACGGTATTGGTCCCTCCTGTCTAGCTGACCAGCAGTTTCTTGATGTCCTCGATCGACATCATCTTTCCCGCTGCTTTGACTTCCCCGTCTATCACGAGTCCTGGGGTCATTAGGATGTTGAACCTCATGATCTCTTTGATGTCTTCGACTTTCTCGACCTGAGCTTCGGCTCCGGTCTCTTCGACTGCCTTCTTTACGTTCTCGGCAAGCGCCTTGCATTTGGCGCAGCCGGTGCCCAGAATCTGGATCCGTTTCATGGGACTCCTCCTTCATACTCAGCTTGTTGGGTTGTTGGCGCAATTGCCAAATATGCGGCCAAAAAAGAAAGCCCTTGCGTGATTACATGAAGATACGTAGGCGCTATCCTACCAGTTCCATCATCGCTTCTGCATTGGACTTCATTACTGCCTCGATGCAGCCAAAGAAGCTGACGATGCAGGGGCACCGCAAGCTGTAGAAAACCTGCTGGCCCACTTTGCGATCTTCGACTATCCCCGCCTCTCTCATGAGCGCCAGGTGCTTGGAGACCGTGGATATGTCAGAACCCACAAGCTCTGTCAGGTCACACACGCACTTCTCGCCGTCCACAAGGGCATCCACCATCATCAACCGGCTCGGATGCGCCAGTGCCTTGATGATCTTTGCTCTCTGTTCATATGCTCGCCTGTTGCTATCTGATACTTCCCTCACATTTGGTATTATAGCCAAATAGTCTGATGGCCGCAAGCGGAGAGTGTTCAGTGTTGCGGGAATGTCATTTCGAACGCAGTGAGAAATCTGCTTCTTGTCCTCTGCCGGAGTCTTGAGAAAAGCAGATTTCTTGTATGATTGGGCTTGTCTGTCTGATAATGTGGCGGG
>CAZFYZ010000057.1:0-24103 GCA_964523735.1 uncultured bacterium | reverse complement strand
CTCTCGTGAGGCATCAACCATCATTTCGGTGCGCTTTTCTCGTGAGGCATCACGGCAATTTGAGAGGCCGAGACAGGGCTTACGCCCCAAAACCCATGCTGCAGGAACGAGGCTGAGCACTCGGCGTCCCAGCATTCTACAAGTCAGAGTTCCCTTGCGACCCTCATATCCGGCAGGCCGCTGCGGGAACTCTGGCTTGTTCAGCCCTGTTGGGCTTACTGTCAACGTCGTTCCCGCAGGATAGAGTTCCCTTGCGACCCTCATATCCGGCAGGCCGCTGCGGGAACTCTGGCTTGTTCAGCCCTGTTGGGCTTACTGTCAACGTCGTTCCCGCAGGATAGAATGTGCTTCGATACGGTTCTTGTCGAACCTACTCAGCACTGGCGGAACACTGTCCCGCCCAGAACTGAACTGTCCTGCTCCTATCCTGGTGGCCAGCCCAGCTTCCGCCCGCCAAGCAGGTGGAAATGAACGTGCCATACCGATTGCCCGGCCCCCTCGTTGCAGTTGACAACGATCCGGTAGCCCTCCTCGACCATGCCAAGCTCGGATGCTATCTTGTTTGCGACCGTCAGGATGTGCCCCATCAGGCAGGCATCCTCGCCGTCCGTGACATCCGATACACGGGCTATATGCTTCTTAGGGATGATCAGAACATGCACGGGAGCCTGCGGGTTCAGATCGTCGAACGCTGCCACCGAGTCATCCTCGTAGACCAGCTTGCCGATCTCTCCCGCCGCTATCTTGCAGAAAATGCAATCAGACAACCAACTACCCTCCCTTCAATCGCCCGATGGCTCTGCCGTCCTGATCGACCCCGGTGATCTCAACGCGGACGATGCTGCCCACAAGTGAGTTGTCGCCCGGTAGACGGACTTCAACATAATTATCGGCAAAGCCAAGCAGATGCTTTCCTGTCGTTTCAGATCTATTGCGGCTCTCCACCAGCACGTCGAGGATCTTGCCGACTTGAGATTCGGCAAAGCGTCCCACCGCACTTCTTCCCATTTCGGCCAGGATATCAGCGCGGAGCTTCTTCGTGTGCTCATCCACCTGATCCGGCATAGCCGCTGCCGGCGTGCGCTTGCGGGGTGAGTAGCGAAAGACGTGCAGCCTTGAGAAGCCGGCTTCGTCGACCACCCGACAGGTGTTGGCGAACGCTTCATCGGTCTCGCCGGGAAACCCGACGATCACGTCAGTGGTGATGCCGATGCCGGGCATCAGTTCTCTTACTCTTTCGACCAGGTCAAGGTAGGCGGTGGAGGTATAGGGCCGGTTCATCCGCCGCAGCACGTCATCGTCTCCGCTCTGCAGGGGGATGTGCAAGTGCCGGCATATCTTGGTATGGCGCATCGCATCCAGAAGCGCGTCGGTGATCTCCCACTGCTCGATGGAGCTGAGTCTCACGCGTTCGACGCCATCGACTTCGGCAACTGCAAGCACCAGATCAGCCAACTCGGACTTCGGGTAGGCATACGACCCAAGTCTGATGCCTGTCAGCACGATCTCCTTGTAGCCATACGCAGCGAGTGCTTGGACTTCTCTGATGACCTCATCGACCGGTCTGGACCACTTGCGCGACCGCGCGTAGGGAATGACGCAATACGAGCAGAACTGGTCACAGCCGTCCTGTACTTTGACCACGGCGCGAGTGCGCAGGCGAGGACGAATGATCTGTGATTCGCGATTTGTGGTTTGTGATTGGCCGAAGCGAGCGATGAGGCGCTCAGCGATCGTTGACTTCTGATCGGTCGGTACAAGAAGATCGATGTCTTCTATCGACTCCGCCAGACCGGGCTCCAGATCGATGTAGCAGCCCGTCGCTACTACATAGGCTTCGGGATTCTGCCTCACTGCTCTTCTGATGGCCGCTCGGGACTTGGAGTCAGCGACGCCTGTCACGCTGCACGTGTTGATGACATAGGAATCGGCACGTGAGCTGAACGGAACCGTCGTGAAGCCGGCTCGCTCCAGCTCTTCGCGGATCTTCTCGGTCTCGTATTGATTGACCTTGCAGCCAAGCGTGTTGTAGGCGATGGTAGGCATTGTTACCTTCATGGTACGCGGCTGGGGCTCCTCGCGCAACAGCCGCCCCGGCATCCGACGCCTCCAGGGGCGTCAGAGACGCCCGCTACAGCTCTATCACAACAGCCTTGATTGGAGGCAGCTCCTGACGAGGGACGGACTCGAATCCGGCAAAGCTGAATTTTGCCTTGACAATGGCCCTAGCCCATGCTATAAGTAGTCTGTCGTATGGATGCGTGTCCGTGTGTTGTGAGGGGGCGAGACGCGCGAGCCGCAGGCGACTCACAGGAGGATTAGACGACAATGAGCGAGCAACGGCTGATCGGAAAGAAAGCGCTCATCACCGGTTCCGGCACTGGGATCGGTCACGGAGTGGCGCTGGAGTTCGCCCGCCAGGGCGCTGACGTTGTAGTGCACTATGCTCACTCTGATGCTGGCGCGAAGGCCGCCGTTGAAGAGATCCAGGCGATGGGCCGCAGGGCCACAGCGATTCAGGCTAGCTTCCCCGATCTGGACAGCGTCGTGGCTCTGGCCGACCAGGCATGGGACTTCCTGGGCGGGATCGACTGTCTGGTCAACAACGCGGGAGCCACCTTCAACAGACCTTTCATCAAGGTCACGCGAGAGCAGTTCCAGACCGCCTACGACATCAACATCCGTGGGATGTACTTCTGCACTCAGCGCGTCGTGCAGCGGATGATCGAGAACAACCAGGGCGGCGCAATTGTCAACATGACCTCGGTCCACGGCGTATCCGGCGCTCCTGAGCATTCGGTCTATGCCGGCACTAAGGGCGCCATAATCGCGTTCACCAGGACCCTTGCAGTCGAGCTTGCTCATAAGGGCATTCGCGTGAACGCAGTGGCTCCGGGCATGGTTGTTGTGCCGAACTACTACAAGGTCCCGGGGTTCGATCTCGAAGCGGCAAAGAAGGGCGCCTACGACAGCATTCCCTGCGGACACTTCGGGCTCCCGGAGGACATCGCGAAGGTCTGCGTGTTCCTCTGTACCGACGATTCCAGGTACGTCATCGGGCAGACGATCGTTGCGGACGGCGGAACGACTTCACTGATGTCTCTAATCAGCGACTTCCGGACAGAGGCCACGACTAGCCTGGGTACTGGCTACATTCCAGGCATATAGCTGAACGCTGTTATATGAGGTCTGCGTAATACAGGATTCGGGGCAGCGACGCCTTGGAGGATGCCTCACGCGCCTGTCCCGAATCCTTTGCTGATATGCCAGGCCCGGCAACGAAGGAGCCACTAACTTGACATCTCGCGAAAGGTTCTTTGCGACGGTCGATCACCAGCCGGTGGATCGTCCGCCGATGGATTTCATTGCCGAGGGGTGGATGCGCATCCCTATTGTCGAACACCTCAAAGCCCAGGACTACGAAGATGCGCAAGTGAAGCTGGGAACCGATATCCGATGGGTATGCCACTCCGAGTTCACCCCACCCTACGAAAGGGATGAAGATGGGGCGTTCACCGATATGTGGGGAACTGTTCGGAAACCTGTCGTGAACCAATTCGGCTCCTACGACGAAGTGGTTTTCCGTCCGTTTGCCGAAATGACGGACCTGAAGCAGGTTGAGGACTACCCCTGGCCATCCCCCGGCATCTACGATTTCAGCGCCCTGAAGCAGCGCTGCCAAGCCCACCACGACAACTACGCGGTCGTCTTCGGCGGGACCGGAATCATGGACCTCATCAACGGGATTTCGTTCGCCCGGGGGATGGAGCAGCTGATGATCGACATTGGGCTCGATGACCCCGTAGGACTGGCCCTGATCCAGAAACGCTTCGAGATCATCTATGCCGTGGCCGAGAACGGCCTCAAGGCGGCAGATGGCCTGATAGATGTGCTTTGGATTGGTGACGACTACGGTAGTCAGAACGGTCCCACGTTCAGCATGGACACATGGAATCGCATATTCAGGCCAAGGCTCCAAGCCTTCATCGACCTCGGCCACAAGTACGGCGCGAAGGTGATGCTGCACTCATGTGGCTCCAACAGAGGGCTGATACCTACGTGGATCGAGATGGGGCTGGACATCTACCAGTCTGTTCAGGTCGAGGCAGCCGGCATGGAGCCCACAGCGCTTCTCAAGGACTTTGGCAAGGATCTCACGTTCCACGGGATGATAGGTCTGCAGAGCACGCTGTCTCAGGGAACGCCTGAAGACGTGCGCCGCGACGTGTTGGCCCGCTGGGAAGCAGCCGGGGGAACTGGCTACATAGCCGCTCCCGCGCATTTCTGGGAGCCGGATGTACCGATGGAGAACGTGGTCGCGCTGTATGAGGCGGCGGCCGAGATAGCCCAGGGATAGTAGCCCCGGCAGAGCCCTGGCAGAACAATGCGGGGCAAGGAAGTGACAAGTGGAAAAGTCGGAGGTTCTGCAACGCATCGGCAAAGAGTGGCTGTGCATGATCATGCGCGGTGATAATGCCGAGGAAACGCTCGCCACCTGTGAAGCAATCATAGCGGGCGGGGCGGTGTTGGTTGAGGTAGCATTCACGACACCTGACGTGGATGAAGTGCTCAGGGAGCTGAGCAAACGCTACGGCGACCAGATTGTCCTTTCTGCCGGAACTGTGCGAACGCCCAAACAGGCTGAGACAGCCATCGAATGTGGCGCTCATGTGATTGTCTCGCCGGATGTCTACGCACCGGTCGTCGAGGCGGCTCTCAGCAATGGCCGGGTAAGTGCGCCGGGTTGTTTTACTCCTACGGATATAGGAAACGCCCTTCGCTTGGGCGCGGACATCATCAAGCTCTTTCCCAGCTATCCCGGCGGGCCGGACTACATCCGCTACATACACGGCCCGTTCCCTGAGGCGCAGGTGATGGTTGCCGGCGGCATATCGGACGACAATCTGGGCGAATACCACCAAGCTGGCGCGTTCGCGGCTGTCGTGGGGGTTCCTGAAGACATGAAGATGCGAGAGAGCATTAAGGCTCATCGCTACGATGAAGTCACAGCGGCAGCAAGACAGTGGCTCGCCCTGGCACACGAGGTCCGAAAGACATGAGTCCTACACAAGATGACTTCCGTAACCTGCCCATCGAGGAGATGGAAGCCAGAGTCGCGCACTTCAGCCAGCGGGTTCAGGCTGCGCACGCTAAGACGCCTCCCACGAAGGAGTGGGTAAGACAGGCGATCCATCGCAACGGTCCCGGGCGATCTCCGGTTCGACTGAAGCGCTGCTCCCTTGATATCATCATCAAGTACGGCGACGATCTAGCTGATCTGCTCTGCGAGTATCCAGACGACGTAGTGCCTGTCAATTCCTATGATTGGGCGATTGGTTACCAGAAGCCTGGGCGGCCTGACCCCATCAACACCATCGAAGTGATGATGCGCGAAGCGCGGTGGGTCGATGAGTGGGGCACAACCTGGGGCCACGCATTCGGCGGCACCGGCGCGACTCCGATTGCCTATCCGCTCACCGATCTCGCTGATATGGACGACTACATCGCCAATCGGATGCCGAAAGCAAGAGAACCCGGCAGGCTGGACGTGGGCGCGAAGATCATCAAGGCTTACGAAGGCAAGTACACCTATGGAGTCGAGGTCGTCTGCTTGCTCGAGCGGCTCAGGGCGCTGCGGCCGATGGACGATCTGCTCGCGGACTTCGTCCTGGACAAGGATCCGATCTACAAGTTCCTGGACGCGATGTGCGAGTATCTGATCGAGCTCATCCGTATGTGGGCAGAGATCGGCGCTGACGGGATGTTCCTGGCTGATGACTGGGGAATGCAGACCGGTCTTCTTGTCTCGCCCGGTATGTTCCGAGAGATGTTCAAGCCCTACTACCAGCGCATCTTTGACGAGGTCCATCGCCTCGGGATGGACGTGATCTTCCATAGCTGCGGCAACGTGATCGATATCGTCGGGGACCTGATCGACGCCGGCGTTGACTGCCTCGATCCGATCCAGCCGGGCGCTATGGACTTCGACCGTCTTGTCAGGGAATACGGGGGCAAGGTTGCCTTCAGCGGCGCGATAGACTTGCAGCATCTCATGTGCCACGGAACTCCCACCGAGGTAAAGGATTCCGTGAACACGCTGATCGATACGTTCGGGAAGCCGTTCGGGGGATCATTCCTGATCGGCCCATCCAACTCTATGACTCCGGACATCCCGCTTGATAACCTGCGCGCAATGTTCGAGGCGTGCCATGCACAATAGCTAACAAACACAGATGGAGAACCACAGTGAAGACAGTAAAAGCCGATGAACTGCGAACAATCGTTGGGGAAGTATTCCACAAGCGCGGGATGTCCGAGCGCGACGGCTGGATACTGGCCGATTCGATCGTTCACGCGAACATGCGCGGGGTGGACTCGCACGGAGCCCTGAGGGTGCCGCACTACGCGACGCGTGTGACGAATGGCTCGATCAACCCCAAGCCCAACACCAAGATCGAGAAGACTGGCCCCTCGACGGCCATGATCGATGGTGATGACGGATTCGGCCACGTCACCATGGTGGATGCTACCGACCTGGCCATCGAGATGGCAAAGGAGTCGGGTGTCGCCTGGGTTGGCGTGAACAACAGCAATCACTGCGGCGCGCTCTCGTTCTTCACCCAGAGAGCGATCGACCACCAGATGATCGGGATCGCGATCACTCAGACCGATGCTGCCGTTGTGCCGCCGGGCGCACGCAAGCCATTTGTTGGGACTAACCCGCTTAGTGTCGGCATTCCCTCGCGCACCGGGAACCCGATTCTGCTTGACATGGCCACTAGCACGGTCGCAGGTGGTCACGTTTATAAGGCTCGGATCGACAATCGAGAGATCCCTCTCGACTGGGCGCTTGATTCCGATGGCAAGCCCACATCGGACCCGCACAAGGCAGTTTACTGGACTCCAGCGGCCGGACCAAAAGGATTTGGGATTGGTATCGTAATTGACGTGCTTACTGGTATAATGTGCGGAGGAGCCTTTGGTCTTCACATTGCGCCGATGTATGAGCAGCTCGAGCGCAAGCGCAAGCTGTGCCACTTGGCCATCGCAGTTGACTACCGCCGGTTCGCAGGTGGCGAGACACTGCCGGACATGGTGACGCAGATGGTCAACGAGCTGCATCAGGTGGAGCCGGCGGAGGGCTCGAACGGCGCGATGGCCCCGGGTGAGCCGGAGTATCGCAATATTGAGCGACGTGAGGTCGAAGGCATTCCGCTGCAAGATGAAGTCTGGGAGGACCTGCTGCGACTTTCAGGCAGGAAGCAGCCATAGGAGGATAGATGAGCAAAGCAGTCATTACCGATCATGCATTTCCGTCCAGCGATCTGCAGAGGCAGATCATTGAATCGGCCGGATTTGAGTTTGCCGACATACAGCCAAAGTGCATAACCGAGGACGATGTCATCGCCAACTGCGGCGACGCCGACGTTCTACTAGTGCAGTGGGCGCCGATCACTCGCAGAGTCTTGGAAGCCCTGCCGCGAGTCAAGTGCATCGTCCGCTACGGGGTGGGAGTTGACAACTTCGACCTGCAAGCGGCCAAGGACCTCGGCGTGACGGCCTGCAACGTTCCGGACTTCTGCGTTGACGAAGTCTCGGATCACGCGACCGCAATGATCATTTCTCTCACCAGGCGTCTGCCGCACGACCACAATGGCATCATCGCCGGCGGGTGGGGGATCAATCATCTGCGGCCTATCGAGGCGCCTGTCGACATGACAGTCGGACTTGTCAGCTTCGGCAAGATCGCGCAGAAGACGGCCGACAAGTGCGCGGCGTTTGGTTTCAAGCTGATCGGCTTCGACCCCTACGTCGATGAGTCGGTCTTTGCGGCCAAGGGAGTGAAGAAGGTCGATTTCGACGAGTTGATTCGCACCGCTGATGTCGTATCGCTTCACTGCCCGCTGACTCCGGAGACCAAGCACCTGATGGACAAGGCCGCTTTCGAAAAGATGAAGCCGCGCTCGATTGTGGTCAACGTGGCTCGAGGGCCCGTCGTGGATGAGCCTGCTTTGATCGAGGCTCTGGCATCCGGTAAGTTGTCGGGCGCTGGGCTGGACGTGTTTGAAGTGGAACCTCTGCCCGCCGACAGCCCGCTGAGAGGCTTCAGCAACGTGATTCTAACAAGTCACGCTGCATCGGTCAGCGAGCGAGCGGCTACCACGCTGCCAACCAAGGCTGCCGAGGCTGCGCGCGATTTCATGCAGGGCAAGCGGCCGGCTTCGGCGCTGGTCGGCTAGCAGGCATAAGAACCTGGTCTTCTATCACGAAAACACGAAAGGGAGAAAGCACGAAAGCGGCTAAGTGGCAGATATCTTAGCTTGGTGCTTTCGCACTTTCGTGTTTTCGCCATTTCCGTATGCTTCGGGGCTGATCTTCATCCCGAAGCATAGGCTGATCCTGTGTAGGAGGACGCGACTATGAAGAATCTTGCGGCCGAGATCGGCCAGACCAAAGTCCCCGAGGGCGGCGCCGCTATCTGGTGGCTTGCTCAAGCGGGCTTTGTCTTCAAGAGCCACTCGGGAAAGGTGATCTACCTGGACCCTTATCTCTCAGAGCTAGTGGAGCGCGTGGCGAATTTCAAGCGGATGACCCTCTCTCCGATAGATGCTGAGGACGTCCGCGCGGATTGGTTCATCGCCACTCACGAGCATCCGGATCATCTGGACACCGACGCTCTCCCCACTATCGTGCGCAACAACCCGAACTGCAAGTTCGCCGGGCCGGATACCTGCACTCCTGAGTTCAGCAAGGCGGGTGTGCCGGAGAGCAACCAGCTCCTGCTGACGGTTGGCAACGAGTACCGTCTCGATGATGTCAAGCTCTTGACCGCGCGTGCGGATCATGGCGAATTGGCGCCTAGCGCTCTCGCCATCCTGCTGGACTTCGGAAAAACAAAGGTAATGTTCACGGGCGACACATCGATGCACCCTGAGTGGCAGCAGTCGCTGATCGACCAGGAGCCGAACGTGCTGATCCCATGCATCAACCCGGCGTTCGGCAATCTAGGCGAGACCGGCGCCGCTCAGATGACGGCAATTGTATCGCCGAAGGTCGTGCTGCCCTGCCATTTCTGGATGTTCAAGGAGCACGGCGGGGACCCCGAGCAGTTCCTGCAGGAGTGCACTAAGCTCTGCCCCAACGTTGATGTCACATTCCTGACCCCAGGCCAGGGCCTGATCGTTACCGGGGATTTGGCGGAGGTGTTGTAGGAAGAATCTCCGCGCCGATACGCTCTTGACAGGCTTTTGCTGAGGTGGTATAAAATTGCTGGAGGCTGGGCCGGCTCGGAGGGTTCTCACCAGGCTGACCCTGTTTCTTTTTAGTGGCTAGCGGACTCGTGTCCGCAATTCAGCAGTCACGCCGTCAGTCCGGTATGCGTGACAGGCAAGAAATCGGTGCAATGGTATGAAAATAAGCGATCTGGAGATTGATGCGGCGAACAATCCCGCCGTCCTGGAGACAGCAACGTGGGACCGGTCGGCCGCCTGGCAATCAGTACAGAGTGCTGGCACAGAGCTTGACGCAGCTCTCAGCCAGTCGCATCGTGGCAGCGAGCTTCCGGCTGCCGGGTCTTTGGCGTTGTACGGCGACTCGTGCGTTCGAGCTGACGGGGCATTGATCGCTCTCTGTCGACTTCCGGACGCGCAGCAGGTGTTTGTCGAGCTTGGCGGAGCGGAAGCCTCAGCAGTGCTGGGCGAGCCTATCGGTCAGTTCACCCTGCCGTCGGGTAAGCCTGCAGCAGCTTTCCCCACTGATGCGTCGGTTGTTGACAATTTCTGCCGGTCGCTCCGACCGGACAAGGGTCCGCGCGCGCTCAAGGACACGCCGAGGTTGGGGATTGGCTGCCGGATGACCACAACGGTCTGGCCGGCGATGTTCTCCGCGATGCAGGGGCGAAACTTCGCAGCAAACACCATCCAGAACTCCGTGCGTGAACTCAACTTCCTGGACGACATCCTTGCGTGCCGTCCCGCCCCCACCAACTACGCGTGCGGCTTCGGCACGATCGAGACCGGCTACACAGGCAGCACATTCGAAGGCCTCTGGCTCTCCGGTGTCCTGACGGCTCTGCAGACCAAAGGCGAGGTGCGCTACGGAGCGGATGCCGATCATATCCAGGTCAAGCGTGGACCAACCGGGCTCGACAGGGCCAAGCAGACGATTGACGCCTGTCGCTACTACACGTTCTACACGCTTGATATGTCGGACGTTCTGCACTACGATGCGCTGGCTTGGGAAGACGGCGCCGCCGAAGCCAAGTTGAGCGAGATCATAGCCGATCCTGCCGAGCGTCGCGATATGCTATCCTGGCACGGCCGCGAGCGCAAGTTCGGCGGTCGAGTTTGTCAGCTTACTCCCGCTCAGGTCAGCAAGTTCGCCGGCAAGTACTGGGATGCTCTGAATGCGCTGGCGGATCTGGCGGGGTATATAAGCGGCTTCAAGAACGGGCGGCCGTTCGACCTCGAGATCTCGATCGATGAGCATCCGCCGGAGGTTGCCGCGTTCGATTGCCTCACATCCGCCGAAGAGACGTTGTTCGTGCTCAGCGAGATCTCTAGAAGAGGCCTGTCCGTTACGCACGTAGCGCCCAACTTCGGCTTTGAGAAGGGACACGACTATCGCTTCACTGACGGGCTCGAGGGCTTGGAGAAGCGCGTGCGCGAGCATTTCGATATCGCCGAGCAGTTCGGAGTGATGCTCGACTTCCATTCGTCCGATGATCTGACCTCGGCCCCACGCAAAGCTCTCCATCGGGGGACGGGCGGCAGGCTTCACTACAAGGTCTCGCCGATGCTGCAGCTGCTGTTTGCGGAGGTTCTGCAGGACTACCACCCTGCCTTGTTCAAGAGGTGGTGGGACGATGCCCTGGATTATGTCCGCCAGGAGGCCTCTGCGGGCTCGCCGTTTGCCAAGGAATGCCTGGATGCCTATGAGACATCGGCGGACAAGAAGCCGTCGAGGCATCACGCCCTCTTCCATCACTACAGCTTCCGATTCGTTGGCCGCAGGGACTCTCAGGGCCGGTTCCTGCAGCGAGGAGAGTTCTACCAGCTCTCCGATGATTTCTACAAGGCCCATCACGACCGCATCCGCGACTGGCTCTGCCAACTCTCGGATGAGCTATTCTAGACAAGGAGCCATACCATGCAGTTGTTCATTGACAGCTCGAACCCAAAAGAGATTCTAACCGCCCGCGAGTGGGGGATTATAGACGGCGTCACCACCAACCTGGCGCTGATCGCCAAGGGTGGACCCGATATGCAGGCCACGATCAAGGCCGTGCTCGACGCATCTCCAGGAGAAGTATTCTGCCAGGTCGTGGGATCGGATGACAAGGACGCGCTTGTCGGGCAAGCCAGGTGGCTGCACAAGCTCTCGGACAGGATCATAGTCAAGCTGCCGATGAGCGTTGCAGGGATCCAAGCCTGCATGCAGCTTAAGAAAGAGTTGCCGGATATCAAGATTGCGATAACCATGGTTGCTTCGATCGCGCAGGCCTACCTGTGCGGCAAAGCGGGGGCCGACATTGTCGCGCTATTCAACGGTCCACTCGATCAGGTCCTTGACCAGGAAGTAGACATCGTCGCGCCGGTGCGCAAGATATTCAACAACTACGGGTTCAAGACCAAGATCCTCTCCTGCGGCAGGTTGCCCAGGGCATTCGGCGAGTTCGCGGCTGCCGGCACGGACTACTGCACACTGAAGTTCGAGTTCCTGAAGCTCCTCTACGAGCACCCGTTCACCGACAAGCGCTTGGCGGGCTTTATGAGCAACTGGCGCGACGCATTCGGCGAAGAGATCTGGCCGAAGGCATAAGGTCACTGCAGGTGGCGCAAAACCACGTCATTCCGAATGTAGTGAGGAATCTGCTTTTGGCGGGCCGCTCAAGGCTTGCTCCAAAAAGCAGATTCCTCGGCAAGCTCGGAATGACAGAAGAGATGGCATGGCGGGTGGAGGCGAACGATTGAAGACTCTTGATCTATTTCGGTTGGACGGTAAGGTAGCCGTGGTCACAGGCGGCGCGCGGGCGCTGGGCTTTGAGCACGCTAAGGCGCTTGCCGAGGCTGGCGCTGATGTGGCCATCTGTGACCTCTTGGAAGAAGAGGGAGCAAAGGCTGCCGCGGCGATCACAGAGGCTACGGGCCGTCGGACCTACTTCGGCCGCGTGGACGTGACTCGCAGCGAACAGATCGATGAGTTCATCGCAAACGTCTCCGCCCAGCTTGGCCCGATAGATATTCTCGTCAACAATGCCGCTCGACCGTCAGAAGGCATTGCCCTGGAGACGGTCGAAGACGATCTGTGGCGCAATATCATCGACACCAACCTCTCGAGCCTGTTCTACTTCGGCAGCCGTGTGGCGCGGCAGATGATCGATCGCGGCCAGGGCGGCAGCATCATCAACGTGGCCTCGATCAATGCTAACGCGATCAGCAACATCTTCCCGCGGCACAACGTCACCTACTGCGTGGCAAAGGCGGGAATCGCCCATCTGACGAAGGGCATGGCTTCCGAGTGGGCACAGTACAACATCCGAGTGAACACGTTGGCCCCGGGTCATTTCCTGACGCCGCAGACCTCGACCAGTGCGCAGAACCCAGAGATCAAAGAGCGCATCATCACCCACACACCCATGAAGCGCTACGGCAACCCCGATGAGCTGCGAGGGGCGATTGTCTACCTGGCATCCGACGCCTCGACGTTCATGACCGGAAGCATGCTTGTCGTGGACGGCGGTTACCTCGTTTACTAGTGCCGGCGTAAGGGGCTCGGCGGCTGCGCCGCAGCGCAGTTAGCAGGAACCACGGGGCCCGCGTCGAATGTTGTAGCGTGGATCGCGCTGACCTACTACAACTCGAGAGTGTTGAGGCACGGTATAACCCGTCTCATCTGGATTCGGGTGTCTACTCCAACCGCTTCTATGGATATGCCGCAGTTGTTCTAGGTTCACTGAGTCACGTGATCCACGCCATTCCCGACTTCCTGCTTCACGGGCATTACCGCGAACCGCTGAGTCGCCACTCGGCCTATCTCTTTGCCGCAGTATTCTTCTTCTACGTCATCGACACCGTCTTCGTGCGTGCCCACTACTGGAAGACCGACCACCGTGGTATCATCGCTCGAAAGCTGCTATGGGGCACATCTATCCTGTGGAGCGACATTCGCGAAGTAAGAGTACGGCAATCGCCAGGCAGCCAATCACCCTCGGGCTATCGACTAGTCACGAGCAGGGACAGTATCTGGATCCCTGTGCCGGCTGCCATGCATCGCCAATATGCCCTGTTGTTGGGTTCGATCAGGCAGCATCTCCGCCACTTCGAGTTGGGTGGTAATATCCAGGTTCCCTCGGAGCTGGACGACCTCTGGTGGCGCATACCCGATACCGTACCGGCTAGCCTCAGTTGGATCAATACGCAGCCGGAGGAGTGGCGACCGCTCTGGACTCTCTTGCTAATCAAGGCAGTTGGATGGGCGGTGCTTGTCGGTCTCGGTATTGGTGTGTTGGGGCTGCGTTCTGTTCAGACGGGAGCGATCATGTTCACCGTGATGGTCGGCATAACCTGGAGCGGGCTCTACTACTTGGTTCACAGGCAGAGAACCACGGCGAACAGCGTTGCCGCAGATGACGAGGGACTTTCGGCCGATACGGGCTACGGCAGTGTCTCTATCCGTTGGAGTGAGCTGCGTTCTGCTTCGTGGGGAGACTCCGGGGGCGCGCTCAAGCTCTCCGGCAAGGGCGGCAAGGTGCGCATTCCAAGTCACAGCAGCGCCAGCGAACTGCTCCTCTCCATCGTGAGACGACTGCGGGAGATGAAGCGGTATGAGTCCTTCCCGATACCCTCAGACGTGCTGTGCCGGTGCTATAGGTAGAGCACCTGTCTGTCGAACTATGGCAAAAGCCCCTCCGCCTTCACCAACTTCCTCGACAGCATCGGCACGACCGCCTATCTGACTGTCCCTGTAGTATCCCTGCGCTAGTACCCGACCACCTTCAGGAATGACTCGAAGTCGCCCGGCAGTGGCTCGACCGGCTTCGCAGCGTCGCGAGCGGCGTAGTTCAGCATATTTCTCAACAGATGCTCAGCCGTCGGGTCCTGTCCCAGAGCCTGTCTTACGCGAAGCGCATTGAGAATGTAGCGACCGGAGCCCAGCTTGTAGACCGACAACATCTGCTCTGAGACATAGCCCATGGAGGTCCTGAACGCTCCGGCGACTGCCTCGTCCGGCGTATCCTGTCCCCAGAATCGGACATCGGGGATGATCTCGCGGTAGAACGTGTAGTCCATCACGCCCGTGGGGAGGCCGGCGAAGATCGGGTGGGGCTTCGCCCACTCGTCTCTGTTGTAGAGCTGTGGAAAGGTGTACTCGCTGACGGCTCCCATCGTTCCTTTGTTCGCCGCCGGCAGCCAGCCCATCGGGTTTCCGTCCTTGGCGAAGACATCCAGACTCAAGAAGATCGCCGTTGAGCCGCGGGCGATATGCTCCGCCAGCTCTCGCCAGGCGGCTGCGTCGCCCTTGCCGCCGGGGAAGCCGGAGACCAGAATGACCTCTCGCTTCGACTGATCACCAGTAGTGAAGGGCTTGGCCTTCACTCCCATTGCCTCAAGCCGCTCTGCCAGTTCCTGATCCTCGCCCCACAGCACGACTTCAGTCTTCACTTCGGGCATATCGCTTGCGTCTGTGACATAGAATTCGACCGATTCGCCGTAAGCACCGCCGCCCTTGAGCAGCCGCGCGGTCAACCGGTACTTGCCTGTCGGGCCGTCGATCTGCACATCATCGGAGAACACCGGGATCGCATAGGGCGGTTCGCCGGCCGGGATAGTCACCATCACCTCGCGCTCCCAGATCCTCTCGTCGTTGGGTCCAAGCACCTGCAGTCTGGCCGGGTAATCGCCGGGCTTCAGCACGTCCTCGTTCGAGATTACCGCCTCCAGCTTCACCTTCTGCCCCCGGTAGGCGTTGACCGGCTCAGCGAACAGGCACCACCTCAGCGGCGCGAATGCGTCCACCTGGCTGTCGAACGAATTCGGCTTGGCATCCCGGAAGACGTCGATAGTACCCTCACCATAGGCAGCAGGGTCGTGCATTCCCGTCTGGGAGTAGCCAACAATCCGCGGGTTCGACCTGAGTGCGTTGACGCCCATCTTCCGCTGGCCGCCCATCTTCGCGATGCACTTGTCAAAGTAGTCCTCGGGGCTGGGGAAGGCCTCGTCGAGCTTTAGTCTCTTCCACTCACCCAACAGTGCGTTGTAGTCACCCCTGATCCTGTTCGCAAGCCAGTTGGACTCCATCCCGAGCGACTCCATTTGAAGAAGATGCCGTGGCCAATTGACGCCGCTGCCGATCCCATACTCTGAGAGGAACAGCGGGTGGTTGTCAATCGAGGCGGTGCGAAGCCTCTCGATCTCCAGCTGCCGGTGAGGCACGCGAGGATAGGTATGAAAATCCCGCAGCGGGTCCTCCCACTCTTTGGACCCGGGATTGCTGATGCCGCCCAGGCTGGCGAAGTTCATCGTCTCAGGCTTGGCATACGCGGTGAAGGTGGCCGAGTCAGGAGCCGGACCAGCCTTGAGCCAGCCGTAGCTCCATGGCCCACTGGGGTTCTTCGCGATGGAGAAGTCCTCCGCCAGATCGTGGGACGTTCCATCTGAGGACTTGATCGTGCACTCAACCTGCGTGATGTCCGTCCACACATCCGATGGGCTGCCCGCGTTGCCAACGACGAGATCAAGTGTCTCACCTACAGCCAGCTTCACGGTGCCCTCGTATTCGCACAGGTCGCCCCATCCGCGGCTGTTGATGAAGCCGTCGTAGACAGACTTGCCGCCGGCAAGGAGGTGGACGTCAGACGTGGAGAAAGCGCCTGTGCCTCTGAACTCGGCCGAGACAGCGTATTCCCCAGTAGCGGGGGCGGTCCAACGAGCCACGCTGTATTCACCGCCACCGCCTGGGTTCAGCGTGATGGAATCGGTTGGCCAGAGCGGAACGGCGTAGATCGCATGAGGCATCGGATTGTGGACCAGGCTCGGTATCGTTCCCTGCGCCGGTTTCCATATCTCAAGGCCGTTCGTGTATCCGGGGATGGCGTCGAACCGCCCGCTGGCGAGCATGACCATTCGTGTGTCGTCAAGCGACCTCACGAGCGGCAGCATCTTCGCGGCATGCTGGAATACCGGCCCATCGCCGGTTTCGTTGAGCAGGCCCCAGATCACGACGCTCGGGTGGTTCCTGTCGCGGCGGATCATTCCGTCTACCTGCCGGTCGAAGCGCTCACCCATCTTCGGCGAGTCATGGAACATCCACGCGGCGGAGCTTTCTTCGTAGACCATGAGGCCCATCTCATCAGCCACTTCGAGCTGGCATCTGAGCGGGGCCCGGCCGATGAACCTCACCATGTTGAAGCCCATCGCCTTGACTGTGGCGAACTCCTTGAGCACCAGCGCGCGATCGGCGTTTGTCATGACGCCTTCCGCGCCCTCCGGTCCCTGGTGGGCGCATCTTACA
Organism: uncultured bacterium; assembly: GCA_964523735.1. Classification (GTDB taxonomy): domain Bacteria; phylum Armatimonadota; class UBA5829; order UBA5829; family UBA5829; genus CAZFYZ01. The sequence goes on along the minus strand of CAZFYZ010000057.1, from coordinate 7,591 downwards.
AATATCCGCTTCCCGTTCAGGCGGAAGTAGCCGTTCTCGAACCTGAAGTCTCTAAACCCGCAGCGGGTCGATGACTCATCGATCGAGGCTGACCCCCCCATGGTCACGCGCCCAGCAACTCGGTACAGGTAGGGGTCGGCGGTATTCCAGAGCTTGGGGTTCGTCACCCGAAGTTGAGTCTTGACCAACGTATCGCCGGGCTTGAGCTCTTGAGTAACACTTGTGGAGTCAATACAGGCCCCATCCTGGGCCGCTGCAACGAAGAGCTCGAGGCCTCCTCTCACGACCTTCGCTCCTGCATTGCGGACATTGGCTTCGATAGAGATTTTGCCGGTCTTGGGATCGGGAATCACGCGCAGGTCCTCGATCCAAACCGCAGGCACAATCACAAGTTCAATGCTGTCCAGTATTCCACCGCCCGGGTGGGCGTATGACCAACTGTGGGCTGTCTGGCCATGGGTGAAGCCGTCAATCGCGGCCCCGCCGGGATAGAGCACTCTCACCGCGATCCGGTTCTTCTTCCCCGCTCTCACCGCATCCGTGATGTCAAACGAGAAAGGACACTGCAGGCCTTCGTGCGAGCCGACGAGCTTGCCGTTCACCCAGACGTCGGCATAGTAGTCCACATCCCAGAAACGCAGCAGGTAACGCCCACCGGCATGTGGGTTCGTAGGCACCGTGATCTCGCGCCAGTACCACGCCGCGCCGTTGTAGCCGGGGAAGATTGTTTGAAGGGCCTTAGGTACCTCCGTCGCTTTTGCATCCGTCCTTGGCGACTGCCACCACTGTTCGGTTTTCCCGACGTTGTTGGGGTCGGCTGCGATCATCCAGTCGCTGCCATCGAGTGATATCTCTCTGCTAGTGATCATCCCGCCACTACCTTCCACAGCCGATCTGGCCGGGATCGAGCCCACCAGAGATGCGACGACACTCAATACCAACATTGTCCAAGGCCAAGTGTGCCTGATCAAGCTGAGTCCACCTTTCACAGAAGCGGCGCGTGGACACGAGTCCACGACCTCATCCATTGTACACTATCTGGGCTGCATGCGATGACCATTTCGGGCTCAGCTTGTTCTGCCGCCTGCTTCCGCGTTACAATAGCACGGTTTCCCAATCAAGCAAACAGGAGACAGCAATGGACCTGACCGAAGCCATCTACACCCGGCGATCCATTCGGGCTTACACGAATACGCCTATCGACCGGTCGCTGATCGAGGAGATTATCAGCGCCGCAACCTACGCGCCGACGGCTATGAACTCCCAGCCGTGGGCATTCGCGGTGATACAGGACCAGGCAATCATAAGGGATCTGTCCATGAGCACTAAGGCGTATATGCTCGCTAACCTGGATCGGATGCCAGCGCTAGAGCGATACAAGGACATGTTTGCCAACCCGAGCTTCAACATATTCCACGGTGCGACTGCGGTCGTGATCATCTGCTCCAAGGCTAAGGTCAGCGTCACGCCTGAGACCGACTGTGCCATGGCAGCGCAGAACCTGATGCTGGCGGCTCGCGGTTTGGGTCTGGGGAGCTGCTGGAATGGGTTCGCTCAGATCTACCTCTCTGATAGTCACGCCAAAGAGGATTTGGGCATTCCCGCCGACTACACGGTCGTTGCGCCGATCGGCATCGGCCATCCTGCCTGCAGCTTCACCAGGGCGCAAAAGAACCCCCCGGAGATATTCTCCTGGAAGTAGAAATCAGTCTGTGCCGAACAAACCATGGGGGTTGCGGCACCATGTTGCCGCAACCCCCGTTGAGCAGCTATCTCAAGCCGCGATCTACAGGGTGCTCTTAACCGGAGGATTACTTCTTTGGCTTCGGCCGGACGATGACTGAGAGGTCACCGGTGTACTTGGTGAACTCGTAGGACTTGTTGTCAAAGACTCCGGCTTCCTCAGTATGCACGTGTGTCACGATCAGATGGTAGTTGGCCTCGTCGAACGTGTAGCTGATCTTGCCCTCCGTGTCGGTCATCAGGTCGTACGGATTCTCTACACCTAACTCGGGAAGCTCCTTGCCCCTCGGGATGACCGAGACGTGCGCGTCCATCAACGGCATCCCCTTGAAGAGGACCTGCACCGTCAGCGTGTCTCCAACCGCCAGGTTAGTGGGATCGTTAAGCGGGACCACCTCCAACACCTGCGAGACGACCTTGTCGTATCCTGTGATGGACTTTCCGTAGTTGCCCATCGCTGATGGCACCGCTCTCACGACCGCCTTCGCGCACTTGATGGATCTCTCGGGTGCGTAGCTGACCACGGTGTCCTGTCTCACATCGGCGATGTAGATCCCTGCCTGCTCAGCCTCGAATGAAGCTACGAGGTAGCCATTGACGTCTCGATAGGGCACTCCTCCTACTGTCTTCTGCTCGTTCATCCCAACGTCGATCGTTCTCTCTCTGATATCGACCTCTTCACCCTTGGGCGTATGCAGCATGAACGTGGATTTGGTCATATCCCACTTAGAGCCCCATACCTTGTAGTCTCTGTGGGTGTTGCCGTGGTTGCCGAAGAGCATGTCGATATAGCACATGTCTCCAACAAGCACTTTGGCGGTGTTGGTCTGGATCCAGCCATCATGCGCGCTGGCCGGAACAGCCAACACCAACAAGGCCGCGAGGCCAATAAGTCCAAGCACACAATAGGCACTGGATGGGATACTGCTCGGTGCCAATCTGCACCGATTGCTTCTATTGCTCAATTCCTTCACTCCTCTTATGGTCTAGCATCTCGTGATTCAGGCGGCGCCTGCCTGCTTCGCCGTTCTGCTATTGTTGAGGCTACCCAGCCTAACGAAGAGCCTAAACTCTACGGTTGAAAAGATGGTTGCCGGGCGAGGCGGCCCTGTTTGCAGCACATTTCTGATGATTATCTTGAACTAGGATGACAAGTTATGTAACCCACTTGTTGGGACTACGTCTACAAACATGGAACTCGGCAGGGCCGGCCCGCAGAGAACCTTATCTGCCCATAACGGGAGGCACCAAAATGAGAGGCAAATCATTCTCGATCATATCAATAGCGACCTTAGCTATCCTGCTCATGGCGATGCTGGTATCCGCAGCATCCGCAAGCACGAAGGGCAGGAGGAACACAGCCCTTGCACTAACAGCGGGGGCGATCTACTCCGCTATGCGCGGCAATGACGAGGCGGCGATAGCTCTGGGTGTGGGGTCCGCGCTTGCCTGGCAACAGCACAACGAGTCAAGCAGGAGAGACGCCTATTGGGGCGATCGCAGAGACAGGCGTGGCTATTCCTATTATCCACGGCGGACGTACGGCAGCGGCAGCGGATACTACCTGCGGTATGACGATCGTGGCTCCTTCTATGGGAGCAACAGAGGTCAGAAGTACCATCGCGGCCACCCGCGATACCGCCGCTAACGACCATTAGCGCACGGTTATCCTCAATCCACCCAAAGCCCTCTGGGGATGTTTCCCGGGGGGCTTTGTTTGGGGATAGGCTCACACTTGGCACTTGGGGCAGAAGTAGGATGCCCCGCCAAGGAAGGATATCTTCTCGATAGGCGTGCCGCACTCTCTGCATGGGCAGCCGACGGCGCGGCTGTCGAAGATTCGGACATACCCGCCGGGCTCGTTGTAGATATCGCGCTCGGTGTCCCGGCCCCCCAACTCGATTGCCTGCGTCAGGGTTAGGCGGATCGCGTCATATAGAGCCTGCTTCTCTTGGTCAGTCAGCTCCACCGCGCGGCGCCTGGGGTGGATCTTCGCTCGGAACAGGATGTCCTGCAGATAGCCGTTGCCGACGCCCCAGACTCCGGGCTTGCTGATGACAAAGTACTTCACGCTGCTGGCGTCGCTCGGCTCCAGTTCGCTGAACAGGCCGCTGAAGTAGTCGAATGTGAACTCCTCGCCAACCGGGGACACGCGAGGCGGGCCGATGATGGGGTGATCATTGGCCTCCGATTGCTTCACAAGCAAAGCCGCGCCCCAGCCCTGCACGCTTACTGACAGAAAACAGCCGTCGTCGAATTCCAGCAGGAGCTGGTGCTTCTTCGGCAGTTTCGCGTCTGACTCGTGCAGCAGTATCCGTTCGCCGCCACAGCCCGTGACCAGCAGGTAATCAGGCTCTATCTCAGTGAGTATCTCAACGCCGTGGGGTCTTGAGGCGCCTACCGTGCGGCCGCTGAGTATGGCCTCGTAATCTTCCGGTGTTCCGCTGTAGATCGCGAACTTGTGCGGCGAGTTGCCGCGAATCCCCCGCTTGATGCGCTTGCCCTCGAGCGCATCATTCATTTGTTCGGCCAGCTTGACGGCCTCGGGCATTTCGATCATACCGGCATCCCTCCCATCAGATGCCGCCATTATAGCGCCAGGCCGTCTTCAGCGGAAGTCGCAGGAGGTCAGACGCGTGACGCCGAATAACCACAGGAGCGATTACCAAGGGGGCCGACGACATGACCGCTCGCTTTGGCAAGGACCAGGGCACCTACCTCGGCACGATCGTGCGCAAGGGTAACGGGCTGGTCTTTGCTCCTGCCAAACCCATACCAGCTGTCAAGTCTAGACAGGGGCAAATTGATTGAGACTGAGGCGTTTCGACCGCACTTACCAGCTTGGCGCTATTGCCGCTGCGCTCGCCATTGTAATCGTGATGTCGGAATGGCCAGTGCTGTTCACGTACGCGCTGATCATCGGCTTCTGGCTGCTGATCGCGGCGATGACAGGTGTGATCGTCTACGTCATCTACTGGCTTGTCCGTAACCAGCTCTCGCCGGTGACGCGAGTCAGGGCCAAGGTCGTCCGCAGGCGGTTCAAAGAGTGGGACGTGGGTCTGGCAACAAGCACTCCTGAGATGGCCGTTGCTGAGCTGGGCCTGCTGGGCAGCAATCCGCAAGAGGCGTGGGAGGCCTACTCCCGCGCCGCCGCGCGTAGCGAGGCTAAAGATCTCAACATCGCCGAGGGCAAGAACTTCTTCGTAACGTTCCTAGTCAACGGCGAGGAGATCGAGTTCGCCGTGCCGGAGGAAAGTTATACTGCCGCGACTGAGGACCTCGAGGGCTTGCTCGTCTACCAGCGCCAGGCTTTCCGGCACTTCATCCCCAGGGTAAGGTGACTGCCCTACACCAGCACGCCTTCCGTCCAACCGATCTTCTTGATGTCGATGTTCTTCAGGCTGCTGTTGCCAAGGTCATAGCGCTTGTCTGCCGCCTCAACGCAGGTCGCGGGTGGGGTGATCGGCCAAGGCTCGCCCTTGATCTCGTCGCGCTTGGCCTGCAGAATCTTGAGCCCCACAGCATCGGCAGCGACCGGATCGGTCGTTGCGATGATCCCGTTATACGCCCATGCGTAGCGCGGGTCGACCTGTGGACCTTTGTCGCAGGTGGGGCGAAGCGCGTCCACGATCACCAGCCGCGTTTTGCCCTTTACGAAGTCCAGGTTCCAGATCTCGCCGAGCTTGGCACTGTCCTCGTTGTGATACTCCGCCGGCTTGCCGCTATACATGATATACAGCTTCAGCACGGTGCCGATCCCAGTCAGCCAATGCATCTTGAGGCCCGGCAGCGCGATCAGGGCCGTGCACTGTTTGATCGTGTCGATGTCGCGGCCGGGGGTGATCCTGATGTTCGCCTCGGGCAAACCGGCTGCCATCAGGTTAGCCTTGATCATGTCCGCCAGTTCCATGTGGGTTGGGTTCACGGCCTTGCTGGTGACGATGCCGACGACATCATCGGGCTTGAACATCTTCTTCCAGGCGTCGTCGCCATCTTTCGTGCCGGTTGCCGCCCAGACAGCCTGCCGCAGGAGCTTTGCGCATTCATCCTTGTTGACCTGCATCTGGTCGTCGAGAGCAGTCGCGGAGCGTGCTATTGCCACCGTGCTCTTCGCCCGCTTCTTGGTCTCCGCGGCCTCATCCGCAGCGTGGACGATCTTCGAGCCGCCGAGCGCGAGCCCGGCCACCCCCAAAGCCGTCCCCTTAAGAAACTCTCTTCTTGTGACATCTCCGGAAGCCATGTTTCTCCTCCAAGTTGAAGTCAGAGGGCGGACCACAGGTCCGACCTGTATCACTTGCCGCCTGTGGTGAGCCTCATCGCTCGCAGGCACTCCTCGCGGGTCGGCGACTCCAGCACAATGCTCAACCTGCTGCCGGACTGCTTGCCAGCCAGCCATTTGCCGTTCTCAAGCTTCACCAGCGAGTATTCCCCGGTTGGGTGGAGACCATTCAGTTTGCTCTCGCGGAACTCGCCCCAGGCCTTGCGGGCGGCGGCGGGTGTGGGGTAACCGATCACCAGCACCAGCGACTTGCCCGCAGGGCTTGAATACCTGCCCATGACCGCCTTGGTCTTCAGGGACAGATCGAGGATGTTGCGGCTGGACACGTAGTGGAAGTAGTTGAGGCAGGAGTTCGTGTGGAAGTAATGCACCGAGAGTGGGTCAAGGCCCTTCTTCGGCAGCCACGCCAGAGCCGCGGGAGGCTTTCCGTTGGGCCCGCAGAGCTTGACGACCTGCTTCGCGATCTCGGTGACGCATTGCTTGGCGGCGGGGGTCTCCCTGTCCGCCATCACGCGCACAAAGCACTTGCCCTGCCATGCGAGCAGCAGGCCCGAGCCATAGACCGCTCCCTGCCCGATCTTCATCGGCTTGCCGGTCCGGTCCTGCGAGAACAGGCCATAGGCGTCAGCCGACGAGGGCATCCGACAGAGCTCGCAGGTGATCTTCGGCTCACCGGGCTTCTGATAGTCGCGCGTATAGAGCGCGTTGAACCCATAGCCGAGGTACAGCTCCCCTGCGCCGTCCATGTAGTCCAGGATCCCCGCAGGCTTGATGATCTTCTGAGGCGTGGCATTCCACCCGGCACAAGGGGTCGCCGGCAGCTCAAATCCCGCCGACTGAGCCAGCATTAGTCCAAGCAAAGCGTAGATCATGATCTCTTCCTTAGACGCTCGCCGCGCTGGGTAGTTTCGATGCAACCATCGTATCATTGCAGCCTATCCGCCGCAAAGGGGGGAGGTTTACATGTAGTGGATGCGGTGCTTGTTTTCGTCCAGCAGGCGGGCGTTGTGGGCGTCGCCATTGTCCAGATTGGCGCTGACGAAGACCGGGGGTTCGATTCCCGACTGGACGAGCTTGGAAACGACTTCGGCTATGAGAGCGTTGACGACCGCTATTCCGCCGAGGGAAGATAGCGGCGAGACCTTCTGGGGGAAGCCCGGTATCTCGACTGCCGCGTCGCCATGGGGCGCGCCGTTGTCGATGAGGATGTCGCAGAGGTCGGCGAGCTTCTTGCCGGATGGGTGGCGGCTGGTGACGCCCTGCGTGTAGGCGAGAGACGTGATGCCGATCAGGTTGATGCCTTTCTCTCGTGCGGCGAGGGCCATGTCGATCACGACCGCGTTGCGGCCCGAGGTCGAAGCGATGATCAGCACATCGTCCTCCCTGGCGGGGGAGCTTGTCAGAAGCTGCGCTCCGAGGCCGGGAACGCGCTCGAGCTGAGAAGTCAGAGTGATCGGTCGCACCGAGAGGTTCATGCCGTGCGGGTAGATGGGGTTGACGAGCATTAGTCCGCCGGTGCGGTAGACCATTTCCTCCGCGAGCATGAACGAGTGGCTGGCCCCGAACGCG
>CAZFYZ010000056.1:0-24527 GCA_964523735.1 uncultured bacterium | reverse complement strand
TCGATGGGCACCGTCCAGATATCGCCGCGGATGCCAAACGCAAAAGTCTTGCCATCGGGCGATATCTCAGCCTCTGTTGCCCCGCCCGTGAGAGTCTCCCGTCTTAGCGGACTCTGGGCCTCGTCGTTGGATGCATAGATTCTGATCTTGGAGGGCTCTTTCTCGCCCGGCTTGAGCATCCACAGGTCCTGGTCGTACTCAAAGACGATATCGCCGGTCTTTGCGGCCACGTTGGGGAAGCGGACCGAACCGCCGGTAAAGCTGGTAATCTGTTTGCCCTTGCCGTTGAGGTCGAAGAGCCAGAGGTTGGGAGTCCTGGCTGGAGAATCGACGAACTTCACGGGCTTAGCATTGAGATTGGTGGATGATGGGGTCACCTCACCGGGAGTAACGCAGAGGACGTGCTTTCCATCCGGCATGAACCTGGGCCAGAGTCGCTGGAGATCGCTATGGCCAATCTCACGGCGAGCGGCAGTCTCCGTGTCGTAGACCCACATCTGCATGGCCTGCGAACCTGTGTAACGCGGGCGGGTCCAGCCGAAGCCCATGCGTCCGTAGACCACGTTCTTGCCATCCGGCGAGTAGTTGGCGTATTCCTGGTTCATGTAGTCCAGACAGAGCTTCTTGATCCTGAGAGTCTCGATGTCAAGCGTGAAGAGTGCCGGGTTCTCGATGTCCTGGTAGGCGTTGAAGATCAGACTCTTGCCATTCGGGTGCCAGCCATACGTGAACTCGCCGTGCGAGCTGAACGTAAGCTGCCTCACCTCGCCGCCCTCGCTCGGGACGATGAAGATATCCCAGTTGCCCGTGCGCGTACTGCAGAAGGAGATCCAGTTGCCATCCGGCGAGAACTGGGGAAAGGCATCGTCCGCGACGTTGCGAGTAAGCGCGGTCGCGCGCCCACCCTCCGAATCAACGAGCCAGACGTCGCCTCGGTAGACGAAAGCTAGCTTGGCTCCGTCAGGGCTCAACGCGGGCATCCGTCCGCCGATGATCGGCTTCGGGCCTGGCACCAATAGCTCAGCATTGACTGCGCTTGCTGTGGCGACAACGCAGGCAACTATCAGGCAGAGTGAGAGCAGGTTCTTCATCTTCATGTGGACTAATCTTCCTCGCAATCGGGCGTGACGCACTGCAGACGCCGGACGTCCGGCAATCCGTCCTCAGGTGGAGAGTGCAAGCTTGTGCAATGATATGGTACCCTCCTGCACGCTCGGTGTCAATCCGGCCGTGAGTGGGCAGTCGCCACAGATCGCCTTTCCTGCGATGCGCAGTTGTAGCAGGCGTCTCCGACGCCTCCCGGGGCCGTCAGAGACGCCTGCTGCAACTCTATCGCAACAGCCTCTGAGTTACCGGGTGCTATAATGATCACACCATGTCGTCCGCACAGGAGATACTCTTCGGAAGCGATCCGACCGAGGGCATTGTTGCCGTCGAACCGGGCCCTCAGACCATGCGCGTCTACCGACGCGAAGGCGATCGGGTCACGTGGGAAGATCGACCGTTCCGCCGTTGGATGCTCTGCACCGAACAACATCCGCTCCCGGACGCCATTTGGACGGAACTCGACGGAGAGGGGTTCCGCTTCCTCGCTGAGTTCCCGGACCGTGACTCATTCGAGACCGCGCGCTACTGGATCAGGGACGCGCACGCCTCGCACATCCTGCTGCCCACTGCGGCCAAGCAGTATCTCACCCGTTCTGGTCAGACGCTCTTCAAGGGCATGGCGTTTCACGGTATCCACCGGATGCAGCTTGACATCGAGACAACCTCTCTGCATCCCGACAAGCCCGAGAACGAGATTCTGCTCATAGCGATCACTGACAACCGGGGGTTTGAGAGGATCATCTTAGGTGACGAGCCCTCGATGCTGCGAGAGATGGTCACGGTGATCCGGGAGCGTGACCCGGACGTGATCGAGGGCCACAACATCAACGAGTTCGACTTCTGCTATCTGGACGCGCGCGCCAGGATGCGGGGGGTGCGGCTCGAGCTGGGACGGGATGGCTCGGAGCTTACGTTCAGCCACAGGCAGACGTGCGCGATCGGCTACTTCTCAAGGCCGCTAATTCCTGCACACATTCACGGCCGGCAGGTTATCGACACTCTCTTCACGGCCCAGCGCTTTGACGTCGGGAAGGGCCTCTTCACCAGCCATTCGCTCAAGGCCGTGGCGCAGGTTCTGGATATAGCAGAAGATGGGCGCGAGATTGTACCGCATCACGAGATAGCCTCGGAGTTCCGAACCAACCCTGAGCGTGTCAAGCTATATGCGCTGCAGGACGTGAGAGAGACACGCTCGTTGGGTGAGATCGTCTGCCCGCCGGAGTTCTACGTGACTCAGATGGCCCCCGACACATACGGCCGCGTTTCGATTACCGGCACAGGGGAGAAGATCAACTCGATCCTGATCCGCGAATATCTCCGCCAGGGACGCGCAATCCCGAGGCAGGCGGAACCCTCGCCACTTCCCGGGGGCTACACGGAAGTCTGCCGGACCGGCGTTATCGAGAAGATAGTCAAGTGTGACGTTGAGAGCCTGTACCCCAGCATCATGCTTACCAGGGGCATCAAGCCAGAAAGCGATACGCTTGACGTCTTTCTCCCGGCACTGCGGGAGCTTACGAGCCGCCGCATCAGCGCGAAGAAAAAGGCGAAGGAGACTGAGGGCCGAGAGTCCGCCTACTGGGACGGCCTCCAGAGCGCGTTCAAGATAATGATCAACTCATTCTACGGTTACCTGGCGGGCCCGTTCAACTTCAACGACTATCGCGCTGCCGCGCAAGTGACGACCACAGGGCAGGAGATCGTCAAACAGATCGTCTCTGAGCTGGAGCGGACCGGGAGCACGGTCATCGAGGTCGATACCGACGGGGTCTACTTCCAGCCGCCCGACGGCGTTGAAAACGAATCGGACGAACTGGAGTATATCGAGAGCGTGGGGTCGACGCTTCCGGAGGGCATCAGGCTCGCGCACGACGGGCGCTACAAGGCGATGATCTCGCTCAAGATGAAGAACTACGTGCTCGCGACATACTCCGGCAGATCGATCTTCCGCGGTTCCGCCCTCAGGTCACGTGCTGATGAGCGGTTCGGCGCGGACTTCATCTACAAGGCGGCGGAGCATCTGCTGCGAGGGGAGAAGCGAGAGGTCCGCGAGCTGTATGATGCCACGGCAGCCAGGATCATGGCAGGCGAGCTACCTCTCGACAAGATAACACGTCGTGAGAGGATCACCGAGAAGACGTTCTCCTCGGCAAGCAAGAAGCGGATGGCTGATGCAGTCCGCGAGTCAAAGATCGGAGACTACGTAACCGTCTACAACAGACGGGATGGCACAGTGGCTCTGGCGAAGGACTACGCGAACGATGAGGATCGCGACTACCTGCTGGATAAGCTCTACAAGTTCGCAAGCAGGCTCAGGGAAGGGTTTGGAGAGGACTTCGACACCCTGATCGCAAGGCCATCGCCAATGTCGCGCGCGGAGGCTGCGGGACAGCAGACACTGGGATTCGATCTGTAGCAGGCCTCTCGGACGCCCAGGTTCGATCTGTAGCCGGCGTCTCCGACGCCCGGCAGGCACGGAATGCCCTCTACGGCTATCTTAGCCTCTACTCGTCAGTTGGGGCTATGGCCGGAGGCCGAGTGTTGAGAGCGGCGAAATAGAGCTGAGCTCCCCGGGAAGCCAGGAGCGAGCCGATGATCGTCATCACGAGCAGAAGTCCGATTCTGACCAGAAGCCTGATCAGTGAAGCCCCCAAAAGCGTAGTAGCAGGAACACTCGAGCCCGTGACTGGAGCAGTCTGCAGGCCGGCCGAAGGTTCCGTAAACCAACCATACGCCGTCGAGAAGACGAAAGCGAGAAGGCCAATACCGCCAAGGAAGACAACTAAGCCGATGATCCTGCCCAACAGGTCGCTTCTGCGCATTCTCTGCTCCTCCGTACAATCGTGCAGTGATTTCTTGTACCCACGCCTGCCTGAATCCTCCCACGCATTGTGCCCGGTTGCTCCTCATATCTTGCTCAAATATCCCTTGGCAACCGCTAGGCAGCGTGATATAATGAGAATGTCGCTAAGGCGAGCCCGGGGGCTGCGCTCCGCGACACGGCACTGCGCCTATGCCCGTCGTTCCATGGGTCTTCCATCGATTGACGCAGGGAGCGTGATAGACGGATGGAGGTGAACCTTGAGTAGCATCAAATCGATGATCAAGTGCAACTGCGGTCAGCGGATACTCGCGAAGGATGTTACGCAGACAGGTTATTACTTGAGGTTAGTGGGCCCCAGCTTCGTTTATGTGAAGTACCGCTGTTCGCGCTGCAAGAAACTCGGCGAGCAGTTCGTCAAGCAGGAAGAATGGGAAGACGGGATACTCCGCGATGTGCCCAGCGAAGTCACCCCGGATGAGCAGCAGAAGTTTGAACAGATGGGCGCTATCGACATTCACGAGTGCATCGACGCACACTTCGAACTGGAGAAGATCAGCGATCTAGCGGATCTGCTCAACGCTCTGGAAGGCACCAAGAGCCAATAAAGAGAAGCCATCATACAGTCCATCCGAGCGGCCGTCCTATTCTGGGCGGCCGCTTTTCGTTGTAGGAGTTGAGACTTCGGAATGACGACTATGATGCCCAGCATTGCTTCTCTGCTTAAGGAACCGTGGATCAGGCTGCGGCAGAAGAAGCATCCCAGCCTCTATGCTAGCAGGTCTATTGTCTCTTTCTGCTTGGCGGAATCGTAGGCACGGAGCGCGATCTCAAGTGCTTTGAGGCCGTCTTCGCCAGTGACCTCAACTTCGGATTCGCCCGAGACAGCCCGCGCGAAAGCAGCAACCATACCGGCGTCGGCGTTATCGCCCCAGTAGGCGTAGGAGTGCCTGCCGGTCTTGTCCGAGAACACGTCGATCTTCTGCGCAAACATCTCCATTGTGGCGGTTCCGGCGGTTCCGGTCACTTCCATGTTGACATTGCCCCAGGTGGGATAGCTCTTGGGCCGCGACCAACTGCAGTCGATCGTGGCAAAGACGTTGTTGGTGAAGTCGACTGATATGATACCGGTGTCATCGAAGTCCTGCCCGAACATGCGGTTGTCAATCTCGGCGTAGACTCGCGCTGGCTCAGCGCCGGTCAGCACACGCATAAGATCTGCCAGGTGGACCGTATGATCGATGACCGCGCCGCCGCCGGAGAGCTTCTTATCTGTGAACCAGCCCCCAGGACACATTCCCTGGTTGGTGCCTTTGATCGCCAGCAGCTTTCCAAGCTCGCCTCCAAAGACGGCCTCCTTAAGCCGCTTGAACGCGGGATGGTAGCGACAGGGAAACGCAGTCATCAACTTGACTCCGCTGCGCTTGCAGACTTCGACAATGGCTTCCGCGTCCTGCTTGGTCGTGGACAGTGGCTTCTCGCACATCACGTGCTTCTCCGCTTGTGCGGCTGTGACTACATGCCGGCGATGGTTCGCGTTCTCGCTCGTGACGATTACAGCGTCTATGTCGGATGCGAGCATGTCGTCATAGCTGGCAAAGGCTTTGACGCCATAGAGTTTGCCCATCTCCTTCGCGCGCAGGGCATCGTCGTCAGCCACTCCGACAAACTCAATGCCAGGGAGCGTCTTAAGGCAGTTGGCGTAGCCGCCAGCGTGCATGTGGGCGAAACTCATTATGCCTATCTTAACGTCTGCCATTACTCAACATGCTCCTTAAGCCAACGCGACCGGGCGACCGGTATTCATGGAACGCAGTGCCGCCTCGCCGATTCTGACTGCCTCAAGACCGTCCTCCGCGCTCACGTCCGGCTTTCGGCCCTCGTCGAGACAAGTAACGAAATGCTCCAGTTCGAGGTAGTAAGGACTGACGGAAGATGGGTTCTCTGGGACTACTGTCTCTTGCGTGCCCTCTCCCTTGGCCCGGAGTTCGATAGTGATAGGAACCGATTCCTTATTGGAGAAGTTCACGAGGCCTTCAGTGCCCGCAATTTCCGAGGAGGCGACGAACCCGCCAGCCTTTGCCCAGCTTCCTTCGACGTGCGCGATCACTCCGCTCTCGAATCTGAGGGTCACGAGGGCATAGTCCGTCATGGCGATGTTGGCCTCGTAGAGCCCACGTGCGTAGACCCTCCGGACCTTGCCGAAGCACCAGCGGAGCCAGTCGTAGTCGTGTAGGATCAGATCAAGGGCGACACCTCCACTGCGCTTGAAGTCCGCAAACCAGTTGTCTACCCCGGTGGGACAGGCACTGGCCCTAGTTGTGCGCGCGATAACTGGCGTTCCGATGGCTCCACCCTGAACAAGCTCGCGGAGCTTGAGGTACTCCGGAAACCAACGCAGAACATGTGCGGGGAAGAGAACGACCCCTGCCTCGTCGCACACCCGCACTGCCTCAAGCGCTTGCCCGGTGGTTCTGGCAAGTGGCTTTTCGCTGCATACGTGCTTGCCCGCGGCGGCGGCGGCTTTGATGTACTCGAGATGCACGTGCGTGGGCGTGCAAACGTCGATAACATCCACCTCAACCTCCGCAAGCAGCGCTTTGATATTGAGGAATGCCTTTGTTGAGTGCTTCTGTGCCAGAGCCTCAGCAGATTCAGGAAGAATGTCGCAGACCGCGACAAGCTCGGCATTCGGCATCCGGGAGTAGGCGTCTGCGTGAACTCGCCCCAGCGATCCCGCGCCGATTATCGCAACTCTCTGCATTTAGATGGCCTCCGGTACAGATTGGCAGTCAGAAGCCTGGCGTTCGCTGTCAGAATCGCCTGGCAACCATATGTCGGATTCGGTAATGCCCAGCTCATTCACGAGCCCTTGCATAAGCGCTCCACATCCCACCTGACGCAGCCTGTGCGCGTCGCTCCCGATCGAGAACTTGACGCCAATGCGCTTGCAGAGTCGCAAGAACCTCATACGAAATGCGATCTGGTTGGGCAGGAGGGCCCTTGGGCTGATCTCCATAGCGATCCCGTTATCCCGGGCGTTCTCGATGGGCTCAATGAGCTGATCGTCCTCAATCAGTTCCAGGAACTCGGGCTCGTATGTATCCAGCAGTACCGTCATTGGATGGACGATCACGTCTGCAAAACCCAACGTGCAGGCGTAGCTGAACATCTCCAGGTAATGACGTGCCAAACCACGCGGCGACATCTCGTCTGGTTGCGCCACGGTCGGCAGGTGGAAGTGATTCGCAGCTACCGCAATGAAGTCCACGCGGGACTTCACGTCCTCCGTCACCGCGTGCTTGCCAACCGCAAGCACATCGGCCTCACAACCCACGAACGTCAGCATCGGCGCCTGAAAACGCTCGAGTTCCGACCTGACCTCGACCAGAATGTCGGGGTCTGTGGATGCGCCGATGTGGTCCGTGATCCCAAGATACTTCACGCCATTGCCCACGCACTGGCGCAGAATGGCGTCGATACGCATCTCCGGCTGGGCACACGGTGACAACCGCGTGTGCACGTGGAAGTCATATCGCTCAGTCAAGCCGCACTCCTATAGCAGCAATATGTACGGTGACTGCAGAATCTCCTTGAGCCGCGCGAGATACTCCGCGGCGGGAGCGCCATCCATTACCCTGTGATCGAACGTCAGACAGAGGTTCATCATCGACCTGACGACGATCTCTCCGTCCACCACCACCGGCTTCTCGATGATCTTGCAGACACCCAGAATTGCGCCCTGTCCCGGAGTAATCACTGGGTTGAAGCTCTCAACGCCGTAGGTCCCGAGGTTCGTGACTGTGAATGTGCCGCCGCGAAGGTCGTCCGGCCCAGATTGGCCGGCTCTTGCGCGTGCCGCCAGTTCTTTGATGTCTTTGGATATCTGCGGGATGGACTTGAGATTCACGTCTCGAACCACCGGCACGATCAGCCCTGCCTCAACCGCCGTCGCGATGCCGATATGTATGTGATCGTGGATCACGATGCTGTCGCCCTCGATCGAAGCGTTCACGATCGGCTTGTCCTCGATAGCGCGGGCGGCCGCCTTCACGATAATGTCCGTGAACGATATGCGCACCCCATAGCGGGCTTCGATGTCCTTCACTATCGAGCTGCGCATCTTCATGCACTCGGTCATGTCCACTTCACTGACAAGGGTCACGCGCACAGTAGACTGGTCGCTTGACGTGACGCCGTTGGCCACGGCCTTGCGCAGTCCGGAGAATGGAATCTTCTGACCAATGGAAAGTCCAGGCACCGACGCCGCTTCGGCAGCACGCTGGATGTCCTGGCTAGTGACCTTCCTGCCGATACCTGTCCCTGCCACAGCAGCAACCTCAACGCCGAGGTCAGCGGCCATCTTGCCGGCCAGCGGAGTAGCCTTGGCAGCCGAGGCAGCGTAGTCAAGCACATCCCTTTCGACTATGCGTCCGCCCGGTCCACTGCCTTTCCCTGCCAGAACGGCGATGTCTATGCCCTTCTCGCGCGCAACTCGCTTCGCGGAGGGAGACGCGAACAGCCTCTCCCCAGCCACGGGTACAGCGGGTGCAGCTGGAGCGGCCGGCGCCGATGGAGCAGGAGCCGCAGCCGCGACGGGAGCGGGCTTATCTTCGACAGGAGCGGGGGCTGGAGCAGGCTCCGCCTTGGCCGGACCAAGCAGATCGTCGATCGACTCGTCTGCGGTGCCGATGATCGCGATAGGATCCTTAACAGGTATTATGTCATCCGGCTGGGCGAGGATCTTCCTGAGAACTCCGTTCTCCGGGGCCTCTACTTCCATGTTGACCTTATCGGTCATTACCTCGAGCAGGGGCTCGCCTGCCTTTATCTGATCACCTTCGTTCTTGAACCACTTAATAATGGTCCCCTCTTCCATTGTCTGGCCCAGCAGGGGCATAACCATCTTAGTTGCCATTGGAACTGTACACTACCTTTCAGAGACCGCGGCCCACGCGTGCGTGCTCGCCGCATCAAGTTACCCATGGATTCTACGCTTCTCAGCAGTCCGATTCCTTCTTGCGATGCCGGGGCTACGTCATGCTGAACTCGTTTCAGCGCCCAGTCCGAGGCCGAGTGGGTCCTGAATCCAGTTCAGGATCACGAAGATGCTCAGAAGCCTGAACAGTTGAAGGCGTTCGGCCACTACATGCAGCCGCCTGCTATCTGCTATAATAGCCTCTGATCTATGTCGGGTTGCCCGACCCCCATCGGAGGATTTGATGCCCAAGAAGCACACTCTCATTCTCGTGCCTGAGACCCATTGGGACCGGGAATGGTATTGGACGTTCCAGGAATTCAGGATCAGGCTCGTCAGACTCATGGACAAGCTTCTCAAGCTGCTCGATACAGACCCGGAGTACAAGTCGTTCACGTTTGACGGTCAGACAGTCGTACTCGAGGACTATCTGGAGATCCGTCCGCAGGAGCGAGAGCACATCCGCAAGCACGTGAAAGACGGGCGGATACTTGTAGGGCCGTGGTACATACTGCCGGACGAGTTCCTGGTCAGCGGAGAGGCGACCGTCCGGAATCTGATGCTTGGCCACATGATATCCGAGGAGTTCGGCCGCACGATGAAGGCTGGCTACATTCCTGATCCGTTCGGCCACATCTCGCAGCTTCCGCAGATAATGGCCGGCTTCGGACTGCCGGGCGTGCTGTTTGCCCGAGGAATGGGCAACGAAGTAGATGACATGAACTCCGAGTTCTGGTGGGAGGCACCCGATGGAACCAAGGTCCTCGGTGTTCATCTGGCTAACAGCTATGACAACCTCACGTTCTTCGGCAGGGGCCACTGGAACCGGAAGCCCGAGATAGATCTGGACTCAGCCGTCGAGGAAGTGAAAGAGCAGATAGCAACACTTTCAAAGAAGGCCTCAACGCGGTACCTCCTGCTCAACAACGGCAGTGATCACACGGAGCCTGAAGTCCGGCTGGCTGAAATAATCAAGTATGTGAACGAGCACCTGGACGACGCCGAGGTGGTTCACTCGACCTACGAGGACCTCATCGAGAAGATCCTTTCCGCGAACCCCAAACTCAAGTCATATCGCGGGGAGTTCCACAGTGGCAAGACCATGCCGCTGCTTCTGGGCGTGTTCTCCGCTAGAATGTACATAAAGCAGGCAAACGAGCGAACGCAGACCCTGCTTGAGAAGTGGGCCGAGCCTGCGTCAGCACTAGCCTGGCTCAACGGCGGCAAGTATGAGAACCAGATACTCTGGGAGGCGTGGAAGCTTCTGATCAAGAACCACCCGCACGATTCGATCTGCGGTTGCTCCATCGACCAGGTGCACCGCGAGATGATGCCTCGGTTCGAGCAGTCGCAGCAGATCGGCGAGGTAATGACGCGCGAGTCACTGAGATTCCTCGCAGAGAAAGTCAACACCGCAAGCGATTCCACCGACAAGGAAGCTCAAGCCGTAGTGGTGTTCAATCCGCACGCGTGGGATGTGACCGACACGGTCAAGGTCCGGCTGGAGAACCACATTGAGCCCGGAGAGATGGTAAGCAAGTAGGTTGTCAAGGACGAGACGGGGCAGCCCGTAGCGACTCACGTTACCAACGACTACATCTGCCAGTATGACAGGCGGCGGTCTCGCTGGTCCGCCGATGTCTACTTCACCGGCAAGGACATCCCATCGCTCGGCTACAAGACCTACTACATAGAGAAGGGTCGGGTCGATGTCGCATCGCCGCTTAGTGTCGGGTTGGGCGAGATGGAGAATGACTTCGTCAAGCTCACCGTCCGCAGCAATGGTACGTTCGACCTGTACCACAAGCAGACGAGGACGACCTACCACAACCTCAATCTTCTCGAGGACACCGAGGACTGCGGCGACGAGTACAACTATGGTTGGGCACCCAACTCTCGCACGATCACGTCCGAGGGCGTTGGCGGAACGATGTCGATCGTCGAACGTGGACCTGGGATCGGCACATTGCGGTGCGACCTGGTTCTGCATTTGCCGGAGGGTCTGACTCCAGACCGAATGTCCAGGGCGGAACGAACTGTCGAGTGTCCCGTCAGCGTATACGTCACTCTTCACGCCGATCTGCCGCGCGTCGATGTCCTCACCGTCTTCGGCAACAACGCCCGAGACCACCGGCTTCGGGCACACTTCCCCAGTGTGGCATCGGCTGATTACTGTTTCGCGGAAGGGCAGTTCGATGTGGTTCGCAGGCCCATCGATCTCCCGCCGGGCGAGGATTGGTGTGAGAAGCCCGTTGGCCAGAAACCTGTGCAGTCTTATGTTGCGGTCGATGGAACCGATTGCGGGTTGGCTGTGATCAATCAGGGAATGCCGGAATACGAGGTCCTCAAGGGCGAACCGGTCACGATCGCGCAGACGCTGCTGCGGTCATGCGGCTGGCTCTCGCGCGACGACTACGAGGCCCGGCCATATAACGCCGGCCCGGTCATGCCCACCCCTGATGCGCAGTGCCTCGGCAAGCAGATCTTCAGATACGCGGTCGTACCATACCAAGGCAACTGGAAGCGTGCTCAGGTCTGGCAAATGGCGCACCAGCACAACGCCCCGCCGCGGGCTGTCATTACTGGACTTCACGGGGGAGACTTGCCCAAGGCACAGTCTTTCGTAAGCGTAGCTCCGAGCAACATCATCGTGACATCCGTGAAGAAGGCGGAGAAGTCCAACGCGCTGGTGGTTCGTGTGCTGAACACGACGCCGGACGACGTGGACGCGACCATCACAATTGCAGGCAAGTTCAAGAAAGCAGTGCTTGCCAACCTCAACGAGGAACCGACAGGCGGCAAGCTCGCGACCAAAGGCAAGACTGTCAGCTTCCCAATGCCCGGGTTCCGGATGCAAACGGTGCTATTCGAGCTGTGAGTTGTGAGTTATGACTTCTGAGTCTGGACCAAGTTGGACCGTCAAGGCGTCGGTCATTGTCGCGTGTCTGGTGCTGGCATTTGCTTCGCCGTGTGTAGGGCAGCACTTCTACTTTGCGCAGATGACCGACCTGCATATCGGCAAGGCCGACAACGCTGAACGAGTCGCAAAGGTGGTTGACTCGATCAACCGTCTGCCGATGAAGATCGAGTGTGTCGTGGTGACAGGCGATATCTTGGACGCCGGCATGTCGGACGAGCCCGCCGTCAAGGCCACGTTGGAAACGATGTCCAAGCTGAAACCGCCGGTCCATTACCTGGCCGGGAACCACGACATCGTGGCTGGTGACAGGATGGCGCAGACGGCCGAGGCGTTCGCCAGGAACTTCGGGCCACTCGCATCCAAGGCAGACTACCGAGGCGTGACATTCCTGATGTTGTACTCCGAGACGGCTGCGTCACAACGTCACATTCCGAACTATGACGCGCTCAAGTGGCTGGAACAGCACGTAGCGGAGGCTGGCGACAAACCCGTCATCGTGTTCACCCATCGCCCGGATGTTGAGGATCTGAACGCCGGGTTTGCGTCGGATGGGGGCTCTCTTTTCTTCGAATGGCGCAAAGAGAGTCGTGACAAGTGGGACTCGATCGTCAAGTCACCTAGCGTGAAAGCAGTGATCACGGGGCACAGGCATCGCGATCAGTTGCATTGGGTAGGATGCACGCCAGTCTACGTATGCCCGCCGGTCACAGGGTTGTTCGGCAGGCAGACCACCTATCGTGTCTACGAATACACGGACGGCAGGCTCGGATACTGGACAGTCTATCTCAACTAACATGGAGCGGCAATGGGATTTAGCATAGCGCAGAAGATCATCAAGGAGCATTTGGTCGAGGGAAACATGACCCCTGGCGAGGAGATCGCGATTCGGATCGACCACACGCTCACGCAGGACGCGACAGGCACGATGGCCTATTTGCAGTTCGAGGCAATGGGCGTACCCAAGGTCCGAACGAAGCGATCAGTGAGCTATATCGACCACAACACGCTCCAGTCCGGCTTTGAGAACGCAGACGACCACGCTTACCTGCAGAGCGTTGCAGCGAAGCACGGGATCTTCTTCTCGCGCCCAGGCAACGGGATTTGCCACCAGGTGCAGCTTGAGCGATTCGACATTCCTGGGGACACTCTGCTTGGTTCTGACAGCCATACGCCCACAGCAGGCGGGCTCGGGATGCTCGCGATAGGAGCGGGCGGGCTGGATGTCGCGGCTGCGATGGCTGGCGAGCCGTTCTTCCTGCCTATGCCGAAGATCGTTCTCGTGCGCCTGACTGGCAAGCTCCAGCCTTGGGTGTCGGCAAAGGATGTGATTCTTGAAGTACTGCGCTTAATGACCGTCAAAGGCGGTGTCGGCAAGGTCATCGAATACGGCGGTGATGGCGTTGCGAGTCTTTCGGCGACGGATCGCGCCACGATTACGAATATGGGCGCTGAGCTTGGCGCAACCTCATCGATCTTCCCAAGTGACGATGTAACACGCCAGTTCATGGCTTCGCAGGGCCGAGAGAGCGAGTGGCGGGAGCTGAAGCCGGATCCCGACGCTGAATATGATCAGGTTTACGAGATAAACTTAGACACACTTGAACCAATGATCGCGCAGCCGCACATGCCGGATCGAGTGTGCAAGGTTGCAGATGTTGAGGGCACCAAGGTTGACCAGGTGGCTATTGGCAGCTGCACGAACTCGTCCCTCAGGGACCTGATGGTGGTGGCGGGAGCGCTCAAGGGCAAGGTCGTTCATCCGTCAGTCAGTCTGGTAATCTCGCCCGGCTCGCGACAGGTCTTTGAGATGATCGCGGAGAACGGCGCTCTGGCTATGCTCATCGCCTCCGGCGCTCGGATTCTGGAATCAGCCTGCGGGCCGTGTATAGGCATGGGTCAAGCTCCCCGCACGAACGCTGTCTCGATTCGCACTTTCAACCGCAATTTCGAGGGCCGAAGCGGCACCAAGAGCGCTCAGGTCTATCTTGCAGGACCGGAAGTCGCCGTGGCCGCCGCTATCCATGGCACAATCACCGACCCCAGGAAACTCGGCGAACCGGTCGTGTTCGAGGCGCCAGAGAAGTACGCGGTGGATGACCGCATGGTGATTCCGCCAAGCAACGCGCAGGAAACGGTCGAGATCGTACGCGGTCCCAACATCAAGCCCCTACCCCAGGCGGAGGCCCTGCCCCAGACACTCACAGGCAGGATTCTGCTCAAAGTGGGAGACAACATCACGACCGACGACATAATGCCGGCGGGGGCGAAGGTTCTACCGCTCAGGTCCAACATCCCAGCGATCTCGGAGTTCGTCTTCTCCGGCATCGACCCCGAGTTCGCCAAGAGGGCACGGGAGTTCGGAGGCGGGTTTGTCCTTGGCGGTGAGAACTACGGCCAGGGCTCGTCACGCGAGCACGCCGCGCTAGCTCCGATGTATCTTGGAGTCAAGGCAGTCATCGCCAAGTCCTTTGCCCGGATACACCGGCAGAACCTCATCAACTTCGGCATCCTGCCTCTGAAGATGGTGAACCCCTCAGACTACGACAGGCTGTCTCAGCTGGACGAGATCAGAATCGAGGGCATCGCAGGCGCAATCACACGCGGCGAATCCATCTTCGATCTGACCGATGCTACCGCCGGCGTTACGATCAAAGTGACCCACGATCTCTCAGCCAGAGAGCGCGAGGTCGTGCTGGCAGGCGGCAGACTGAACAAGATCAAGATGAGCGCCTAGCAGTTGATGCTCGCATGAAACCAGGACAAGCCTGGTAACGTATTGCAGCAGGAGGTGCAAGGAAATGAAGATCAATTTGTTGTTGCTCTTGATTGCCGTAATCCTCTCCTTCGTCGTCGCCACCATCCTCTACATCGTGGCCTACATCAACATCACTATGTCGCCTGCAAGCTATGCCATGTTAGCCGCCTTCAGCAGTATCTCTGTTCTGCTGCTTCTTCGCAAGCGCCCCATATGGATCAAGGTTGCGGGAATGCTCGCCTATGCACTGATGGTGTACTTCGCATGGAGTACGTCCGGGAACACAAGAAGGCCTTTTCTTCGAGACCTCTATAGCATCCGCCCCGGCATGACCGTTTCGCAAGTGAGATCCAAGATGAGCAGATGGTTCGAGCAAGAGTCGAAAAGCACAGCACATATGGACCCCGTCACAGGCCGCTCCGTTAGTCGCTCTGCAATGTGGGTCGGGGGCAGTGGCTTGTCCAATGGAACCGGCACCCTCATCTTCCAACACAGCCATTCGAAGGAGTTTGGCGGCGATTGGGGCATGGTCGGTTTCTCAAATGGCAAGGTGGTGGGAGTAACGTTCTCTCCCGACTGACACGAGCACACTTCGTTTGAACCCATCCGCCTGGGGGCAAAAATGAGCTGGTATGAGAACGCTCTTCCTGAACCCCCCATCGTATGCCGGCTTCGACGGCGGCGCAGGTTCGCGTTACCAGGCGAGAAGAGAGATACGCTCGTTCTGGTATCCGACCTGGCTGGCGCAGGCGGCGGCGCTCGTCAGC
Organism: uncultured bacterium; assembly: GCA_964523735.1. Classification (GTDB taxonomy): domain Bacteria; phylum Armatimonadota; class UBA5829; order UBA5829; family UBA5829; genus CAZFYZ01. The sequence goes on along the minus strand of CAZFYZ010000056.1, from coordinate 9,179 downwards.
GACAGCAGGCTGGTGGATGCGCCCGCTAGTGACCTGGACCTGGAGAGCACTCTAGGCATCGCAGATGGCTTCGATCTAGTCATCATCTACACCAGCACTCCCTCGTTTCGCAATGATGCCTCACTCGCTGCCCAGATAAGGAACAGAAAGCCGGACAGCCTGATTGGGTTCGTCGGCCCTCACGTAACCGTGCTACCGGAGCAATCGCTTCGTCAGGCGCAGGCGGTAGATTTCGTAGTTCGGGGGGAGTTCGACATCCCCATCAAGGAGATCGCAGAGGGCCAGCCGATCTCGCAGACCAACGGACTGAGTTGGCGGGACGGTGGTCAGGTGAGGCACAACCCCGACGCTCCACGCATCACCGACCTTGATGCCCTCCCGTTCGTGATCGACGTCTACAAGCGCGATCTCACCATCGAGAACTACTACATCGGGTATCTGAAGCACCCCTACCTGTCACTCTACACGGGCCGCGGCTGCCCCGCCAAGTGCACGTTCTGTCTGTGGCCACAGACCATGGCCGGCAACACCTACCGCACGCGAAGCGCGGACTCTGTTGAGAAAGAACTCGCACTTGCACGTGATTACTTCCCAGAGGTCAAGGAGTTCTTCATAGACGATGATACCTTCACAGCCGACCCTGCTCGTGCTGTTGACGTAGCAAGAAGACTTGGAAAACTGGGGATCACTTGGTCAACGAGTTCGCGGGCGAACGTATCGTCTGACACGCTCAATGCGCTCAGGGACGGCGGCCTCAGGCTGCTGATGGTGGGATTCGAATCGGGCAACGATGAGATCCTCAGGCGGGCACGCAAGGGCATTACGACACAGATGGCCCGCGAGTTCATGCACAACTGCCGAAGGGCAGGCATCCAGGTTCACGGCACTTTCATGCTTGGTCTGCCGGGAGAGACCAAGGATACTGTTGAGCAGACTATCAGCTATGCGCGCGAACTCGACCCTGACACGATCCAAGTCTCAATCGCCGCCCCATACCCTGGGACGGAACTCTACAGGCAGGCGATTGAGAACGGTTGGCTGATAGAGAGCGAACTGGTGTCCGGCGACGGTGTCCAGCAGTGCCCTCTGACCTATGACTCGATCTCAGGTGACGAGATACACGCTGCGGTCGACAGATTCTACAGGCGGTTCTACTTTCGCCCCAAGGTGATGCTGCGAATCGGGGCAGGCATGGCCAGAGACCGTGAGGAACGGCGAAGACGCCTGCGGGAGGGTAAGGAGTTCATTTCGTTCCTGCGCAGTCGGGGGCGAAGCCATACAAAGGCCGCAAGGCCGGAGTAACCTCCGCCAACGGGCGGTAAAATACCAGAGGAGATATCTTGTGGAACCGAGGTTGCAGACTGTGGCATTGCCCGAGAGAAATGACGACACTCCCGAGCCAGGGAGTGCTTTACATACGATTAGCCAGCGCCGCAACAAAGCCAAGGTGCTGATAGTCATGTTCTTCGCGGTTGTGTTCGGCGCGTTCGGAGACATCGCCCTCAGCCGGGGGATGAAGATGGTCGACGCCGCCGATCCACCCGGCATCATCGCCGGATTCCTGATGACGATGACGAACCCCTTTGTGATGGGCGGAATCGTGCTGCTGATCGCGTTCCTGGTGCTGTACCTGGCATCGCTTTCGTGGGAGAGCTTAAGCTTCGTCCTGCCCCTGACTGCGGCCGATTACGTGCTGGTGACGCTGCTAGCCCATTTCCTGCTGAGAGAGGACGTGTCACCGCTCAGGTGGGCCGGGAGCGTGCTGGTGGCTTGCGGAATCGCCCTGGTAGCGAGGACCTAGATGATCAGATTAGCTATAGCGCTGGGGTTCGCAATTGTTCTCGCTTCGATGGGGGACATCCTGTTCAGCCGAGGCATGCAGAACGGCAGAGAAGTGCGCTTTCAGAGCTACCGCGATGTAGTGCCGATCGCCCGATGCGTCTTCACACGCCCGCTCGTGCTGTTGGGCATCCTCTGTATGGCAGGCTATTTTGGCGCATACATGGCAGCACTTGCGTGGGTAGACGTCAGTGTTGCTAACCCGTTGACCGCATTGAGCTACCTGATTGCAACGGGCTATGCGGCGCTGATCTTGAGGGAGCGTATCTGTGCCGCCCGCTGGCTAGGGGTTGCTCTGGTCATTCTGGGAGCCATCTGCGTCGGCCTTAGCTCGTAGGGCTGCTCCTCATCTCTGGACTACAAGCCCCGCCCCATCGCCCGTGTGCGGAGCAGGTCTTCATAGAACAGGAACTGCTGCGCCCAACCTGCCAGCGGCCCGTATCGATCAGCGAAAGCGCCAACTATCATCCGGTAGGCAAGATTCGTGATCGTCTTGCCTTTCAGTGTGGGCATCCACAGGCGCTCCGCGATCTGCCTGACGTGAGTATCAACGGGCACGGCCTCGTCCTTATCGAGCGCAAAGAGGCACACGCAGTCGGCGATCTTCCGCCCCACCCCTCGCAGTTCGACCAGTGCGTCCCGAGCCTCTGTGTAAGGCACGCTGCGGAGAGACTGCAGCCATACCTCGCCACGTCCGACTAGCTGCTCCGCGACTGCCTTCAGATTGGCTCCCCTGAAACCCAAAGAGGGTGCGTCTGACAGCGCAACCGCATCGGCCCCAGCCAACATTCGCGCTGTTGGAAAGCCAAACCAGCATACGCCGTCAAGCTCGCACACCAGATCGCCATAGAAAAGTGCCAGCGCCTCGATCGAGGCTGAAATCCGAGGGATGCTGTTGGCGGCCGAACACACAAACGACAGCAGCGCTTCTTCGGGGTCCTGGCGAAGGAGCCGCATTCCGTGAAACCGCCGCGTCAGATCGCCCACATGCGCGTCCATCTCAGCAAGGCGGGCATAGATCGTCTGCACATCGTCATCGAGGCGCAGGTAATCCCTCACCAGCGCTTCGTCGGGCTCAGGATGTGTGCGCCAGAGCAGGAAGCCGTTATCGAGGGCGAGCTCGACAAGCCGATCGCGCACGACACCGCGCCAGTGGCCGTCTCCCGACAGTCGCCACCTGAATGCTTGCCCACAGGCGAGAGTCAATGCCAGGTCCAATGGCTGTCCGCACAGGTCGATCCGATTCATGTCGCAGTCCGCTTAGTGGAACCCGATCCAAAGTCCTGCCAGCTAGCCGGTTTGACCCGACAGATGGCTGCACGCTAAGATATTGACACTTCATCGGGTCAGGAGGATTGGTGTGCCGACATACATGTATGGCTGCGTTATCATTCTCGCGTTCTTCTATACCCTCACAGCAGTGCTCGCGTTCTTTGAGAAACGTCTCGTATGGCCTTACGGTCCGTGTGAGGAACAGCGCCAGTTTCCTGATATCGACGGGTATGCGCAGTCCGCTGCGTATCAGCTCAGCCAGTTGGGCTTCAAATTCATGGGCTGGTGTGCCGACATCAAGGGACCGACCTACAAGATAAGCTACGGCATGATGGTGTCCGCTGATGGCCGTCACCTCGCGGTTGTCGGCGCCGGCAGCATGCTCAACATACGCGTGCGCGGCACGACGCTGTACACCAGAACGGTCGACGGGCGCACATACACCACCACCGACACGAACAACTCCGAACGGGATCTCTCCGGCACAAGCCGCAACCAGTATGTGCAGGCATTCAGTCAGGAGCTTCTCCTGAAAGCGCACGAGGCGTGGCTCCAGGAAGTGCAGGCAACGGTATTGCCATTCACCCCCGGGCGGGAGCTCGACCAGTTGCATGCACTGCGGGAGGAACGCTGCAGGATACTACACTCCAAAGGCATGATCCGTTACGTCGACAGCAACAGCAATGCTTGGAAGTACACATTCTTTGGGGGAGTGAGGTTCTCCCTGATCCTCAACTCCGTGGGATTGCTGAAGGGTCTCACATTCGGCAAGATACCCAAGAGGTGGTAGCCGGTCCGCCGCGTGAACCGCCTTTACAGTGGCCTCAGTGAAGCTATATAATGCTTATTGTTGGGTTGGAAGGGGAAACTGCTTGGCCGCTCTAGGTTACGTTGACTATCCCGAGCGCGGGGTGCTGATGCTGGACGAGACGATGACGATCGTCTCCGCAAACCAGCGGGCCGCGCAGGTCTTTGGCATGCCGATGGCAGAGCTTATCGGCACCCACATGCCCTCGATCATCACTCGACAAGCAGCCAGCCCGGATGAAGTTATCGAGGAAGTACTGGACAGCGATATAGGCGATGGCGCGGTCATTCATCGTTACTCCAGCCCCGTCTACACCACGGATGGACATTCCTCCGGCCGGATCGAGATCTACAGCGACATCACCAACCGGCGCAAGCTCGAGCATGAAATCCTCGACCGTAACCGCCAGCTCGCGGACCTCAACACTCAGCTCGCGGAGGCACAGGACCAGCTCATTCACTCCGAACGCCTGCGGACACTGGGAGAGATGGCGGCCGGAGTCGCGCACGACATCAACAACGTACTGGGCATTATTTTGGGCAATGTTCAGCTCGCGAGACGCAAGCTGACCGAGGATTCGCCGGTTATCAAGTGCGTGGACGCGATCGAGTTCGCTGCAAGAGACGCTGCAGAGACCGTCCGCAGGCTGCGCGAGATAGGCAAGCCCGTCGACCGGTCGAGTTACGGTGAAGTCGACCTTGCCGAGATCGCGGCAGGGGTCATCGATAGTGCGCTGCCTGCGTGGAGAGAATCAGACTCCCGGGCCCAGGGCAATGTGCACATAGAAACTGATCTGCGGCCTGGCTGTGTCGTCACGGGCAACGCATCCGAACTCAGAGAGGCACTGGCCAATGTCTTGCTCAATGCCGCGCAGGCAATAGAGTCTGATGGCCGCATCACCGTTTCCACAAGACGCGGAATAGATCACACTGATCTGATCGTGAGCGACACAGGCATCGGGATGTCGCAAGAGACTCGCGAGCGCCTCCTGGATCCATTCTTCACCACCCGCGGGGCCGATGGAACGGGCCTCGGAATGAGCATGGTCGACGCAATCGCTCTGCGCCATCGCGCCCGACTCATAGTCGAGTCAGCGCCCGGCGAGGGCACAACGATCACTATGCGGTTTCCCGCGGTATCCTGAGTACGTCAACCTGGAGTAGAAGATTGCCGGATAGCTGGGCAATATTGGTCATAGATGATGAAGCCGGAATGCGCGACATGCTCTGCCGCGCGTTTGCTGATGCCGGGTGCGATACCGCCTCCGCGCCGGACGGGCCAAAAGGCCTGGCCCTGGCTCGCGAGCGCGAGTTCGATCTCGTGATCCTCGATATGAGCATGCCTAAGATGAACGGCCTTGAAGTGCTTGGCGGGATCAAGGAGATCAGGCCCGACTTGCCGGTGATCATGGTGACTGCCTACGGCAGCGCACATACAGCGATCGAAGCTCTCAGGCTGGGCGCCTACGACTACATCACAAAGCCATTCGATCTGGACGAACTCCAGGTGGTCGCGGAGCGTGCACTCGAGCAGAGGCGGGTCATTGACGAGAACCGCTATCTTCGCTCGGAGCTCAAGAGCAAGTACGGGTTCGACAACATCATAGGCACTAGCCCAGACGTGCAGCGGGCATATGTGATGGCCGCACAGGTGGCCAAGGCAAACTCGACCGTGCTCATTCTTGGGGAGACGGGCACGGGCAAGGAATACCTCGCGCGCACGATTCACTATCAGAGCGACCGCGCCGGCGAGCCCTTTCTCAAAGTGAACTGCGCCGCCCTGCCCGAGACGCTTCTGGAATCTGAGCTTTTCGGTCACGAAAAGGGCGCGTTCACGCACGCGGTCACCCGGCACATCGGCAGATTTGAGGCCGCGCACCGTGGAACGATCTTCCTTGACGAGATAGGAGAGATCACTCCTGCAGTCCAGGCCAAGCTCCTGCGAGTGCTCCAGGAGAAGCAGTTCGAGCGCGTTGGAGGAAGCGAGACACTCACATGCGACGTTCGAGTGCTTGCGGCCACCAACCGTGACCTCGAGGAAGCTATCAAGGCAAAGGAGTTCCGCGAGGACCTCTACTACCGGCTTAACGTGATCTCAATCAAGCTGCCGGCGATAAGGGAACGTGATGGGGACGTGGAACTCTTCGCCCGCCACTTCCTGAGCGTCTATGCCAAGGAGATGGGCAGGAAGGCAAAGCGCTTCTCGCCGGAAGCGATGTCCGATATGCGAGCGCACACCTGGCCCGGCAACATCCGTGAGCTTCAGAACGCGGTTGAGCGCGCGGTGATACTCTGCAATGGTGAGACAATCCGCCCTGAGCATCTGATGCTGCCCACGGCCCCAGCTCATCGATCCGCTCCCGTGGCAGTACAGTCGCAGATAACTCATGCCACAACGAGCAGTGGGGATTTCCCGCCCCCTACGGCGTCTCTGCGGGACGTCGAGCTGCTGCACATCGAGCGAGTGCTGCGTCACAAGAACTGGAATCAGTCGGCGGCGGCGCAGGCGCTGGGGATCGACCGCAAGACGTTGAGAAACAAGATCCGTGAGTTCAGGCTCGAGCCGGAGTGATCAAGCCGCTTCTCTTTCGTCAACTCTGCGCGTGACCTTAATGGCGAGGTTACGACCAGATCGGCCAAGCGAGCCGCTGTAGACGGGCAAGTTTTCGACCCATATCTCTGCGTCCTGGGTCGTCTTCGCAGGCAGGCGTATGAGATCGCCGATCTCAAGGTCTGCAACATCCTGGACAGACAGATTCGTCTTGCCCAACACTGCCGTGCACTCCACCTCGACCTCCTCGAAGGACTCCTTCAGGATGTCGTTGACTGCCGCGGAGCGTTGTGATGAGGCATTGACTGTTCGTCTGAGGGTGAGGGCAGGCAGAACGGCTTCGATTGCAGAAGAGGGGATGCAGATGCTGGCCATGCTCACGAATCCCGAGACAGATAACTCAAAGACGCCTACGAGAACGCCTTCTGACGGAAGAAGGACCTGCCGCGTGGTGTTCTCAGTGGTCATTGAGATGACGCGCGGTTTGAGGACAACCGTGGAGGACCATGCCTCCGCATACTGCTTGAGAGCGGTATCCACCACCGGTTGCATAACGGCCTTATCGATCTCGGTAATCTTGGTCGACTGAACCACTGAGACCGAACTGCCGCCTGCCAGCAAGTCGACGCAGGCCGCAACCAACGAAGGATTGAACTCGAATACGGCTAGCGCCGACAGCGGCTCGAGGCCTACCTCGACGAATAGCGTGTTTTCTGAAACACTGCTCAGGTACTCTCGATAGGTAAGCTGATCAAGCGCGAGGAGGTTTGCCTGGGTGTCCACACGCAACTGGCTGGCAAGGGCAACGCCGAGCGATGTGCCGTAGCGCCCATTGATCAGACTCAGGGCCTTTATATGCTCCTTTGAGAACTTGTCCGGGCGAGCGAAGTCGTAGAGACGGACTCGACGCTCACCGCCTCGTCCCGACTCTTCGGACCCACCCGCTGCTCGGTAGATCTCTGTTAAGGCATTTATCTCGTCCTGGCTCAGTACTTCCGCCATGCGGGGGCTTTCCTCCGATCTAGCCGTAGCTATCCAATAGCTTCATCGGCCCCGGCGGAGTGAAGCTTTAGCACAAACTCGTTCTGTTGTGGTTCAGTAACCTGCAAAGAACGCGCGCGCGACCCAATAATCAGTTGTGACAGAAGGCTCACGGAAGGGCCTCACGCTATCCGCAGGAAAGGTTTGGTTTGCTGATGCAAGGTGCCGTCATGGGCCAGAGGCAGTTGCCTCGGGCAATCCCCGTTCAGATTCAGGCTAACGCAATCCTCAATATGGGGATCCTCGAGCTCCAACAGTTCATTGACGCAGAGTCAATGGAAAACCCCGCCCTCTCCGTCGATGAATCAGCCCGTTGTCCTGTGTGCGGGTTCCTTGCGGGACCCTCCGTCTGTCCGGTCTGCGGAGCCTCTCAGATGCTGCCCAAGTCGACCGAGATAGACCATCGACTGGACGAACGCGACTACCTCGAGCACGCGTTCGTCGTTGTGGCAAGAGACGATGTCCTGGACCCATTCTCAACAGTGGCCACCCCCGTGGAACTCAAGGACTATCTAAGGCAGCAAGCCCAATTCTGCCTTGCCGGGCGCGCCCTGCGGATCGCGGAGTTCCTGATAGACTCGCTGGACGACGACGGCTACCTGCGCGAATCTCTCTACGAGACCGCCGAGCAGTTCGCTGCGGCGGTACCGGAGATCGAGGGTGTGCTGACAGTCATCCAGAGCTTTGACCCTCCCGGAATAGCCGCACGTGACCTGCGCGAGTCTCTTCTCATCCAGCTTCGCCACCTGTGTGACAGCAGCCCAATCGCGGGATATGCGGAGCGAATCGTAGCGGAACACTGGGATGACTTCTCGCGAATGAAGCTGAAAGCCATCTCGAAAGCTACCGAGTTACCTGAGAGCGTGCTGCGTGAAGCGTGCGAGTTTATCTCAGACCACCTGAACCCCCGTCCCGCTTCCGGGTATTGCAGGCCTCACGAGGGTCTATCGCCTCGCGACACAGCGGCGCTTGTCCCGGACGTGATAGTCGAGAACAAGAACGGTTCGCTCATGGTATCTGTGGTCGATTGGCACTCAATCCCCGTTCAGATCGACGAGGTCTATGACCAGGTCTACAGGTCTCACAAGTCGGGTGATAGGTGTCTTGCGGAAGAGGAATCGCGCCACGTGAAAGAGCACGTCGAGCGCGTTAGGACCATCATTGAAGCGATCGGCCTGCGCAAGAAGACACTTGCACGCGTCGCGATGAGCCTTGTCGAGCATCAGAAAGCATTCATCCTCCACGGACCCTCACACCTGAAGCCGCTCAAGCAGAAAGAGATTGCAAAGGAGCTTGGGGTCCACGAGTCTACCATCTGCCGGGCCCTCGCAAACAAGCACTGCCGAATGCCCTCCGGCGAGGTCATCAGCTTCGAGGTCTTCTTCGACTGCGCTATGCCGATCAGGGAGATGATTAGCCGGCTGATTGCTACCTCCACCGAGCCCCTCTCGGATGGTGAGATCGCCAAGCGCCTTGCCGAGCAGGGCGTCACCATCGCCCGCCGCACCGTCGCAAAGTACCGCGACCAGCTCCGACTCCTGCCGTATCAGCTAAGGATGGCGTAGCTCCGTCAGTAACAGCTCAGTCTTCCGGAGTTGTCATTTCGAGCAGGGCCGAGAAATCTGCTTTTTGCGGGGCTCTTGGCAGATGCCGAAAAGCAGATTTCTCA
>CAZFYZ010000055.1:16950-24641 GCA_964523735.1 uncultured bacterium | reverse complement strand
AGTGGGATGACGCTTACCGACCAAAGCAATCTACACACAAGGCTTGACGCTACCTAACCGGCGGCTGTTGCGATAGAGCTGTAGCAGGCGTCTCTGACGCCCCCACGTGGATGCGGAAGGCGCTGGTCTGACGTACACTAGATTGGGCCGGACTATCTGCGCAGTCCGGCCCAACCCTCTCCCTCTCTCTCCATCCCTGCAGTCAATTCTGAGTTAGTGCGGCGTTACGTCTCCTTGCTTCCTTGGCAGGACCAAACGGGTGCGCTCACCGCCTGGCGTTGCCTGGTAGAGGCTGGAGATGCCGATCACGCTGATGTAGCCGCTCGTGGGCGGACTTGAGAGTGTGCTCGTGTCAACGCGCACTGGCCCGGAGCCATCATCGATCATCAAGTAGCCGGTTCCCGTTCCGGTGATTAGACCCCAGGTATTAACGAGAATGCCGATGTTGTTGAGACCGTTCCCCCCCGACACGCCACATTGGCCGAGCGGGGGCTCGCCGAGGTCCCCGCCGCCCAGTGCTCGATTGGTCAGTCCCACGGGGGCAAGTGGAGTCCGGGTGCCTGCAATCACTACCATCGGGCCCGTGAACTGCCGTTCGCCCGATGAAGTGGTGCTGAGCGTCCCTACAATGTTGACGATGCTGCCTCTAACCAGGTCTGCGACCGGCGCGGGCACCGAGACCCTGATGCCGCTCACGCGGTTGGGGTCTTCAGCATAGAAGAACGTGCCGAAGTCATCGGCCGCCGAAGTAGCTACCTGACCGGAGACGCTGACGAACGCGCCGTCCGGCAGTCGCTTCGCCTCGTCCAGGCTATCAACGACTACCGGAGCCGACGTATCCCCTGTCCAGAACCCGATCCAGTGCAGGATGTCTGTGCCTGACACGAAACCAGCAACAGGTTGCCCGATCGTGCAGTTCAGCTTATAGCTGCCGCCGGATGCCGCGCCTCCTCCGGAGTTGATAGAACACCAGTCGATCCTATATCCCTGTGCCCCAGCCTGAGTTGCCGCGACTAAGGTCAACAGCACCAAGAGCAGTGTGAGGTATCTCATGCATGGTCTCCCATTCGTGGCGAGCGCAAACAAACGGAGTAAGAACTCAATCTCACGAACCCGTCATTTCGAACGCAGTGAGAAATCTGCTTTCGGCCCTTACCGAGCCGACGCAAAAAGCAGATTTCTCGCCCTGCTCGAAATGACTGTGGGCATGACTGAGCCGTTACTGGACGGCGTGCGACAGTCCCTCGCATGGAGCTTGTTCCACTATCCGCAGCGACCGTCCATGATACATGCAGGATACCCCCACGTTTGCCCGCTGTCAATAGCTATTTGCCCATCAACTTGCCGATGATGTATGCCTCGAGTCCCTCGTAGTCGCGAGCCGCCCTGAACGAACCGATCAGCGCATTGTCCAGCGAGCGCACAACTGCCAGAAGATCCTCGAAGAACAGCTTGGAGTTGATCAGGTGCTGGTAACGCTTCTCCGCGGTTGTGGTGCGTAGTGCTTTGATGTCAAAACCGACCATCTCGCCGTTCTTGCCGTAGTCATTTCGATCCAGCACCCATACCTGGTTCAGCGCGCCGCGCAGATTGACCGCCCCAAACGCCTTGTCCTCATCGAACTTGAGCCCGTTCTGATCGTTGAGGTGGACCGACCAGAGCTTCTTGTGCCAGAGCGCGAAACCCATCTCATCAGAGGGATCGAGCCCCGCAAGGATTGCGTGGGCGCTCTCGATGACCACCCCTACCCTGCTCGGATCGGCTGAAGCGTATGCCATTGCTATGAAGTGACCCGTGGTCGGATTGTAGGCCTGGTCCATAGGCTCGTTAGGCTTCATTTCGCCGAGGATACGGATCTCCTTGTCGTAATCAAGGAGCATGTTGATGTAGTCGGTGCAGCGCTGAGTGGCTTCGACCGGGTCTTTGGCCTCACGGATATAAGTGCCCTCCCGAGCCGGCCAGAGCACGATCTTCTTCGTGCCGATCATGTTGGCTATGTCGACGGCTCGCTTGGACCTGTCGGCGGTGTACTTGCGCACTCCGGCGTCGTTAGCCGTGTAGCCGCCATCGATCGTGTTGGGGTGCTCCCAGAGCCTGGGCGCGACGAACTCGGCGACCATGCCATGGTCGTCCAGAATCTTCTTGACCTCGGCGGCCACTTTCTGAGTGGTGGCGGCGTCGGCCTCGGCCGAGACCACGTCATCGTCGTGGAACTGCACGCCGTGGAAGCCGATCTCCTTGAACTTGGCCACTTTCTTGGCGAACTCGACTTCGTCTCGAACGGGCGGGCCGAAAGGATCCGCGCCCGTGTGCACGTTCCAAGGACCGGCAGTGTATCTATACGTGTGATCGCTCATTTTGCTCCTCCAGTGGTTCAGGTTGTCCGTACGGCATTATATCATAGAACGCTCCGGTCTACATATAGAACAGCCAACGACGCTATCCACGAGCTCTCGTCGCAGGATGATCCGTCTCCACGACTGCAGGATTTTCGTGCAAGTGCATATTGACATTCATCCGCCAGACAAGGTATAATCATACCTGATAGGACGCTCCCCTGTAGCTCAATTGGCAGAGCGCTTGGCTGTTAACCAGGATGTTCGTGGTTCGAGTCCACGCGGGGGAGCCAGTTATATTTGAGATAATGAGCCAGAGCAATTGTATGGTTGCTCTGGCTTATATGCTTTATAGGGCCTTATGGGATTGGTTTCGGGAGATAGCGGAGGAGCGCTTCGTGATCCACGGGAGGGTGAGAGATGGACTCAGAACTGCAAGATACTATTACAGAGTATGCTGACCAAGCTGTTGCATTAGCTCGAGGTACTTTCCAGGTAGATCTGGATTTCTCGCCAGAGAGTGTGAGCAAAGTAGAAGATATACTCGACGGCATGTATCGGCACTACAACAAGAAGATGCTTGGCATTAGGGTAGGCAAGCGCCTGTCCGAGGAAGAACTGGTCAGTCACTCGCAGGTGTGGGGTTGCTATATTGGCGAGATCTTCCGCCGTGAGTTTGATGGCGAGTGGTATTGGGAGACAGGTTTTGGTCCTGAACCCCAAGCGGGTCTACGGGTAGGTGAGAACAGGATATTCCCGCCGAGCAAGGTGTACAAGCGCTTGACCAACGGCCCCGAAGACAATCTGTGCTTCTACTACAGCGTTATGAGTCAGGAGTTGGCCAAGAAGTAGCTGCTGAACCTGAACATCAGCTGATCATCGGATAGATTCTCTTAAGGCATAGCTGCGCAGGACGTTTTCTTCTCTTGGCAAGCCCTCCTCCGAGACGGTCGGTGATGCCGCCTGAGCCAGCAAAGTCCGGCTGAGGGAGCCAGATATTCTACGTTGCATGTTGAGGCAGAGCAGTTGTATGATTGCTCTGCCTTTTGGCATCTGGGCGGGATATGAGCTCGCAAAGGCGGGGGTTGGCTTGTGAAAGCCCGAACTCGATGGAGTCTTCTGTATGAGTAGTAATCTCAGGCCGCGCATTCTGAACAGGATCTGCGCTCGTCCCGAGATTCTCACGTCCGTGCTGAGCGTCTTCGCACTTGGAGTAGTATCGTATCCTCTTTGGGAAGAGGTCGTGCGGAGTATTTCCGACAGCTGGCAATGGATGCTGGCTTTCTGGTTTCTCGCCGTCCCCGCTGCAGTTCTGCTGACTTGCCTCTTCGGCTATCTGACACTTGGGATCCCCATCTGCTTCATCTGCCGCAGGATCAATGGCGCTCCGCTCAAGCTTGGCGATCAGGTGGTGATACTTACGGGGCCGCACAAAGGCGCTGTCGCGACAGTGAACGAGATCACACTGGATCAAGGAGGATCCGAGCTCATTGTGATCGACCTCGGCGGGGGGAGGAAACTCCTCTTCGAGGAATGGTCGCTACTCCGGACCAGAAGGGTTCAGCAGGGCCGCATCGACTGGGACAAACTGACGGCTAGTCTTGGGCTGAAACGGCGCATGGTGCATAGGATATGTGCGTGTCCCGGGGGAGTCGCGCTTGCTTGCATGTTTGCGGGCGGCGGGTTAAGCGCGCTGCTGCTTCGCATTCTCCTGTTCACTATGCCTCTGCGCGACATCCTGCCAGAGATCGTTTCGGCCTGCATTCTCGGGGGCCTCATCTCAATGCCGTTCAGTCTAGCCTTCTGTGGCAGGATGAATGGAGGGGCTATCAAACCTGGGGATCGAGTGTTGGTAATATCAGGCCCGTATGAAGGGACCGTCGCCGAAGTATCCGGAATCATTCTTCAAAATGGCTGGACGGTTGCGGTGCTCGATCCTGGTGACGGGCACACCAAGCACCTGAACACGCGGTCACTGGTCAGAATCCGGAAGAGCACGACCTGACAAGTTGAGCGGTGTGGCGATGGACCTTCTCCCTGGAACATCTGACCCAGAAGCGTGTCGAACCGCCCCGCCTGGCATTCAATACGCTTGGTTGACCAGGCCGGGCGGGGAACGGAGGGCTACTATGCACGTCGTGTTGGTTCAAGTAGATGTGGTCGCTGAACACGTTCAGGACTTCATAGAGGCGACGCTCGCCAACGCGCGGGAGTCGGTCAAGGAGCCCGGCAACCGGCGGTTTGACATTCTGCAGCTCAGTGAAGACCCAAGCAAGTTCGTGCTGTATGAATCCTATGCAACAGCCGAAGACTCGGCCGCGCATAAGCTCACACCGCACTACTTGACCTGGAAAGAGACCGTGGCGGGCTGGATGGCCTCTCCGAGGGTCGGGGTCCGATACGACGGGCTGTTCCCGGAGTAGACCTGGGAGTCCGCGGACCGTACATCCGATCCCCGCGCCAGCAGCACATCCGCTGGGTCGGTCAGAGACGCGTCCGCGCATCCGCGCAAGATCGACTCGGCCGGTCCTGCGCCCATCGATGGCTGGGGGTCCGCCTTGGCGAAGTAGCGAGACGGTGCGAGGGCGGTCTTGGCGCGAGCGTAAGCCGCTTCGGTTGAGTAGACCATCAGGCAGTTGGTGAGCGTCCGCTGAGGGCACGCGAGATACGAGCCCTGGTAGTAGAACGCAGTCGAGGATCCACCATCGAGGCAGAGCGCCTGCTGCACTCCGAGCTTGGCGATCATCAGCTTGGCCACCTGATAGAGCGACGCCCGCCGGTTCACGCAGATCAGCACAAGCTTGCCCGACTTCGTGATTCCCACGGCCGTCCGCCGAGTGCTCGTCATAAGGGACCGCCTGAAGCCCTCGTGCTTCAGGCCGATTGCAACCTTCCCACCCGAAACCAATGTCGGCCCGGCACAGAGGACTGTCTCGTAGCCGGCCCACTTCGTCCGGCGGCCTTCTTTCAGGGGGACCACCGCGGCCTTGTTGTTGGCATCAATGCATAGCGCGGAGCCTATCACTCCCTTGTGAACGAGCGTGCCGCGCAGGAGTATGTCGCCGGTCGGAATGAGGGTCTTGGTGTCGAAGAACGTCCCTGTGATCGCGGCGGCGGGGCGAGTGCGATTGATCATCCTCCTGAACGTCTCGCAGCGGCCTGCTCCACCTGCGGCAAGTCCAACCGTGACCTTGACAGTGGGATCGGCCAGGTTGACCGTGACTGCGTGCGCAGCCAGCCGGCCGTGTGTGACACGCTGGTATCCCACGCTTGAGGCGAAGCACGAACAGACAGCCAGCAGCGACATCATTGTTGAGATGGCGATCTTCCTCATCGTGGCGTTCACCTCCGGCTGCAGGATACATAAAGAAGGGCTGCATAACCGGTGCCGTGCGGGCCGGTGATTGTGCGGGTTTTCGACCCGCCGGATCAGGTATAATGAGGCGATGCACCGCCTAACCGGAGGAGATGACAGATGAGAATCGCTGATGTCGTGAACTGGCTGGAGGAAGTGGCGCCAAGATGGATGGCTGATGAGGGCGACCCAGGGGGCTTGCAGGTGGGCGATCCAACCGCAGACGTCAGCCGCGTCTGCCTGGCCGTGGACGCATCGATGCCGGTCATAGACAAAGCCATAGCTCAGGGCGCAGAGATGCTGGTTGTGCACCACCCGATCATCTTCAGTCCCGTCAGCACCCTGATGACGGGCGACCCACTTGCGGACCGCCTGACCAAGCTGATCCGCGCGGGCATCGCCGTCTACTCGATGCACACCAACCTCGACACGGCCCCTGGCGGCAACAGCGATGTGCTCGCGGAGCTTCTGGGTCTGCAGCACGCCTCGCCGCTCACCAACCGTCGTCAGGACGCGCTCCACAAGATAGCTGTCTTCGTTCCCGTCGAGTCAGTCGATACGGTCAGAGACGCTATGGCTGCGGCTGGCGCGGGGCGGATCGGCGACTACTCCCACTGCAGCTTCAGGTCAGCCGGAACCGGTACTTTCGTGCCGCTCGATGGCGCCCATCCTTACATAGGCGATGTCGGGAGACTCGAAGAAGTCGAGGAACACAGGCTCGAGATGATCTGCCCCGGCTCTCTGCTTCACACAGTGACCGAGGCCATGCGCTCGGCCCATCCCTACGAAGAGGTCGCGTTCGACGTCTACCGGCTGGCGAATGAGCCTATCAAGTTCGGCTTCGGGCGCGTGGGGACACTCGAGAAGCCCGTCAGCCTCAGGGGATTGGCGGAGCGGGTGAGGTCGGCGCTCGATCTTGATTGCATGCGCGTGGCAGGCGACACTGAGCGAGAGATAAGCCGAGTAGCGATCTGCCCAGGTTCGGGTACAAGGTATGCATCGGACGCGTTGAAGGCGGGAGCGGATGTCTACGTGGCAGGCGAGCTGAAGCACTTCGATATCCTGGACGCCAACGCGCAGGGGATGGCGATGATCGACGCCGGACACTTCGAGACCGAGAAGCCTGGAGTGGTCGCGCTTGCCGACAGGATGCACCGCGAATTGAGTGGCAGAGGGTTACAGGTTGGGTATATGGAGTGAGACCGCCCGCCCGCACGATTGACAAAGCCTGAACGGGCGGCGTATACTGCGAATGGTGCAGTATGCTCTTGCACAAAGCCTGAAAACATACCTCCAGGAGACGTTTGTGAGGCGTGCATTTCGCGCAATCAGCATCGCCTGCTCGGCATTCCTGCTTCTCGGACTCGCGTGGGCGCTAAGCATCAACGCCGGCGAGACCACGAAGACTGTCCGCATCATCTACACCAATGACACCATGGGCTACCTCGAGGGGTGTGGGTGAGGCGGCAAGAAGCAGGGCGGTCTTGCCCGGCGAGCTACAACAATAGCGCAGTTGGTCAAGGACAACCCGAACTCGGTCATAGTCGAGAGCGGGAATGTCTCCAACTCGCCTGATCGCCTATCGTTTATCGCGTCGTTGATGCACGATATGGGCTACGACGCGGTCGGAGTGGGCGAAACGGATCTGCGCATCTTCGGCAGCAAATACTTCGAGCAGATGGCCGAGAACAAGGTCACTGTCCTCGATACGTTCCCGCGCGCCAAAACGACGGCGCAGCCTTACCTCATCAAGACCGTCGGCGGGGTCAAGGTGGGCATCATCTCGTTTGGGGCAACTCCCTCGGACGACAGCGCGAGCGATCTTGAGAAACGCAAGGCCATCCTCGTCGCCTACCAAGCCGCGCGTGAGGGCTCGGATGTGCTGGTTGTTCTTGACGAAGCCAACTTGGTCAAGGCCGACTGGCTCGAGCGAATGGGCAAGCGATTTGGTGAGCCGGACATCGTGATAGGCGGGGCGATGCGAGCATACACTCCTCAGG
>CAZFYZ010000055.1:0-16940 GCA_964523735.1 uncultured bacterium | reverse complement strand
AAACTCTCCAGCAAACGCATTGCACTCGAGCCGCCAGTCGAGGAAGACCCGGTCGTCAACAAGAAGGTCAAGGACTTCATGGCCAAGATTCAGCCGGCGCCGACCTACGGTCCTCCGATAGCCGGGACCGTGCAGGCCGCGGCGGCTGGAGGGAAGCCATACTACCCGCCATCGCTCTGCAGGACCTGCCATATGAAGGAATATGAGGACTGGAAGACCACCAAGCACGCGTTGGCGATCAAGACTCTGCTTGACGAGCAGCGGGCTATCCCAGAGTGCTTGAAGTGCCATTCCGAACAGTTCCGCCGACTGCAGAGGGTGACGTTCTCTCCCGATCGTTTGGGCGGGGTCGAGTGTGCAACTTGTCACATGAACTCGCTGCCGCACGGATTGGAACGCAAGGGCACGACCGCAAAGGTCAAGGTTGACCCCAAGGGCTGCATCGAGTGCCACGACCGCGAGAACAGCCCCAATTATGATGAGAAGTCCTACATTGCCCGTGTTTCCCATACGGGAGCATCTGATGCCGCCTCCAGTACGGCCGCAGCCCCCGACCAACGGAAGCCACTGCTCCCCGGCGTGCCACCCATCCATCCCTCACTGAAGTAACCTCAGATCAAGGAGTCTTTGCACTTGCCTCGTATGCTTTCGCCACACAACACTGCGCCGCTTCTTCTCGCATTCGTCTTCCTGACCGTGGCGGGGCAATGCGCATGTGCTCCCGCCTGCTCAGGCGCCAACTCTGCAAAGGCAGATGCGACTTTTGATCGGACGGCGCATGACAAACCGAAGAAGGACGGGCGTTCAGAAATGAAGCTGATCGCCCACCGAGGGGAGTCTTACCTGGCTCCCGAGAACACCCTCGCCGCTATAGACCTCGCCTGGCGGCTTGGGGACGAGATGGTTGAGATCGATATCCACCTGACCAAGGACAACAGGCTGATGCTATCTCACGATGCTACCACAACAAGAACGGCAGGCGCGGATCTCACCATCGGCAAAGCAGACTCGGCTGAACTACGCAGGCTGGACGTCGGCAAGTGGAAAGGTGAGAGCTTTGCGGGCGAGAAGATGCCGCTCCTGGATGATGTCCTGGCGTCGCTGCCTCCTGGCAAACGCCTCTTCATTGAGATCAAATCGGGCCCGGAGACGACTCCACACCTGAAGAAAGCCATCCACCAGTACGCGAAGCGATCACAGGTCACGGTAATCGGCTTTGATCTGGAGACGGTGTCGCGGTTCAAGGAGATCGCCCCCAGCATACCGGTTTACTGGCTGCTCTGGAGTTCTGATCGTTACGACCCGAAGTTGATCGACATCGCGTTGGAGCGCCGGCTGGACGGCCTCAACGTCAATAGCAGTCGCCTCGACAAGCCCTTTGCCGACGCCGTGAAGGCGAAGGGGCTCAAGCTCTACGTGTGGACGGTGGACGATCCGAATGAGGCCAGGCGACTGATGGGCCTTGGTATCGACGGGCTTACGACGAACCGAGCGGCTTGGATGAGGGAGCAGTTGGCGAACTGACCCGTAACCATTCGCGAACGAGAAGCGTTAGTCCCAACAGATAAGGGGGCAACACTGTGACTCGAAGAGCCTTGACTGCACTGCTAGGGGTTCTGGGGCTAGCTGCGGTGATCGCCGGCTTGCTGTGGCCTGTATTCGGGACTAGGGACGATGCCACAATATACGCACCGGGCTTCAGCGAAAGCAAGTTCCGACAGGTGCGAAAGGGCATGTCCAAGGAAGAAGTCCTTCGCCTACTCGGCAAGCCTCTGCAGAACGACGCCCACGAGCCCGTACAGGGGATGATGAGTTCCAACAGAAGGTGGTTCTACTCGTTTCTGGATCGCTCGAAGATACCGGACGACGACCGAGTAACGAACACCTGGTTTGAGTGGCGGGAGATCGTGTTCGACAGCAAGGGCCGAGTTGTGGAGATCACAGAGACCACAGAGCATTTCGAGTAGACGGGTCAAAAGATGGTCTCCCTATGGCAAGGGGGCGGGATTTGTAATCCCGCTCCTTACACTGTACCATGGAGTGGAGAATGAACAGGCGCACTACAAGACAGGTCATGGTTGGAGGGATCCCAATCGGTGGGGATGCCCCAGTCACGGTGCAGTCGATGGCGAACACGCCCACTGCGGATGTCGAAGCCACGGTGGCGCAGATCAGGCGCCTCGAGATGGCCGGCTGCGATATCGCGCGCGTCGCTGTCCCTGACCAAAAGGCCGCCAAGTGCATCAAAGATATAAAGGCGGGGATATCGATCCCGCTTGTGGCTGATATACACTTCGATCACAAGCTCGCGCTGACGGCTCTAGAGGCCGGCGCGGATAAGCTCAGGATTAACCCGGGCAACATCGGCTCGCGCGAGAAGGTCGAAGAGGTCGCCCGCTCTGCCAAAGATCGAGGAGTGCCGATCAGGATAGGAGTCAACGCCGGGTCGATCGATAGATCGCGCTACGGAATGCCCACTGCGGAAGCACTGGTCGAGAGCGGCCTAAACGAAGTTCGCGTGCTTGAGGAACTCGGCTTCGAGGACATCGTGATCTCGCTCAAGGCATTCGACGTGCCTATGATGATCCGCGCCTACGAACTCGCGAGCGAAGGATGTGATTATCCGCTGCACCTTGGCGTGACCGAAGCAGGCCTCGCGTGGGAAGGCACGATCCGCAGTTCGGTAGGAATCGGGGCCCTGCTCGCTGAAGGTATCGGAGACACGCTGAGGGTTTCGCTCACGGCCGATCCCGTCGAGGAAGTGCGAGTAGGCAGGGAGATTCTGGCCAGCCTCGATCTGTGGCAGAAGCCGTTCACGATAGTCTCGTGCCCTACCTGCGGCCGCTGCGCGATAGACATCAGCGCCGTTGCGGCTGAGGTCCGGGGTCGCCTGGAAGTTCACCCGCCGGCCAGGCCCATCACAGTAGCGGTCATGGGCTGCGTCGTGAACGGGCCCGGCGAGGCGTCGCTGGCGGACTTTGGCATCGCGGGCGGCAAAGGCTCCGGCGCATTGTTCTCAAAAGGCCAGATGCTTCGCAAAGTCGATGAGGCGGAGCTTGTGGACGCGCTAATGGCAGAGATAGAGAAGCAGTTGTAGGTGGGGTCTTCGACCCCAGGCAGGGGCGTCAGAGACGCCGGCTACAAAGGAGAAACGCAGAAGTGATTCGTAAGGCCAGGGTGCCGGACGTGCCGGAGATACAGAGGCTCGTGAACTCGTTCGCGGACAAGGACGCCATGCTGCCGCGTTCGCTGTCGACGATTTACGAGAACGTGCGCGACTTCGTGGTGATCGATGGCGACGACGGCATCATCGGCTGCTGCGCCCTGCATGTGACCTGGGAGGACCTTGCGGAGGTCAAGTCACTCGCCGTAGATCAGAGTGCGCAGGGCAAGGGCTACGGGCGTCTGCTGATGGAGGCCTGCCTCTCTGAGGCGCGCGAGATGGGAGTGCCCAAAGTCTTCGCCCTGACCTACGTGCCTGAGTTCTTCGAGCGGGCCGGATTCAGGCGAGTAGACAAGAACACCCTCCCGCACAAGATATGGACCGAGTGCATCAACTGCCCCAAGTTCCCGGACTGCGGGGAAGAGGCAGTGGTTCTGGATTTGTAATTTGAGATTTGGGATTTGTGATTGAACGAACTGATCATCATCAGGCATGGTGAGGCTGAGCATATGGTGAAGGGGCTGACCGGCGGGTGGACCGACACGCCTCTCACCGAGCTTGGCAGGCGGCAGGCGGAGCTGACGGGGCCGTATCTCGCGAGCATCATCGCTGGACGTCCGTGCGCGTTCTACTCAAGTGATCTGCTGCGCGCGAAGGAGACGGCTGAGATCATCTCGAAGCCGCTGGGCAATGACCCGGTCATGGCTCCAGAACTGCGCGAACTCAACAATGGTCAAGCCAAAGACCTCACCGACGCCGAAGCTCAGAAGATTCTGAACCCAATCACTCAGCCGCTTGTCGACTGGCCACCCTACCCCGGTGCGGAGTCTTGGCGGCAGATGTCCGAGCGGGTGATCGCGTTCATAGACAGGATCGCCGATCAGTCCGACTTGGCCATTATCGTGACTCACGGCGGGTCAGGCAATGCAGCGATCTGCTGGTGGCTCAGGCTCGAGATCGGCGAGCACAACATATCATTCGAGCTCGACCCGTGCAGCATCAGCCGGTTCAACACTACCAAATACGGCGAGCGCAATGTAGTCAAGCTGAACGACACAGCGCACATTTTCTAGTTACGAATTATGAGTTATGAATTATGAATTGGGCGGCAGGCAAGCACTGAAGGCAATTCATAATTCATCATTCACAATTCCGAATTGAGGTCTAGATGCGAGCATCACAACTATTCTTTCCAACACTAAGAGAGGTCCCTTCAGAAGCCGAGATGACCAGTCACAGGCTCCTGCTGAGAGGCGGGTTCATCCGCCGGGTCGGGGCCGGAATATATGATTACCTGCCGCTGGGGTACAAAGTCCTCAAGAAGATCCAGGCGATCGTGCGCGAGGAGATGGACAAGCAGGGCGCACAGGAGCTTCTGATGCCCGCACTCGTGCCTGCCGAGCTTTACAAAGAAACCGGCCGCTGGGAGCAGGATGTCCTCTTCAGGATCAAGGACCGCGTGGACCGCGAGTACGCGATGGGGTTCACACACGAAGAGATCATAACCGACATTGTCCGGCGCGATGTTCGCTCATACCGCGAACTGCCCCTGAACCTCTACCAGATCCAGAACAAAGGCCGCGACGAGCCGAGGCCTCGCGGTGGAGTCGTTCGCGGGCGCGAGTTCATCATGCTCGATGCCTACTCGTTCGACCGCAACTGGGAGGACATGGACCGCGCGTACGACAAGATGTGGACGGCGTTCGCTCGCATCTTCGCCCGTTGTGGGCTGGCTCCCCTTGCTGTTGAAGCGGAGTCCGGCGCGATCGGAGGCAAGGAAAACGAGGAGTTCACGGTCATCGCCGACTCTGGCGAGGACCTGGTGCTCCGCTGCGACAAGTGCGGGTACGCGGCAAACGCCGAACGCTGTGGTATAGGCGAAAGACCCGTTGAGAAGTCCGATGCGGAGCCCAAACCCCTCACCCTCCTCGATACGCCAGGCGCTCGCACAATCGAGCAGATATCCGCGTTCCTCAAGATCAAGCCACATCGCCTCGTCAAGACACTGATCTACAAGGCCGGCGATGAGGTCGTGGCGGCGCTCGTTCGGGGAGATCGAGAGATAAACGAGCCGAAACTGGCGCGGGCGGCGAACGTCAAAAAGGTAGAGATGGCCGATCCTGATACGATCGAACGCGTCACCGGAGCAGACGTGGGATTCGCCGGTCCGGTGGGGCTGAAGAACGTCAGGATCCTGGCTGATCGTGAGATCGCCGGAATGGCCAACTTCGTTGTCGGTGGAAATAGGACCGACGCGCACTACGTGAACGCGAACCTCGGGCGGGACTTCGAGGTCACCGAGTGGGCGGACTTGCGGGTCGCATCAGGTGGAGACGCTTGCCCGCATTGTGAGGGCACACTCGAGGAACTGCACGGCATCGAGGTCGGGCACATATTCAAGCTTGGGACACTCTACTCGGAGAACATGGACGCGAAGTTCCTCGATGAAGAGGGCAACCAGCAGCCGTTCGTGATGGGCTGCTATGGAGCGGGCGTGAGCAGGCTGCTCGCTGCTGTCCCTGAGATCAACAATGATGCTGACGGGATGATCTGGCCGGTCTCAATCGCGCCATTCGAGGTAGCGATCCTGCTCTTGAACTCTGACGACGAGGATCAGTGCAACGCGGCGACCCGACTATACGAGGAACTGCAGGCCGAGGGAGTCGATGTGCTGCTCGACGAGCGTGAAGAACGCCCCGGCGTGAAGTTCAAGGACACCGACCTCATCGGTATACCCATACAGGTAGTTGCGGGCAAACTCACAGCAGAAGGCAAGGTCGAGGTCCGCCTGCGCACCAGCAAGGACAAAGAGCAGGTCGGCATAGATGAAGCAACCGAGCGGGTTCTCGAACTCCGCCGGGAACTGCATCAGGCGATTGGCGAGAGAGCGGACACGGCTGTCACCATGAGACGCAAGGCATAGCGAATGCAATTCGAGTTCTGGGATATGATACTCAAGCTCCTGGCGGCGCTGCTGTTGGGAGGGCTGATAGGATTGGAGCGCGAGACCCACGGGCGACCGGCGGGGTTGCGGACGCATATACTCGTCTGCATGGGCTCTACCCTCTTCGCGCTATGTTCGTCTATTGTCTCCGGCGGCGTTTATGACCCTGCAAGAATAAGCGCCCAGATTGTCACCGGCATTGGCTTCCTCGGGGCGGGCACGATCATGCGCCAGGGAAGCGTCGTTCGGGGGCTCACCACCGCGGCAAGTATCTGGACCGTCGCAGCGATCGGCCTTGCCGTGGCTATCGGCGGGCAGATGTATCTGGTTGCCGTGGCTGCGACCATCCTGGTTGTGGCAACGTTGAACGTGATCCCTCACATCGAGACTTACCTTCAGTTCAAGCGAGGCGACAGCATCATAGCCATAACGGCAACAGCCGGCAGTCAGGTGGTCCATCGTGTTCTCGAGTTTCTCTCCGACCATGGCGCCACATCTCGAATACTCGGCAGCGAGGAGATACGAGATGGCCAGGCACAGGTCTTGAGAGTGCGCGTACAACACGGGCCGCAGTTCGACCCCAACACCGTAGGCGCTGAGCTTCTCGCAGTCGAAGGCGTCCTGAGTTACAGTTGGGAATAGGGCAGGAGGAGATCAGCTAGTGACCGAAACCACCAGAAGAGAGTTCCTCAAGCAGATGGCTTTGGCAGGAGCGGCCGTGGCCGGTCTGCCCGTGGCGCTCGAAGCAGCGGAGAGCATATCCCAAGTCCCCGAGGCGGGCGGCAAGTCGCGCATCGTGGTCACCACCAACACCGCCATCCTCAAGAAGAACGGTGAGATCGTCCAGGCAGTCGCGAACAAGATGATGGACCAGGCGATGGCCAGACTGATGGACACCAAGTCAGCCGCCGAGGGCTGGAAGAAGCTGTTCAAGCCGACTGACGTGGTCGGCATCAAGGTCAGCAGCGGCTGCGGTGTCGGCGCGGCGACCCATCCCGAAGTGGCCCACGCAGTCGCTCACGGCCTCAAACTGGCTGGCGTGAAGCCCGAGAACACCATCATCTTTGACCGGTTCAACGCAGACCTCATTCGGGGTGGCTACAAGATCAATTCGGACGGCCCGGGCATCAGGTGCCGCGGCGACGAAGGCGACTATGGCGAGGCGTTCGAGTGCGGGGTAGTCAAAGGCCGCATCAGCAAGACCATCGAGAAGGTCGATGCCATAGTCAACGCGTCGATCTTCAAACACCACGGGATGACCGGCGTCACAATGGCCCTGAAGAATAACTACGGCTCATTCGACAGCCCTGGTAACTACCACGACAACTGTGGCGACCCGGCGATTGCGGATCTCAACGCCCACCCGCTCATCAAGCAGAAGACGCGCCTGGTGGTAGCCGATGCCATCCGCCCTATGTACGACGGAGGGCCACTCCTGAAGCCGGACGCGCTCTGGAATATGTACTCGATAATGATAGGTACAGATCCACTCGCGCTCGATTCGTACGGCCTCAAGGTGATGGCCGACAAACGTAAGCAGCTCAAGCTGCCGGAGTTCCCGCCCGTCCTCGTCGGATGGATCAAGTCAGCACAGGACCGTGGCGTCGGCCAGTCCGACCTGAGCAAGATCGAGGTGCTGAAGGCGTAGCAACCGAAGGAAGATCACAGGAACCATCTTACAGAAGTTCGTAAGAAAGGAAATACCAAGTTGAGCAAGACCACCCGCAGAGAGTTCCTCAAGCAAGTTGCCGTCACCGGCGCCGCAGTTGCCGGTCTGCCCGCTGTGTTGGAGGCGGCACAGAACGCGACCATAGTAGCCCCTGCTGGCAAGTCACGGGTTGTGATCGCGACCGATTCCTCCGTGATGAAAGGCGACGAAATAGTCCAGAGCGCTCTTAACAAGCTGGTAGATCGCTCGGTTGCCAAGCTGACCAACACCTCAACTGGCGCCGCCGGATGGAAGAAGCTGTTCAAGCCGACTGACGTAGTCGGCATCAAAGTGAACTGCCTCTTCGGCAAGGGCGTCGCCACCCACCCCGAGGTCGCCAACGCGATCGCGCGCGGGCTGATTTCGGCAGGAGTCAAAGCGGACAACATCATCATCTGGGACCGCGCAACCGGAGACCTGATCAGGTGCGGCTACAAGCCCAACAGAGAGGGACCGGGCGTCAAGGTCTACGGTGACGACGGTGATTGGGGCGAAGTGATCGAGCAGGGCGCCTTCAAGAGCCGAATCTCCAAGTTCATCTCGGAGAAGGTTACCTGCTTCGTCAACGCTCCGATCCTCAAGACCCACGGCCTCACGGGCATCTCGCTCGCCCTCAAGAACCACTACGGCTCTTTCGAGGATCCCGGCTCTCACCACGGCAACCACTGCAACCCTGCGATGGCCGACTTCAGCGCGATCCCGATCGTGAAGCAGAAGACCCGCCTCGTCATAGTCGACGCGCTGCAGCCGCAGTGGGAAGGCGGCCCCGGCCTCAAGGCTGATTGCCAATGGAAGCTTTACAGCATCATGGCGGGTATGGACCCACTGGCAGTCGACCAAAACGGGATGGAGATCATACAGAAGAAGCGCGCCGAGGTGGGACTGCAGCCGTTCAGCCCAGCCCAGATCGCTTGGCTCGCCTCAGCCCAGGAGCGCGGCGTCGGGACCTGCGACCCGAGCAAGATCGAGCTGATCAGCGTCTAGTTCAGCACGTTTGCACTGTCATTCTGAGCGTTAGCAAAGAATCCGGACGGGATTCTTCGTTACGCTCAGAATGACGCTATGCGGGCAGTCGGTTATCTACTCAAGCCCCAGCGCATCCATCAGCGCTAGGTTGGTATCCTCATTGCGGGCGAGTTCTTCAGGGGTCGGATCGGGCGAGATAGGGTGGGTTTTGATAGCCATCTTCTGCAGCAGTGAGTTCGCGACCTCGACCTGCGACCACTCCCCGCTGATATCCACGCCGATGAGCTCTTTGCGCTCGCGAATGAGCCCGACCGCGAAGAGAAGCTGATCCAGCGTAATGCCGCCGTTGCCCCAGTTGGTGAAGGCGTGGTCAGCGACGAGGCAATCTTTGTCGATGGAGAGGTAGACCCTCTCGCCGGGCAAACCATCCACAGCGTCGCGAACGATGGCCTCCCAGCTCTCGTCCTGGATGGTCCGCCAGTGTATGGTCGTCGCAAAGAGCCCTTTTCTGAGCTTGGCGCAACGAAGACCACCGGACATCCCCTCTGTAGCCGGCGTCTCTGACGCCCCGTGCCTACCAAGATGCTTCGATAGCTTGCACTCCAGAGGGTAGAGCTCGACCCGGCCGGAGAGGATCTCCTTGAATGGCGCGTGAGAGATCAGCCATCCTGCTATGCTTCGGTCTCCGACGCCCAGAGAGACTATCCGCTCGAGGTTCGGGAGCTTCAGCGCCTCTCGCAGCCACGCCCCGCACGGGCAGGGAGAGTTCTTCATCCAGTCCGAATGCTGATCTATCACGACCAGCGAGAACGGCTCCTGAACACCCTTGAGAATTGACGCCGCTGCGTGGTGGAAGTCGCCGCTGCCCAGGAAAGTTAGCCAACGCGGTTCGAGCGCTGTAACCGTCTCATCGAGCTCCCGAGCAGACTTGTCCGTCGGCAGATACCGAACAGCAGGCCCGAGCTCGCGCAGGTCCACGATCTCGAGCGAGCCCCCAAGCCGCGAGACGAGACGGCTCTGCGATGTCACGCTGCCGTCGAAGTCCAATATACGAGCCCTTAGCATCGATCCCATTCGCCCTACCCCCGTGGGACCGCCGTGCAGTCGCGCTTTGCGCCGGCAGTCCGCGCCTCACCCGCGAACCTTGCGGCACGCGCGACGTTCTCCTGCCACATCCCCAGGAACTGCTTGAGGGTTGGGCCGACGTAGATCGCCGATGCGTAGTCTGCGGGCTTCACCCCGTCGATCTCAAAGACTTTCGCCCAATCGGGCCAGATGCGCGATAGGGTCTCGTGGCGCTTGGCCCAGATGGAGCCAGGCGCGGGCATGCCATCCGGCGTCATATCGTCGTAGAGCGTCTTCCAGTTCGGGATGTCGAGCGGCATCAGGTCAAGGTACATCCGCTGGATGTTGCCGAAGTCGGTCGAGAACGGCACGTCAAGAAGCTCGCTGTTCTGCGCGAAGTTGCGCTTGGAGGCGGTGAGGATTCGCGTGCGATCAATGCCCGCGTTCTCCAGCAGGATCACCACGCGCTTCGTGCAGAGTGTGCCGGCGCGATCGATGGCGTTCTCTTCAGCCTCCGGCTCGAATGTGACTCCCGCCGCTCTGACTGCCGCAATGAACTCGGGGTTGTTGACTGAGGCATCCGTCAGCTTCTTCACAGAGGCAGGCTCGATCTTCCTGAACTCACTCGACTCCGGCAGCGCCGCCAGCAGCGCCCTCATGCGGTACTCTCGGATCGCGTCATTGAAGCGACCGATCATGCTCGTGACGACCGAACCGCCTTCGCCATCATCGACCGTCTTACCGGTGCGCTTCTCGTAGTCCCGAATGCCGTCCTCGGTCGCCATCACCGCCGCATGCATCTGCGGCACCTCGTAGGATAGCGTCACGTTGGTGAACATGCGCTCTTGGATGGCGTCCGGATATGCCTCCGACCGGCCCGCGTTGAACGACCGGACCACGTTCAGCGAAGCCTGCCCCGTGCAGGCGATCTTGAAGTGGTTGTTGGATTTGCCCACGCGAGGAGCCGCCAGTGCCTTGTATCGCTCGTCCACGCCCTCCAGCAGGATCTCGTCAAAGAGCTTCACCCTCTCACACAGGCGCTGGTAGATCTCACCGCCTGCGTAGGTCAGCTTCTTCTCATCGTCGTGCCAATCCGGGCGCAGCTGGAACGCGACTCGCCCGAGCCCTCTCAGCAGGAAGATCGACCGCAGGCCGAGCATCGCATCCACAACCACCCATTCGGTGAATCTTACCGCCGCCCAATCGTCCGGGTGCTCGCCTGAGACCTGCTCCTGGGCAACGTGCCGCCGCACTTCGTGCCACTTGTTCGGGAACTGGCAGATGAGCTTGCTCGCCTCTTCGCCCCACATGCAGCCGATGCCGGACATATCATCCTCGCCGATTACAGCTATCACGGGATTCGTCGTGCCGCCGAGGCTCCCCATCCGCCGGCAGCGCGCCGCCTGCATGCCGTAATCATTGAAGAACTGCGTCTTCGTCAGGCCCTTTTCCCTGGCGAAGTAGAGAGATGGGTAGAACTTATCGCGCGCATACAGCTCACCGAAGCAGGATAGATAGTCATCAACGGAGGCATAGGGGTCGCGGCCATGCTCAGCCTCCCACTTCTTCCCCCACCCCGCGAACAGATTGTCGCCCTTGTTAGCTGCGAGATCCTCAGCCTTGATCCGCGCCGTAACAGCGAGGAACGCCGGCAGATCTTCCTCTGCCCATCGCGCCGCAATCCCTGCCGCATAGTTTCGGTTGGAGTTGGCGGCGCCTTCGCTCATCGCTTCGTTCCCGTGCCACTGCTTGCGGCTCAAGTTGTGATCCAGCTCAACCGGTGAGCTCAAGGATTCGGCGATGCCGAGCATGAACGAGATGATCCGCTCTCGCGAATCCAGATCGGCCTCCGGCATCGCCTCGTCCAGCACCCGCTCCACTGCCACCAATACGCCGACGAACTGTGCAGGTGTCGTGAAGAATAGCATCTTCTGTCTGGCGAGTTCCAAGTCCCACCCAGGCATCATCCCCTGATTACGTCTGTCTTTGCCAAGCACTAAGTTGGCTATGCTATCAGTATGCAACGAAAGATCGCTGGACATGTGCTCAATCTCCTTCTAGGGTAGAAAGCTATGGAGCCGAAGTAGACTCGCGCACGATCAGCTCCAATGGCACGACCACAGGCTCCAATGGCTCATTGGTGCCTCTTACCATATCGTTGAGTCTGAGCATGCACTGCGCTCCGATCTCATCGCTCGGCATCCGAACCGTGGTTAGAGGGGGCTCAGCGAGCGGGGCAATATCGTCATCGTCAAAGCCAACCACGCTCACATCCTCCGGCACACGCACGCCTCGCCGCCGCAGCGCCTGAACAGCCCCAAAAGCGACGCGATCACTGCCGACAAACAGGCCGGTGAAGTCGGCGCCACCATCCAGAAGCTCCGCAACAGCCGCCGCGCCCATCTCGATGGACCCTTCGATCATCTTGCCTACGGGTGGCAGGCACTCGAGGGAAGCCTCCTCCGTCACTTTCCGGAACCCGGCGTAGCGGTTCCTGAACCAGGGAAGAGTGACGTCCCCAATGAACCCGATCTTTCTGTGTCCAAGGTCGATCAAGTGCCTCGCGGCCAACTGCCCACCCTGCTCATCGTCCACATAGACCGCGTTGGGGATTCTCTCGGGGCTTTCCGTTATAAGGTTCGTACCGAAAACCACGCAAGGCAAGTCGAGGTCCGATATTGCCTCCAGAAGATTGGGATAGTTGGTGCCGGCGGCTATCACACCATCGATCAGCCCGCGCGCCGTCAAAAGCTGCGGCAACTGAATCGCTGACGGGGGCGTATCGTGATCGTAGTAACAGCTCGCATAGACCACCTGGACTTCGAGGATATCCGCCTCGTGGGCTGCGGCGTTCAGGATGCTGCCGTGGACTGAATGAACAAACGGCCTGTTCGACATCAGAAAACAGACAGTGCCGCAGTTGCCTCTCGCGAGCAACCTGGCGCGGAAGTTGGGCTTGTAGCCGAGCTTCTCCACGCTGGCCTTGACTCGCTCGGTAGTCTCAGGGCGCACCTTCCACGGCTCGTTGAGGACCCGGGAGACGGTAGCAGTGCCGACCCCTGCGGCTGCAGCAACATCGCGTATTGTGGCTGGCCTATCATTCATTGCAGCTTTCTCACTGATGTAAGCGGTTCCACTGATTTTAGCACCGGCCGCTCTGCTCGTCAATGACGAAACCTTCGCCTCTCGACAGACGTATAGAAGAGTGACTCCGCGACGACGAGGTCATGGAGCACGCGCGTGCTGCACAGCCGGCCTGTTGAGATGGCCTTGGCAAGTTTGACCACGAACTGGCTGTGTAGTACCATGAAATCACGGGGCGGGAGTGTGCTTGCCGTCCCTTTTTTCCGTTGCACGGAGGAGCATACTTGACCATAAATCGCAGTTTCTGCCTTAGCCACAGGTCTAGCCTACTTGCCATAGCCCTCGCCATCGCCCTCGCAGTTCTGCTCCCGATCACAGTGCCGGTCGCGAACGCCGGACCGCTGCCGCCGGGAGTCTCGGCCGAGGACGCGAAGCAGTTCATGCCGGTTTCGGAAGTCAAGCGCGGCATGAGGGGCTATGGACTGACGGTCTTTCACGGCACTGAAATCGAGAAATTCGATCTCGAAGTCCTTGGGGTTCTCAAGCAGATGAACACCGGCAAGGACCTGATTCTTGTCAGAGTCGGCGGTGGCCCCATAACAAAGCGCGACACCGGCATCATTGCCGGAATGAGCGGCAGCCCCTGCTACGTCAAGGGCAAGCTGATCGGCGCGATCTCCTACGGCAGCGGCTTTGCCAAGGAGCCGGTCGGTATGGTCACGCCTATCGCCGACATGCTTGAGGCGTGGGATTCCGCCCTTCCTACCCGCCCGAGTGGTCACAGCTCGATCGAACTCGCGCAGCCGGTGACTGTCAGCGGCAAGAGCGTAGATCGGATCGAGATAGGCGGCCACGGAAGCGCCAAGAGTCTGTCGGAAGGCACGCTGCGCATGGAGCCACTGATGACCCCGCTCATGGTCAGCGGAGTCTCCCGCCGAGGCCTTGCGAAGCTGGCGGAGATCCTGGCGCCGTACGGTGTGGAACCGATGGCCGGCCCCGGCGGCGGCAAGGGCGATCCATCCATAAAGGCGTCGCTGAAACCCGGCGCCGCAATGGGTGTGTCACTCGCGCGCGGGGACATCGACATCAGCGCCATCGGCACCCTCACCTACAGACAGGGGAACAGAATCGTCGGGTTCGGACATCCGCTGATTGGCATCGGAGCTATCGACGCCCCGCTCACCACGGCTTTCGTTGACGATGTGCTGTCGAGCTACCAGACGTCCACCAAAATGGCTACCCCCCTCAAGACTGTTGGGCGGATATTCCAGGACCGGCCCTGGTCGGTCGCCGGGGCCGTCGGCCCTCTGCCGAGAACCATACCGGCCACTGTGACGATAGACGACTCCGCGTTCGGCAGGAAGAAGACTTACAAGGTCGAGGTCATCAATCACCCTCAGCTTGCGTCACGCATCCTGACTATGGTCGTGGGAGAGGCGATCTACGACACGCATCCCGCACCCGGCGACTCGACTGCGGAGGTCAGCTACGAAGTCAACGCCGATCAGATCGGCAAGATCAAGCGCAGCAACGTGTTCTTTGACTCCGCCTCGATAGAGTCCGCCGCGATCTCCGATATAGGCTCACTTCTGCAACTCCTGAGCGGCAACAAGTTCTATCCGCTGGACATCAAGTCGCTCAACGTGCAGGTTCGCATCGCCGGCAAGCGCGACACCGCAACCATCGACCGCATCTTCGTTAAGAAGAGCGAGTTTGAGCCCGGCGAGACAGTCGATGTCGGCGTAGTGCTTCGGCCCTATAAACAGGAGCGCGTAACCAGGACGTTCAGCGTGAAGATCCCCGCAACCGCAGCCGATGGCAGGATGACTCTCGCGGTTCGTGGAGGCGGACAGCCGGCGGCGATGCCGGTGGTCATCTCTACTTCATCGAGCGACGACGACAATGGCACACCGGTGCCGATAATGCCTGGCTCATCGTCATTGGCCGCCGCGGACAACGTCAAGCAACTCATCAACAAGTACCTCGAGCGCGAGAAGAACAACGAGGTCGTGGTCCAGTTCGTGATGCCCAGCACAGCAGTAAATGTGGCTGGAGAGAAGCTGACGGGCCTACCAAGCGCAATCGCCGAGGTGATGAAGTCGTCGAAGAACTCCGGCCTCAGGATGGAGCGCGAGGAGGTCAAGCAGTCGTTCCCCGTGGATAGCATTGTCTTCGGGTCCGCCCAATTGCAGATCAGTGTCAAGCGCAAGGATCTGAAGGAAGGCAAGTCGTCACCCAAGCTCTCTGCCGCGGCGACGGACATCAGTGGACCCGAGATTGAGATGATCTCCGGGATGTCGCTCGATATGGATGACTCCGAATACGCCGTTCCGCACGGCATGGGCGAGGGCCCGGGCGACATCCTGCAGCCGGCGGACTCACTGCTTGGACCTGATGCCGACGAAGACGGCATCTCCGATGACAAAGAGGACCCGACCGAGATCGAGTTACCGGACAAGAACACGGCCAAGGACAAGACTCCTGCTGAGCCAGCCGATTCTGCCCCCAACAAGCCAACGCCCAAGACGGACACAAAGACCGTGGTCCGGCAGGCCAAGACCTGGTCTCAGCGCACGCAGGCAGATTTCGCCAAGGGCACCTTCTCAGGTGTGTCGGCCTCCAGCGAGAACAAGCTCGAATTGGCGCCAACGCTCAAGAAACTGGTCGAGACATCGGAGCAGTTTGTGTGGTGCCTTGCTCCTGCGGCCAACGGTGCCTACGCGGGCACAGGCAACTCGGGCAGGATACTCCACATATCCGACACCGGCGAGATCAAGACGTTCTTCGAAACCGGTGAACTGGAGGTACACTCGCTCGCGATCGACGCCAAGGGCAACCTCTACGCAAGCACCTCGCCCCACGGGAAGGTCTTCAGGATCACGCCGGACGGCAAGGGCGAAGCGATCTTCACCGCAAAGGAGAAGTATGTCCTCGCGCTGGCACTCGACGGCGAAGGCAACCTCTATGCCGGAGTCGGCGATGCAGGCAAGGTCTACAAGATCACACCAGGCGGCACAGGCGAACTGTTCTCAGAGATCAACGAGCAGCAGGTCCTGAGCCTGTGCTGGGACCCCAAGGGATCACTGATCGCGGGCACCGGGATCAACGGCGTAGTCTACAGGATCGACAAGTCCGGTAAGGCCTCACCGATCTTCGACGCAGCCGAGGACTCAGTGACTTCTGTCGTCACGGACACCCTGGGCAACGTCTACGCCGGCACATCGCCAAAGGGCAGTGTCTACAGGATCGCGCCTGACGGACGATCGAAAGCTGTCTACACAAAGGCAACTCGCGTGATGTCGATGGTCTGCGACTCCCGAAACCACGTCTACGCGGTATCTGATGGCACTCTCGTAGAGATCTCCCCGGATGACACCGCGATTCAGCTCGACTCATCGAAGGACAAGGTCCAGTTCCTGTCGCTGGCCCTCAATGAGAGGACAGGTACGCTCTACGCCGGAACCGGCAACATCGGGGCGGTCTACGTCAGCAAGTGCTGTGATGTGACGGGCGAGTTCGAGTCCGCCGTGCACGACACCGGGATGATCTCCCGTTGGGGCCGCGCCAAGTGGATCGCGAGCACGCCGGACGGAACGTCGGTCGCACTACAGACGCGAACCGGCAATGTGGCAACGCCGGATTCGACCTGGAGCGACTGGTCCAGGTCCTACACCAATGCAGCCGGTGAGCAGGTGGCAGGAGCCCCAGCCAGGTACATTCAGTACCGCGTGACTCTCAAGGGCAACGGCACACTATCCTACCTGACTCCGAACCAGAAGCCGACAGTGAAGCTGACAGCTCCAGTCGGTGGCGAAGCCTGGGCGGGCAAGGAGACAATACGTTGGACGGGGTCGGATCCCGACAAGGACAAGCTGACCTACGACGTGTACTACTCCAAGGACGGCAAGGACTGGAAGGCGCTGGCGGGCGGGGTATCTGCCTCCGCGACCCCCGAGCCGGGATCAAAGAAGACTGACGAGGAGATCAGCGCGAAGATCAAGACTGAGCTG
>CAZFYZ010000054.1:3026-24679 GCA_964523735.1 uncultured bacterium | reverse complement strand
CGGAGCCAGTGTACTACACTGGGGGAATACAGCAATTTGACCCTGCAAGTGATCCCTGGACAAGGATCACCAACAGCTATGTAGGCTACTCGCTACCGAATCTGACGATCTGGAATGGTGCGCGAACAGAGGTGCTGGTTAGGGACGTGTGGGCAGTGTGTATTGACACACGCGAATGGTCTGCTAACCCGCAGGGAGCCTATCTCAAACAGGGATGGGCGCAAGGGGATCCTGACCCACACACGCCACTCAGCAAGCCGGGTCGTCTGAACGGCACTGTGTTGAATCAGGAGTCGTGGGGTCGAACGACCTATCTGTTCAACCAGTATGCTCCCACTATGGGCAGTATGACCAAGTTGCAGCGAGCCGCGTTTCAGCTTGCTACTTGGGAAGTCTTGAGCGGCGATGGCGGCGTTGACGGTGGGACTTGGACCACTGGTTTGTTCACAGCCCAGAACGTCAACGGCGAACTGCAGAGCCAGGCTGATGATTACGTGAAGGCGGCGTTTGTGGGGTCGGACGGTTGGTCGCTGTCGCAGGCAGACCAGGCCCTCTACTTCACCGGAGTCATGGTGAACGGCGACTACAAGCAGGACTTCCTTGTCTATGCTCCGGCAGTCCCCGAGATCCCTGCCGTACTTCTTGGGCCCCTTGGGCTAGCTGCACTTGGGGTGTTGAGGAAGAAGCTGGCAAAGTAAGAAACGATACCTAATAGGCTGTTGTTTGTGCCGTGCGCCCTGAGAGGGCGCACGGCATCGCTGTTTCTGGGAACCTGCCAGGCTTTCGGTCGCGTATGTATAGGGGAGCGACCGCCTCGTTAACCACTAGGCGCAAGATCGTACTCAGCACAACCAGAGACCGCGACCAAAGGATCTCAGGATGACTGCCCCGAATGCTTTAGTGATCGCGGTGTCGATTTCCCTATCGGACTGAGTCTGCAACTACCGAGCGCCTGCATCATGAACAGTCCAAGCGGATAGCCTCTACTATGGTATAATGCTTAGGTAGTTTGCCAAGGAAACCGGACGCCCGTGTGGGGGGCAAAGGACTGCAAAAGATGAACTTCTGGCGGCTGATTCGGGTTGTTACACAGAAGAAGTGGATCATCCTCGGGGTGATGGGTGTTACACTCCTGGTGATAGCTATCGCCGCACCGAAACCCAGAGTAGTGTACGAAGCAACCGCAGCCGTCTCACCCAGCCCTCAAGCCATGCTGGGTGGCATGGGAACCACGGTCAAGGACGGAGACTACGCATCGCGCCCCGACCGCAACGTCATTCTGGGAACCCTCATCAATCTTGCCGAGAGCAGCGAGGTCTTTGAGGAGGCAATGGCCTTCGTAGCCAAGCCCCTGGACCAACAACAAGACAGTATGGCCGCACTAGGCAAGAGCTTCCAGAGGCCCCTCCAGCAGGTCAACCGCGTCGAGGTGGACCCCGGTGTTGTGGTCACCTACGCTACCTACAGAAAGGATGTGCTCCAGATCGCCCCCGTGGTTAACCCCGCCATCGGCGATGGAGGAACGACCACGGACGTGATCCGCATAACGGTGAGGCTGCGCGATGGAGATGCCGCACCCTACGTGGCGAACGCCATTGCCTACGCTTTCTGCAATATCTACCAGGAGAAGAACAGAACAGCAACTGACCAGTATATCGGCTTCCTACAAACAAGCAAGGAATCCGCCCGAAAGGAACTCAACGAACTTCGCAACCAGATAATGAGCTATAAGAGGGGCAACAGAGTCGTGTCTGTTGACGCCGAGACATCTAGCGCGCTCAGCTCACTCGCGGAATATGAGAACGTAAGAAGCACCGCCGAATCGGCGGTTCGTGAGGCAGAGGCAGCGCTGCAAGACATAGATTCGCAACTGAGGGCCCAACCCTTGGTGACCCGGGATCGATTGCCATCTGAGATGAACCCGAACGTGAAGAAGCTGCAGGAAGAGCTGGCAGCGGCTGAGGCCGAACTCCGACTGCTCGCACAGCGTTACAAGCCGGCCCATGATGTATACAAAGCGGCCGAAGCCCGCATCAGGGTCCTGAAGGACAGAATCGAGAAGGAGGGACAGACATACTCCCCCGCCGCTGTCAACGAGATTCACAAGGACCTGGTCAAGAAGCGGTCTGAGGCGCGATACGCCTTGGCCACCGCTCGAGCCAAGCTGGCCACTGCATCGGCGAGCGTTGCGAGAGCTCAGACCCGCATCAGCAGTCTCACTGAGGCCGAACCGCGGCTAGCAGAGCTGACAACCGATTACACGCAGGCCGACAACAACTATCGCTTGCTCTCTGATAAGCTGGCGCAGGCCCAGATAGCCGAGAAGGAGCTCCAACGGAACGGTTCGATCATACCCTACGGCTGGGCTCGTGGAGCGGAGGGGCCTATAATAGAGGGTCCGTCCCGAAAGGCCCTGCTCGTCTACGGGCTTGTGCTCTCGCTGGTGATGGGCGTTGCGCTGGTCGTGTGGCTGGACTCGATTGACAACAAGATGCGCAATGCAGGCGATGTCGAGAAGCTCTTGGAACTGCCGGCAATCGGGCTTACGCCGCAGTTGACCGCGCGGGACGGTGTGCTGCCGAAGCTGACTCACATATATCCGCTGTCGGCATCGGCTGAGTCATATCGCATCCTGCGCACCAACATACTCTTTGCCCTGCGCGACAACCCGTTCAAAACGCTGATGGTCGCGACTGCAAGGCCCGGGCAGGGTGGAACAACCACCATCTGCAATCTGGCGATCGCACTGGCTCAGGTCGGCAAACGTATCGTGCTGATCGACGCGGACATGCGCAGGCCCAGCCTACACAAGTTCTTTGGAGTGCCTAATGAGGCCGGACTCAGCACACTGCTCCAGGGTGAGGGTTCACTGACAGACGCTTTCCAGAAGACCGACATCGACAATCTGATCGTGATTCCTGCGGGGCCACAGCCGTTGAACCCATCCGAGCTGATAGCATCAGACGCCATGAGAGACCTTGTGAAGCGGCTGGAAGATCACTGTGACCTGGTGCTCTTTGACACGCCGAGCGCGATAGTCTTCAGCGACGCGCCAATGCTGGCGAGTTGGGTGGACGCTGTAGTGATGGTCGTCTCCGCCAACCAGGCCCCCCGTGGCACTGAGAGGGAAACCAGGGACCTGCTGAGACGGGCGAAGGCCAATATACTGGGCGTGGTCGTCAACAGGATGGCGCCGGAGAACGTGGATAGCTGCTACTTCTACTCGCACTACTACTCGGATTCGGCCGTGCATCCTCCTGACACCGCTTTGGGATCGGGTAACGGCAGACGCGGCGACACCGAGGTAGCCGAAAACAGGACCAGGGCTATTCCGGCCGCGGTTGCGAGTAAGGCTGCGGGCGAAGCGGACGCTGCAGCCGAGCAAGAAGCTCAGGGCGGCGATGGAGACAACCCCTTCCCGGACTAGAGGAGTGCAAGTTTGGAGCAGGCGACGGCCGAGATAGCGGCGGCAAAGCTCGATGAGCAGATAGGCAAGGAGGAGTGGCCGGAGGAGCCGAAACTTGGGGCTCTTCGCATCCTGGCGCAGCACCATGAGCTTATCAGGAGCCTGACGCAGCGGGACATCAGGTCCCGATACAAGCAGAGTGTGCTGGGAATTGCGTGGGCGCTGCTGCAGCCACTGGCGATGATGCTGGTCTACACGATCGTCTTCTCGCGGATCGCACGGATCGACACGGGGGATATCCCCTACCCGATCTTCTCGTATATTGCCCTGCTGCCGTGGACGTTCTTTGCGGGTGGGATCACGACCGGCACCGAGTGCCTAACCAGCAACTTCAACCTGATCACGAAGATATACTTCCCGAGGGAGGTCTTCCCGATCTCGGCGATACTTGGCAAGACCGTTGACCTGGGTCTAGGGATGCTGGTGCTGATCCCGCTGTTGGTGTACTATCACATCAACCTGACCTGGTATGCGCTGCTGATCGTGCCGATACTGATAGTGCAGACGTGCCTGATGCTGGGGATCACGTTCCTGCTCTCGAGCTGGAACCTGTTCTACAGGGACATAAGGCACGTGATGCCGCTCTTAACCCAAGTGTGGATGTATCTGACGCCGATCATCTACCCGCTGAGCCTGGTGCCGAAGAGGTACATGACCCTCTACATGCTGAACCCGATGTCCTCGATCATGGACAGCTTCCGGCGGGTGTTGGTAGAGGGCAAGGCTCCGATGTGGGACTACCTGGGGCTGGCGGCGGCGATTTCGGTGGTGCTGCTAGTCGTTGGCTACCGGACATTCAAGCGGCTGGAGCCTGCATTCGCGGAGACTATCTGACAACGGGTCCCGCGGCTGCCTTTCTCATCCGTCGCGCAAGAGGCAGTGTCTTACGGGTTTTGATGCGATGCGCGGAGCCGCGCCTACTCAGCTTGGTATGTAGATGAAAGTCATCTCCGTAGAAAACGTCTCTAAGAAGTTCATACTTGCGCACGACCGGCCCAGGAACCTGGCGGACGCAGCGCGCGGGGTCTTCCACAGGTCGAAGCGGGAGGACTTTTGGGCGCTGAAGGGCGTGAGCTTCGAGGTGGAACAGGGCGAGGCGCTCGGCATCATCGGCCACAATGGCGCGGGCAAGTCGACAATGCTGAAGCTGCTGACGCGCATAATGCAGCCGACGTCGGGCCGCATTCGCACGAGGGGCAGAGTCTCCGCGCTGATCGAAGTCGGCGCCGGCTTCCACCCGGAGATGACTGGCAGGGAGAACATCTACCTGAATGGCTCGATCCTCGGAATGACCCGATCCGAGATTGGCCGCAAGTTCGACGAGATAGTCGCATTCGCGGAACTGGAGCAGTTCATCGACACGCCGGTGAAGCGCTACTCCAGTGGAATGTATGTGAGGCTCGGCTTTGCCGTTGCAGCGCATGTTCAACCCGAGCTGCTACTTGTGGACGAGGTTCTGGCCGTGGGTGATGGCGGCTTCCAAGCCAAGTGCTCACAGCGAATGTCCGAACTCTGCGCAAGCGGGGCCACGGTGATTCTGGTATCTCACAACCTCAGCGCAATCGAGACATTCGCGGACAAGTGTCTGCTTCTGGCGGGTGGAAAAGCCAGCTACATGGGCTCACCACGAGAGGCCATCAAGCTGTATCTTGATGATATGTCGCAGAGGTTCGGGCTTGGACAGTGCGGGATTGTATCCAATAGCCGCATATCGATCACCGACGTCGCGTTGCATGACAGTAATGGAGGCCCCGTCACCGACATACTAGGCGGGGAAGACCTGACGATTGACATCGGCTACATCGCGCACGAGCAGATCAGGCGGCCCCACGTGTCGATAGGCATCTCGGACGGGCGCATCGGCGCGCTCTGCCTGGCAAGCACGCTGATCGATAACCAATGCCCAGAGGTTCTGGAAGGTGAAGGAAGATTGTCCTGTACCTTTAGCGCACTTCCTCTAAGACCAAGAACCTATGATCTATGGTTCTCGATCCGCACTCCTGATGGCACGGCGGACATCATTGACTGGCAACGGGTTGGCGCGTTCAACGTTGCGGAGGCGCAAGGCGCCATTCCGCAGGGTCAGTCGTCTATGACGCACACACGCTTCTACGCGCCGGTGTCCGTGCCCTATTCCTGGAGGTACTACTGAACTTACTGGATCTGGACATCTTTGATTGGGAGACCGAGGGACTGACCAACCCGGCAACTAGAGAGGCCCTTGAAGACTTGAGTAGCTTCACCGGTCTGGACATGAGTGCTTGCGCAACCCGACTGAACAGGTATGATCGTGAGGAACTGGCATCGTCGTGGAGAGCAGCCAGCCCGTCCAGTGATGAGGAACTGCGCGACTTCTACAAGGACACGGACCTCTACGTCTGGCAGCTGACCAGATGGAACCTCAGCAACGAACGCGCGGACGTATGGGAGGAGCTCGAGGCGCTGGTGAGGGCGCATCCTCCCGAGGCGGGGTTCCAGCGAGTGCTCGACTTTGGATCGGGGATCGGTTCCGACTCACTCTACCTTGCCGAGAGGGGCTACTCTGTCACTCTTGCCGATGTGCCAGGGACTACTCAGGCATTCGCCAAGCACAGGTTTGAGCGCAGAGGGTATGACGCGCGGTTCATCTCCATCACAGGAGCTCGCCCTAATATCGAATCGCGGTTCGACGTGGTGATCGCCTTTGATGTCCTGGAACACGTACAGGACCCTTGCGCGACCATCTCGGCGCTGGCGGGATGCCTACGGCCCGGTGGGGTTGCGGTCATCAACTGGCCGACAGTCAACGACCCTGCCCATCCGTGCCACCTAGCAGAGAACGTGGCGCTGTTCGCGTCCCAGGAGTGGTTCCGGTTGCTGAACGGGCTTGGCCTGCAGAGCGTACGCGGCGTTACGTATAGTAAGGCAGGGCTGCTGAAGCAAGCCATCAGGCGAGCACGATATGGCATTTACAAGCATACCGGCGCATGGATCAGTCGGTAACCAGGTTCTCCAAGGACAGATCAAGTGCAGCTAGTAAGCGTCATTACACCTACCTACAACCGCGCAGGCTTGGTGAAACAGGCTATCCGCAGCGTTCTGGCGCAAACCTACCCGCACCTTGAAATGCTGATCGTTGACGACGGCTCGACCGATGACACGAAGGCCGTTGTCCAAAGCTTCTCCGACAGCCGACTTAAGTACATCTGGCAACCGAACCAGCAGCGCTGCGTTGCCCGCAACAACGGCATTGCGAACGCAAGCGGTGAGCTGATCGCGCTGCTGGACTCGGACGACCTGTGGTTTCCAGACAAGCTTCAGGCTCAGGTCGATGCACTCAATCGGCATCCCGAAGCAGATGTCGTGTTCTGTGGATGCGCACGGTTCAACGACCGCCTGGAGTTCCCCTATCCCTACGAGCTTGTTGATCGCGACCACGACGAAAGCGTGCTCGATCTTCGGGAACGGCTTCTGGTAGAGAACCAGATGGCCAGCCCGTCCGTTGTGGTAGGCAGGACAGCACTGCTCGACGCGGGGGAGTTTGACGCCTCGCTCAAGCATGGCGAAGACTGGGACATGTGGATCAGGCTGTCGGCCAAGTCGCGCTTCTGCAGAATGAGCAGACCTCTGGCGGCCTATCGCGTGCACTGCGGCAACCGAACCGCCAACCCGACCACCACTCTGCCGGCGGATCTAGCCATCATCAACAAGCATCACTGCGGGTTGTCCAAGACGGAGTTACGGACCCGGGCGGAGATGTCGGCCTACATCAGACAGGGATTCAGAGCTCTTGTGGCCGGACACGCGGTGGCGGCTGAATGGCTGAAGGAGGCTCGCGCTCGAGTCCTGGAGTTGGATTGTGAGACACAGGCGCGTCAGTCGCTT
This sequence comes from uncultured bacterium, assembly GCA_964523735.1. Taxonomy (GTDB): domain Bacteria; phylum Armatimonadota; class UBA5829; order UBA5829; family UBA5829; genus CAZFYZ01. The sequence continues at coordinate 17,349 of CAZFYZ010000054.1, read as the reverse complement.
GCCGGAGCCGCGGTCGGAGCCGCCGGATACACGTCCGAAGATAGAGCATCCATGGCAAGCAGCCTCTCTTCTGCGGCTGAGACCCTCTTCGGGGCTAGAGATGATGTCGTCGCGGCGCTCCATGACTACTGGATGGCGCTCGCCTGCCTTGCCTACAGCATACGCGACTACCACACAGTCACAGAGTGCTGCTCCAGGATCGGGATCACACGTCTAAACAGGGGCTTGCGGTCGATGTACTTCAGGTCGGCGGCTCACTTGCTGGTTGGCCCCCGGAACGAACGGATGAGGTTTCCTCTTGAGGAGCAACTACCAGGAATCGTGTTGTCCGAGCCAGAAGAAGCGGGAGCGGTCTCGTGAGAGTCTCAGTGATAGTACCGGCGTACAACAGCGCCGCTACCATAGAGCAGGCCCTGAACTCGATCCTAAGCCAAACGCGCAGACCAGATGAGGTCGTGGTTGTGGATGATGGCTCGATCGATGAGACCGGCGATATTGTGGCAAGGATGGCGGATCCGATGCGGTACCTTCGGCAGGAGAACGGCGGAGCGAGCAGCGCGCGCAACCTGGGCATACTCCACTCGACCGGGGATTGCCTGCTGTTCCTCGACGCTGATGATGCTCTCATGCCGGTAGCCATCGAGAGGCTGGCGGAAGCTTTGGAACAAGGCGAGCATTACGGGGCCGCATACTGCGGGTGGATCACGACCGACGGGCCGGATCACGTGACGTTCCAGTCTCCACTAGACATGCCAAGCGGACACGTCTGGCGAGAGATGTGCACCGAACACCTATGCACAGTGGAAAACGTAATGGTCAGGAGGTCGGTGCTTGCCAAGTCCGGCCTGTTTGATGTCGGCCTGCGAGCATTCGAGGACTATGATTTCTGGATTCGTGTGGCCGCACACGCCGCGTTCGTCTTCGTACCGGAGCACCTGGTTGAGTACAGGCGATGGGGACAGGGGATGAGCGACGCCGGGATAGAGCGCAAGTCCGCCGGACGCACAGTCTATAAGCGATTCACAACAGGCTCATGGCCCCAGAAGCTGAACAGACACGACAGAAGGCGTCTGTATTACCGAGTGATCGGCTACTACAAGGAAGTCAAGACTGAGAATGCATTCAAGGCCTACTTTGATGGTGACTGGGCGACAGCCTACAGAAGCGCGATCAAAGGGCTTGTCACGAATCCCAGGAGCATCGTCAATCGAGGCGTCTGGTCGGTGATCTGCAAGTCCTATTGGCGTCATCTCAGGAGCCGGACGGGGAGAGTGCAAGGATGAGGATTCTGCTGGTCCTGCACACGCTTGAGCCCGGTGGGGCCCCCAAGTTGGCCCTCGACATAATGGAGAAGCTTGGGCCCAACGTCGCCCTGCGGACGCTTGCGCTGCGCGATGGCCCGCTGGCCTCCCGAGCCAGATCGATGGGCAGGCTCGACATAGTAGGCAGGCTGGTGGACGAGTACTCCAGGCTCAACCGCCTGGTCAGCCCCCCGTTGCGCCGCGCGCTTGAGGCCTCGCTCTCGAGTTGGCGGCCTGATGTGGTATACGTTAACAGCGTGGCAAGCATTCCGGTTGCCAGGTTCCTGCGCTTTCCACAGGCTCCGGTGGTGCTCCACGCGCACGAACTCGACAGCGTCGTCTCGCCGTATGCGAGGAAGCAGTCGGAGCACCTGCTCAAATGGCCGTCACGATACGTTGCTGTCTCACAAGCCGTCTCCAATATGCTGACAGATCGCTATGGCGTAGACCCCGGAAAGGTCGAGTTGGTATACCCGTTTGTGGACAGTTCGATGGCAAACACCGTGACCTCGGACGCAAGACGTGACACACGTCTTGTAGTGGGCGGCGCCGGACTCATGGGCTGGTGTAAGGGGCCGGAGCTCTGGTTGACAATGGCCTATGAGCTGAAGCACATTCTTGGAAGCGACAACGTGCGATTTGTCTGGGTGGGGCTCAGAGACGATGAGTCATCGCGGCAGTTTCGCTACATGGTCGCCAGTCTTGGCATGGAGCAGGACATCGAGATGCTGAACCTGACCGATGAGCCACTCAAGGTCTTTGCGGACTTCGATATCCTCGCCATGTGCTCGTGGGAGGACGCCTGCCCCCTGGTCGTAATGGAGAACATGATGCTTGGCAAGGTTGTGGCCTGTTTCTCCGGCAGCGGAGGCGCCTCTGAGGTCGTCGGCACTACGGGTCTAGTGATCCCCGAGTTCTCAGCACGCCTTATGGCCGAGCAGATCAGTCATCTGTCACGGGATCTCCGTCGCATTCGCGAGCTGGGGATGGCGGCCAAGGCCAGAGTCGAGAGTATGTTCACGGAGCGCGTGCAGTTGCCGAAGATCAGGCGCATGCTGGATGCCCTGACGGAGGGTCGCTAGAGAGCGGATCGGAATGCCTAGAGTCAGTGCAGTAATACCCAACTACAACCACGCCCGGTTCCTGCCCCAGCGCATCGAGAGCGTGCTGTCCCAGACGTTCGGCGATATCGAGGTGATCATGCTCGACGATGCGTCAACGGACGACAGCCGCGATGTGATTTCCCGGTACCTCGACGATCCTCGAGTTCGCCTGATAGCCAACAAGCACAACAGCGGCAGCACGTTTCGACAGTGGAACAAAGGCATGCGCGACGCACGTGGCGAGTACATATGGATCGCTGAGAGCGACGACTATGCTGACCCGCGATTGCTCGAAACACTTGTAGCCCGACTGGACGAGAGCCCGCAAGTGGGCCTGGCATATTGCCAATCGGTTATGGTGGACGAGCATGGTACGGTTGGCGAGGTAGTAGAGCTGACTGACCCTGACATGCTGGAGCTGAGCGGGGAGCGATGGGCGCGCGACTTCATCGCTGACGGACGGCAGGAGTGCAGTGACTACCTGCTCCTTCGCAACACGATAGCCAATGCGAGCGCGACGGTCTTCCGGCGGTCAATAGCGGAGCAAGTCGGATTCGCGGATGAGAGCTTCGGTATCGGCGGCGACTGGCTGTTCTGGGCGGAGATATTGCTCAGGTCGAACGTTGCGTATGTGGCTCAGCCGCTGAACTACTTCAGGCAGCACGGGGGGACGGTTCGCGCGAGGAGGACGATCGATGGCACATCGATCGAGGAGTCCTACAGGATCGCGTCTCGGATCTGTTCGAGTCTCGACATATCGGAGTCCGTCTTGGAGCCGATCCGCGAGTCATATTGTGCGTCCTGGCTGTGGTCCGCACGAAAGCACAAGGTGAGCCTGAGCCGCCATAGGCGGATCTGGCGCACGGCCCGCGAATTCGATCCGGCCCTGGTTCGCCGATGCGCAAGACTGGTGATGCACGGTCTCATCGGCAGGCTAACAGGCAAGATGAAAAGGTGTGTAGACCGCGTTGAATGATCTTGTTACGGTCATTGTGCCGTGCTACAATCAGGGGCGTTTTCTGCGAGATGCTGTAGCCAGCATTCAGGAGCAGACACACACCAACTGGGAGTGTCTAATCATCAATGACGGGTCAAACGACTGTACGGCAGAGGTCGCGAACGAATTGGCAGAGTCCGATACGAGGATCAGGCACATTGACCAGCCCAACCAAGGCCGGTCGATCGCAAGAAACAACGGCCTGGACCTGTCTAGCGGAGACTACATACAGTTCCTGGATGCGGACGACTACATTGATCGCCGCAAGTTCGAACTCCAGTTGGCCGCAATGTCTTCGTTGGAAGGCATTGCCGTATCCTACACCAACTTCCGGTGTTACTCCGACAGCGAGGAAGTGAAGGTGCCGGAGTTCTACTCTGATCCGCACCTCTCGGAGTCTAATCCTCTTCTGGATCTGGCCGAGCACTTTGGATACGGACTGTGCATTCCACTGCACAGCTTTCTGTTTGACGCCCGAATATTCAGCGACCACGGTGTCCGCTTCGATCCAGAGCTTAGGGCAAGCGAGGATTTCGCGTGCTGGCTTCGCGTCTTCGAGCTGGAGCCGGCTGTTGCTCGAGTGGACGAAAGGCTGGCGGTGTACCGATGGCACGCGGCATCGACAACGCAGAACCCCCGCGCGACCCAGGGTGACTTCGAACTGGCGGTCAGAAAGGCCGTGGTCCATTTCCGAGAGAACAAGCGGATTGCCCGTGCATTGGCTCGCAGGATCGACGTCACGCCTGAGTACATCCTTGGCGAGATGGGTGCGGCGGGAAGACTTGCTACCGAGGCCAAGCTTGTGGCCCTGAGGGTGGCAAGATCGATTGTGCCCGTCCGAGCAAGGAGAGCTATCAAGGCAGTGATGGGCACTCGATCCAGACTAAAGCCGTCATAGCCCGGTTTCTATGCCGGCAGGCCAAAGCCTGGCCCTGTGGAAAGACATACATGCCCGATGTGGTGATTCCAAACTATAATGGCAGCGCTCTTCTTCGACGCTACTTGCCTTCGGTGCGAGACGCACTGGGGGACTCGTCGCGCGTGATCGTTGTTGACGATTGCAGCAGCGACAACAGCCTGGAGGTCCTGCGCAGCGAGTTCGCCTGGGTGGAGGTCATTGCCAGAAACGCCAATGCTGGTTTCTCGGTTACGGTGAACGAGGGTCTTCGCGCGACCCGGACCGATCTGGTGGTCTTGCTGAACAATGACGTGCAAGTCCAGCCTGGGTTCATTGAAGCCATATCGCCGGTCTTTGACGATCCGGGGGTTTTCGCCGTGAGCCCAAGGATCATCACCAACAGCCTGGGTGGTATCGACGACGGCGCGAAGACAGGCATCTGGCATCACGGGATGCTGTGGGTGGACAACATGCAAGGAGTCGATGAGGTTCGCCCAGTACTCTACACAAGCGGGGGGGCGTCCGTCTACAGGCGTCAGATGCTCGCCGAACTGGGTTGGTTCGACGAAGCATACTCGCCATTCAACTGGGAGGACGTGGACCTTGGCTATCGAGCATGGAAGCGGGGATGGAAGAGCGTGTTCCAGCCGGCTGCGAGCGTATTGCACGAACATTCGGCCACGCTATCGAAGCTGAAGATGAGCTACTCAAGGACCATATCCACGCGCAACTCGCTGCTGTTCATGTGGCGCAACATCGATGAGCGCCAGCTCCTGCGTGAACACCGACGTTGGCTGCCGCTCGTGTTGGCGAAAAGACTAGTTGTGGGGGATTGGCCGTTCCTGCGCGGTTGGGCTGCCGCTTACGCAAGGCGGGCTGAAGCTGTGGCCGCTCGCACGGCAGGCACGACGAGACGTGTTCTCTCGGATACAGAGATATTCAGAACCGTCGGAGTCAGGACACGAGTCTCGTCCAAGACTCCGCCGGATGCTTGCGCGGGAGAGGCTCTATGACGAAGAACAGGTACCCCGGTCCATGAGAAAGCAGGGCATGCAGGCATACGACGAAGTGCGATGGACGCCTGAACGCATTGCGACAGCAGGTCGAACCGTACTGTCGATACTGGTGATCGGCATCATCGCGGGAATGTTCGCGTCCGGGGTCCATCTGTATTGGCTGGCCGCCGCTGTCGGCGTTCTGCTTCTGATACTCGTTGTCTCCTGGCAGTTGGAGGCTGCTCTGGCGCTTTATGCCCTGGTCGCGTTCGCCGCATGGGGGAACACACCTGGCCTGGCCACGGGCGGGTCCGGTATGGGCAAGTCGCTTTATGTCAGTGAGATACTCCTGGGCTTCCTTATTGCCGTGTGGTTCGGCAAGTACGTGTTCAACTCGCTGCCGGGGCCTCGCATTCGCAGTGGGTTCTATGTTCCACTGGGGCTCTATCTAGCCTACTGCGTATTCAACGTTGCGCACTCATATCTGTTCTGGGACCCACACGTAAGCCGCATCTATCAGTATCCTCAGGTCAACGCACTGGAGCTGGGGATCAGACTCATGAGCGCCGGCGCCCTTGCAATGATGGCGACGTCGATCAAGAACAGGCTCTGGCTCAACCGCATCACGCTGGCGCTGCTGATCGCGGGCTCGTACAATGGCCTGAACTCATTGCTCAAGAACCCCGTTCCCGTCGCGGCGCCATGGTGTCCGCTCATCGTCCTGCTGCCGGCCTGTTATGCCCTGGCTGTCGCACTTGACCCAAGCCGGTCCCGCACGGCAAGAGGCTTGGCCCTAGTGGGAGTCGCTGTCGCGATCGGTTTTGTGTTCGTGGCCTCGATCTCCTGGGTATCGGGATGGCTGGGGCTCTTCGTCGCCTTTGGAGCGATCTTGTATCTGAGGAGCAAGCGCGCCCTGGTTGTGTGCGTCGCCCTCTCGCTCGTGTTTGCCCTTGTTGCCTGGCCATTCCTGCACAAGAACGTTGTCGAAGAATCCTCCAGCAAAGGCGACTATGATAGGTTCTTTCTCATGCGAGGCGCTTGGCGCTACGCAACCACATTCCCCTTTGGAGTGGGTCTCGGCAACTACAGAAGCTACAACTCGTTCTACTATGGCCAGAAGTGGGGCACGACCGCCTACACGTCTGCCCACGGCACTTACTCGCAGCATCTCTCCGAGACCGGCATTCCCGGGCTTGTCTTGTTCATTGCGATCCTGGTCTGCGGCTTCAGGTGGATTCTCGCCAACCAAGCCAAGGCACCGCCGGGCATGTCCAGGACATATCTGCTGGCGACCGCGGGACAGCTAGCCGGCATCAGCGCGGCCGCACTGATCGGAGACTACATACTGCCCACCTATCATAACGGGGGGCTTGTGAACTTCTCGACGACGATCTACTCCTGGCTCATATGGGGTATTGCCATCGCGCACGTAAGAATCACCAGGGATGAGGACCGTGGACCTATCAGTCTCGATAGTAAGTTGGAACACACGCGATCTGCTTGACGCCTGCCTATCGTCTATCTTCGATGACTGCGCCGGGATCGAGATCGAGGTGATCGTGGTTGATAACCTGTCGTCGGACGATAGCGTGGCTATGGTTCGGTCCGATTACCCACAGGTACGCGTCCTGGCCAACCAGCAAAACGTGGGGTTTTCAACGGCGAACAACCAGGCCTATGACGTGAGTTCGGGACGCCACTTCCTTCTGCTCAATCCTGACACTGTGGTCAAACCCGGCTCGTTGCAGAGACTGGTTCGATTCCTTGACGACCATGACCGTGCCGGGGCGGTTGGCCCGCTAGTGCTCAACCCCGACGGCTCGCTACAGTACTCCTGGGCCAAGTTTCCCACGCTCTGGCGCGAAGCTTTCGGGCGACTCGACAGGCGGGTTGCCGACCTCAGCCGTGTGCCGGTAACGGCAGAAGACACGAGGAGTCTCCAGCCATTCCAGGCCGACTGGATCGGGGGCTGCTGCTTGATGGCTAAACGGGAGGCGATCAGCCAGATCGGCCGGATGGATGAGTCTCTGTTCATGTACTGCGAGGAGACCGACTGGTGCATGCGTCTGAACAGGGCGGGTTGGGAGGTCTGGGTAGAGCCGGGCGCCGAGATAGTGCACTACGGCGGACAGAGCAGCGCCCTTGCGTCCGAGAGGTGCGAGACGATGCTCTCGGCCAGCAAGGTTGCCCTGATGAGGAAGAACGGCAAACACGCACAGGCACGTATCCTGCAAGCCGCGTTTGGATGCCGTGCCGTTGCCAAGCGAGCAATGCGCTCCACACGCAGGCTGCTCAGGTCAGGGGCGTCGGTTGACGGAACGCCATGAAGATCGCAATTGACTGTAGAGAACTAGGCGGACAGGCGGGCGGATTTCGCACCTACCTGACCGGGTTGCTGGAAGGGCTGGCGACGATCGACGCCGAGAACCAGTATGTTCTCTACGCCTACCCATCTGCCAATTCTGGGAGCACGAAGCTCCCAACCGGATCGGAAGTAGTCGCAGTCCAAGGCGGTAGACTCCGCTCCGACTGGATCAGCTTGAGGAGGCAGATTCGCGCGGACTGCCCGGACGTGGTCCATTTCCCCGCGAACTACGGGGTGGGAGGCTTGACGGTCCCAACGGTGATCACGTTGCATGACTGCATATCTCTGAAAGCAGACTCGCGATGCGCGTCCGCCAAGAGTGATTTGCTCAGGCGCTACTCGGCGCTGATGACACGGATGTCAGTGCCGAAGGCAAGCGTGATCCTGACGGTTTCTGACTACGCCCGTGGCGAGATTGCCAAAACCCTTGGCTGTGGAGACAGGGTAATGGTCACTTACGGCGCCGACAGGCCTGTCACGGACGATGAGACACCGGCCGACGAGCCATCGAATGAGCGGACAGAGCCCTACATACTGGCGCTTGCGTCGGTGGACCCGCGCAAGAATACCAAGCTTGTGATTGAGGCATTTGCGAAGACGGCCTTGGCAAACAGAAGCTGCCGGCTTGTGATCGTGGCTTCGCACAGTGCTGCTGCGCGGATGGTGAGGGATCAGGCCGCCGAGCTTCAGGTGCTGCCGCTGGTTGACGTCCTGACGGATGTTGATGACCCCTCACTCCGGCGGCTCTACGCTCGCAGCACGGCGTTCGTGTTCCCCAGCTTGGAGGAAGGGTTCGGGCTTCCTCCCCTTGAAGCAATGGCCTGCAGAGCTGTCGTGCTGTCTTCAGACAGAACGTCGATGCCGGAAGTACTTGGCGATGCGGCCTTGTACTTCGATCCGACTGATGCGGATGACTTGGCCAGGAAGATGGATATGGTAACAGGTAATGCGGCGATCCGCGAGCAACTTATCGCCGCCGGCAGAGAACGTGTAGCTCGCTTCTCTTGGGAAGAGACCGCCCGCCGCACGCTGGAGGCATACGGCCTGGCCGCGCTTTGCGGGCATCCACAGCCGACAAGATAGCAACAATAGCACCGCGTGGTAGTCAACCGCGTGTCCCTGTTGACCGATGATTAGGTTGACAGAAAGGAGGGCAAGGTGCCAAGAAGACTGAGTTGTCTGGTAGTGTTCTGTGTAGCAGCCACTGTTCTCGTCGGCCCCGCTTTCGGGGCGCCGTCTATAGAACTTGTTACCGCGCCCACGAGCGCCGCTCTATACGACAAGTTTGAGGCCACTTTTCGGGTTTCGACAGTGGCCACCAATCCGTACTGGCCCTACGACCCAAGCCCGGCGGCCAACACTGATTCACACCCGAGCGCCGTCCCTGCGGGCGTGGGCGTAAGCGTGGACTGCCTGCTCTCCGCGGATGACTGGCAGACCACTATCGTCCAGCCGGCGTTCTACGTGCTGCCATTGGCCACGGCCATCAACCCTGCGACCGGCAAGCTGCGCGTCATGGGCAACAAGCGAGCGTGGCTGTACCCCTCGGGACCGCCCGTGTGGATGGTCCGGTTCGCGCCGACTGCCACGGGAACTTGGCGGTTCAAGCTTCGCGTCACCGATTCCTCCGGACAGACCATTGGGCCGGAATCCACGTTCAACTGCGCCGCCGGCTCCAACAAGGGCTTCGTGCGCGTTAGCCAGACCGATTCCAGATACTTCGAGCTCTCGGACGGGAGCTACCTCCCACTTGTGGGTGTGTACGAGGGACCCGACGTTGAGACCATGGACAGTGTTCTATCGACCTACAAGGACATGGGCATCAACCTGGTGAGGTCCTGGTGGCAGAACAGCGGAACAGTAGTGCCTCTCTTCGGATCGTCAGGGCAAGGCGGCGACGGCTACTGGAGCAATCTGATGTACAGCACGTCCTATCTGCCCGCAGGCCGTCTTGTCGTTGCGAGGGTTCCGAATAACACAGCGGGTCCATCCGTCGGCCTGAACACGACCGTCTCTGTGAAGCCCAGCACCAATTATCGACTGGTTGCCCGCCTGAAAGCCGTCGGTGTGACCGGAGATGGCGACTACGGTCTGTGGGTAGCCCGCGACTGGCCGACCGGTACAACGAAGCTCAAAGGCGACGTGGACTGGACCGATGTAACGCTGGACTTCACCACGGCCGCGAATGCCTATGAAACTCGCCTCTCGGCAGGTCTGTTCAATGCCACGGGTGGCAACGGCTACTGCTCTCGCATATCGCTGCGCGAGCGGCTGCCTGGCGGAGCACTCGGTCCCGAGCTTGTCGGCCGACCGGGCTTCGAGCCCCACAGCGACTTCAACCAGCTCGTGGCCGCGGTCGGCGATGTGATGCTCGACACGCTCTCGAGCTACGGCATCTACCTGAAGCTGGTCGCCCAGGAGAAGCAGGACCAGTTCTACGGGAGCATAAGAGCCGATGGAACCTGGGGAAGCTACGATGTGGAAAACTTCTATGCTTGGCCGGAACACGCCAGCAGGGTATATCAGCAATACTACTGGCGTTATCTGCTTGCCCGCTACGGCTACAGCACCACGATACACAGTCTTGAGTTCGCAAACGAGTGTGACCCCGTCTCTCCGTCGCATTACAATGCTGCTCAAGCATTCGCTGAGTTCGTTGCATCAGTTGATCTAAACCATCACCTGGTGACGACCTCCAACTGGCATTCGTTTCCGCCTCATCTTTGGCAGAGACCTTCAATGGGCTATGCAGACCTGCACATGTATCTGGGTGTGATAGCACCGGGGGTCACGCGTACCTGGCCGGGCTGGGATGGGAGTTGGACTCGCAATGAGGCCAATGCACTGGCTGAAGGCTTCGAGATCAACACTACAGCCAAGCACAGCGGGCGGCGCTCCCTGAAGATGACCATTCCACCCGCGGACCAATACAGTCCTCGTTATGCGGGCATTAGCTTCGAGTGCGGCTTGCTTACCGGCCACCAGATCAGAGTATCTGCCTGGCTTAAGGGTGAGAACGTCAAGATCTTCAGCTCCAGCACCTCTCCAGGCTGCCTCCTGCAATTCCGTGATAACCACGGCGGCGATTCGGCCGGGTCGCCGTCCTGTGGGGACCTGCGTGCGCCTACTGGGACTTACGACTGGCAACTGGTCGAGCGCGTCTTCACGGTTCCCGAAACCACAACGGTAGGCAACCCTCCTCAGAACGTCACGCCGCACCTGCTTGAGATCATGCCGCGGCACTTCTGCAACAACGATACCCAGCCGGGCTACCTGTGGTTCGACGATCTCGTGGTGGAGGACCTCACGACGGGCCTGCGACTCAACTACAATGGCGGCTTCGAAGATATCACCCCTGAGGCCTATGACATAGTCGCCGGGCACGTGGCTCATTCCACTCTGACGCGCAGTTGTCAGCTCGGCAAGCCCGTGATAAAGGGAGAGCTGGGTCTGGTCAATCCCCAGCGCTTCGCCACGCCCTACAAAGGCTTCGGCTATACAGGCGAGGATCAACTGCTTGTGGACGATACAGACGGGCTCTGCTGGAAGAAGCTAGTCTGGTCCCACGTAGAGCCTGGCGGTCAGACCGATATGTGGTGGTGGATACAGACTCTGCTGCCGCGCAAGTTCACTTACGGCAAGGCTTACAGGGCATTCATGGCCGGCATCCCGTTGTCAAACGGTCGCTACCAGGACTTGGACGCTACCTCATCAACTCCCGACCTGAGGGTTCTCGGGCAGAAGGACCTGACGGCAAACCGGGCCCACATATGGTTTGACAATGCACCTTACACGTGGAAGGCGGTTGTAGATCACAACTACAGCCCGGAGCCCTGGAGCAGCACGGCAACTTATGCAAAGGACTCGACCTGCGGGGGCGGATCGCCCGTGCACATCTACAAGTCGTTGCAGGCCAACAACAAGAACCATCCTGTCACCGACACGGCTTGGTGGGTGGACACGGGTGAGTTCAAGGCGACAGGCAATCCTCCGCTTCCGCCGCCGGTGTCGGGGACTGTGACTGTGTCCGGGCTTAGGGATGGGGCTTACAAAGCAGAGTGGTCGGACACGGGTACTGGCGTAATCACGGCGTCGCAGGATCTCACATGCACGGACGGAGACATTGTGCTGACGGTGCAGAACCTGGTGTCCGACGTGGCGTGCAAGATCTACCCGGCGCCGCCGAAGCTGGACTTGATGGTGCTGGTGCCTGCGACGGAAGTCGTACCCGGGCAGGAGGTTACAGTAACAGTCGAGTATACTAACACAGGCGATAGTGAGGCGAAGGATGCGATCGTCACTGCCCGAGTGCCGGCGGCCATGGACTATGTGGCCGGCAGCGCGGAGGCCAGCGGCGGGAGCTATGATGCCGCGACGGGGCACGTGTCCTGGACTGTCGACAGTGTGGGGGCGGGACAGACAGGCACACGGACGTTCAGGGCGAAGGTGAGGTAGGCGGTCTGGGCCCTGAAACAGGTTCAGGATGACGGGCATCTTTCGTGCTTCGACGTGCTGGCAAATTCAAGTGAGACTCCCTGCTGTATCGGGGCGAGGTACGACCGAAACAGCAAGTAGAGGGGCTACCGAATCTCTGACAGAGGAGATAGCATAATTTGGCGAAGACTACTAGGGAGACCTGCAGGTGGCTCGTCATCATCACGATTGTGGCTTTCGCGGCAAGGCTGCTCTACGTCCTGAAACTCGGAGATGGGGTTCACTGGCCGGACGAAGCTGAGTACCACGGCATTGCTGTGCATCTGTTGAGCGGTAAGGGGTACAGCTATTTCAGAGGGGTCGACTCGGCTTTGAGCCCGACGATGTACCGCGCACCCGGCCTCCCGGCATTTCTTGCTTCCATATACTTCTTCGCAGGTCCGAGTCTTCTGGCAGCGCGTATCGCGCAAGCAGTGCTTGGCGCGATGCTTCTGCCGGTTGGGTACGCCATCAGCCGCCAGCTTGGCTACGGGACTCGCTCCGCTCTTCTTGCGGTCTTCATCCTTGCCATCTACCCATACTACGTCTTCTGTGCAGGCGCAGTGTACCCGATCGTTCTCTCGACGCTGCTACTCGCCCTCGCCATCTTGGCGCTGCTGCGAGGGCGCAACGCCATCGGGATCGGCTGGGAGTGCGCGGCCGGAGCACTGACGGGTGTGGCTGGCCTGACGTTCGGACATGTGTTAGGCGCCACTCCGTTCGTGTTGCTGTGGATAGTTGTGAACAAGCAGGCTGCGAGACGTTCTGGCATAGCAGCAGCGGCGGGATTCCTGCTCGTCTGCGTGTTGACGCTAGTGCCGTGGGTTGTTCGAAACGCACTAGTGGTCGGGAAGCCAGGACTGTCGACGGCTTTCGAGTACAATCTGTGCTTGGGGAACGCACCCGGGTCGAAGTGGGATTCCGGCAGCAGGATATCTGAACTAGCGTCGCCAGAGATGCAGAAACGCATCTCACTGCTGAGCGAAGCGGACGCTGCACGTGTCTACTTGAGCGAGGCAAAACGCGAGATCCGAAAGAACCCCGCACGCTTCATTGCGCTCTCGGCAGGCAAAGCAGCCAACTTCTGGCGCCCATACCCGAAGCCAGCTGCCAGAGGAGTCTCAATGATGGAGAAGTCTGTAGGTCTGCTGACATACGCCCCGATCCTGCTTCTTAGCCTAGTGTGGATAGTGAGGAGCAGGCAACAGTTCCGCACTATGTTCCTGCTGCTGGCATACCCAGTGGCGGCGATGCTATTGGCGGCCGTAACAGTGTCGGTAGATAGATACCGGCTGCCGTTCGACGTCTACCTCATCGTCTTTGCATCCGCAGCCCTCACTGCGTGGCTCCAAAGGAGGAACCCTCAGAATGCCAAGTGACGAATGCACAACTGCACGACGTGGTATCCCAAAGCGGCTGCTCCTCGGGATGGTTGTGCTGCTAGCGGCCGGCATGCACCTCCCTACATTTCGCCACCTGTGGGGAGCCTGGATGGCTAACTCGCAATACTCGCTTGCCTATCTTGTCCCGCTCGTATCGGGGTATTTTCTGTGGAAGGCGCTGCCTGCGTGCAGAAAGCTTCAGCGCTCAGCGTCGGCCTGGGGGCTGGGCCTCATCATTGCCGCCGTGCTGCTGCATCTGGCGGGTACGCTTCTCGATGTCAACGGGCCATCCGCTTTGTCTCTCGTGCTCCTCATAATCGGGGGGTGTCTGTACTTCCACAGCGTGCAGCTAACAAAAGTGCTATGGTTTCCGCTGGCGTACTTGTTCTTCATGGTCCCGATACCGGGCGGAGTCATAGAGCGTTTCGGGCTCCCGATGCAACTATGGGCGAGCGCTGGTTCGGCCGCGATACTGCGGCTACTGGGGCTGGAGGTTAGCCGAGCCGGGATACAACTCACGGTCGAGGGCTTCGATCTCCAGGTAGCGCCGGCCTGCAGCGGGATGAGTTCGTTGGTTGCCCTGATAGGGGTGACTGCGGTATTCGCCTACGTGACCCCCCTGCCAACGCGTTACAGGTGGGCCCTTTTCTTGCTCTCTGCACCCGTCGCGCTTGGAGCAAACCTTATCCGCATCACTTCAATCGCATTGGTTGGCCACATGTGGGACTGGGAGAAGGCCATTAGCATATACCACGACTGGTCTAGTCCTATGCTCTTCTTGGCAGCTATTCTTCTGCTGTTCTTAGCCA
>CAZFYZ010000054.1:0-3016 GCA_964523735.1 uncultured bacterium | reverse complement strand
TCGAATGCCTAAGCGCTCGCCGAACTACGCGGTAGTCCTCACGCTGCTTGCTGTCGCCCTATGCGGCACCTACTGGGCTCGCACGAGACCGGCAGCTTCGCTCAACAGCGCGGACCTGGTATCACTGCCGACAGAACTAGGCGTCTGGGCTCGGCAAGGGCCTGACATTAGTCCAGGCGAGGAAGCACTCTCGGGATGGAGCGTAAGACCCGAGGATTTCCTCATGCGCACTTACGTCAATGACGATGGAGTCCCGGTGGAGCTGATGGTCGTCTACAAGGGGCTTGATCGTAGAGGCTGGCATATGTCGGAGATGTGCTTCACCGGGTCAGGCCTGAACGTCAAGCAGAGCAATACAACCGTGCCTTACGCAGGGAGCAAAGTGCGGGCCGTAAGGCTGGTAGCTGAAGACGAAAGAACGGGCACCTCCACGGTAACAGTCTACATGCTGATCCAGGGCAAGCACACGGAAACCAACTACCTCAAACAGCAGCTGGTAATGTCGCTGTCGAGGCTGAGGCCTTCCAATGTCGGCTGGGCTTATGTTCGGGTTAGCTGTCCCATCTGGAACGATGAGGAAGATGCAATGGCAGAGGTCAGGAGCTTCCTCAGACAGGCTTCGGGGCCACTGCTGAAGGCGCTCTCCATCCCGCCTCGACAGGCGGCAGGATAGATCCGCCCAATGAAAGTCCTCTTCCTCGCTCACCTCTTCCCCCTACCCCTCGACTCTGGGGGGAAGATCAAGTCGTTCTACACGCTCAGGGCACTCGCGTCGAAGCACGATGTGCACTTGCTTGCTTATGTCAGGACCGAGCAAGAGCTAGCCCTGCTTCCGCAGATCGAGCAGATGTGCTCACACGTCACAACAGTGCCCTTAGCGCGCGGGAAGACAGCGATGCCCCGGGACTTGGCTATGAGCCTGATGAGCGGACGGTCGTTCATCGTCTCGAGGGACTTCCGTCGCGAGATGCAGAGAGCCGTGGACACAGCAGTTGCCGAGTTCGCACCTGATGTTATACACACAGATCATCTGCAGATGGCGCAGTTTGTGGACTTCAGAAGCAGCCGTAAGACCGTGCTCGACCATCACAACGTGGAGTCGATGATAATCAAGCGCATCTCGGAGACCTCAGACAGCCGGTTGATGCGACTATACGGCAGGATCGAATGGCCGAAGCTGCAAAGATACGAGCTGGAGGTATGCCGCGAGTCTGACCTGGTTCTGACAGTCAGCGAGGAGGACAAGGCGACAGTGCTGGGACTCGATCCGGCGCTTGAGAACGTGCAATGCGTGCCGATCGGAGTCGACACGGAACGATTTGCCGGAGTAGAACGCAAGGCCGGCTCGCGGAACATCCTCTCGATCGGCACCATGCATTGGCCGCCGAACGTGGACTCTGCGCTCTACTTCCACCGCGAGATCCTCCCCCTGGTGAAGGCTGAGGAGCCCGATTGCACGTTCACGATTGCCGGGCAGAGGCCAGTCGCTGCGGTTCAAGCCCTGGCCAGCGACCCCTCGGTCCGTGTGCTCGATCACTTCGATGACGAGCGTGAAATTGCTGCAGACTGCGGGGTGTTCGTGGTCCCACTGCGATCAGGAAGCGGAGTGAGGGTGAAGATCCTGAACGCGCTGGCGATGGGCCTGCCGGTGGTCTCAACATCCATCGGGGCGGAGGGGATCGACGCCCTATCCGGCGAGCATCTGCTGATAGCTGATACCCCTGAGGAGTTCGCGCGGGCCGTCACCAAGGTACTGCGCGATCCCGGACTGGCGGATCGCCTGGGACAGAATGGCCGTGCCCTCGTTTCCAAGGATTACTCCTGGGAGAGGATCGGTGGGCGGCTGCTCGGGATATACGATCAATTGTCTTCAGGAATACGATTTTGAGAGTACTCTTCATAGCTCCATACGTCCCGTCGAGGATCCGCGTCCGGCCGTTCCAGTTCATAATGGAACTCGCGAAGCGGCATCAGGTGCACGTCATTGCTCTGGCAGAGGGCGGCGGAGCCGACCTTGCAGGAATAGAGGAACTGCGGGAGGCAGTGGATGTCTGCGAGATCATCCCCCACGCCAGGCTGCGAGGACCAGCCCAAGCTCTCCTTTCTCTGCCGACTCGAACACCGATGTGCGCGGCCTACTGCTGGTCGCCCGCCATGAACGGAGCCGTCAAGGAAGCAGTGGCATCCAACAGCTTTGACGTGGTCCATATAGAGCACCTCCGCGCGGCGCACTTCGCCGACTCCTGCGGCAAGCTTCCTGTCGTGTTCGATGCGGTGGACTGCCTGTGGGGGTTGTTCAGACAGATGTCTCGATCGAGCCGCAGCTTTCTATCGCGTCTGGTCATGCGGGAGGAGGCGTGGAAACTCAGGCGCTACGAGCCGCGTGTGCTAGGGGGCTTCGATCGGATCATCATAACGTCGGAATCGGAGCGCGACGAGTTGCTATCGCTGGACCCGAATCTTGGTATCGACGTGGTTCCAAATGGCGTCGATTCCAGCTACTTTGCTCCGATGCAGGTCGCTAAGCACCCCGGACGCATCGTTTTCAGCGGAAAGATGAGCTACGAGCCGAACGCGCAGGCGGTGCTGTGGTTCGCTGAGAATGTTCTGCCTGGCCTGCGAGAGGACATACCCGACGCGGAGTTCCTGGTTGTCGGAAGCAAGCCCCCAGCCGAGGTGACGGCGCTTGCGTCTCAGCCAGGCGTGACTGTGACAGGCTATGTCGACGACATTCGTCCGTACTTGGCTTCCGCCAGTGTCGCGGTAGTGCCTATGCAAGTGGCGGTGGGTATGCAGAACAAGCTGCTTGAGGCTATGGCGATGGCTCTGCCGGTGGTAGCGACGCCCATAGCGGCCCGGCCACTGGGCAAGACCTGTCCAGGCGTCTGTGTTGCTGGCGACGCCGAGGAAATGACCCAACTGGTATCTCGCCTGCTCGCCGATCCGGGTCTGGCGGAGCGAGTGGGACTTGAGGGAAGACACGAGGCCACCAAGAGCTACTCCTGGCAATCGAGAG
>CAZFYZ010000053.1:0-24684 GCA_964523735.1 uncultured bacterium | reverse complement strand
ACAACCGAAAGGATACTCCCTTTCCAATTTACACACTCACAGGGTACACCACTGTATTCCACACAGGGCTTTGACCGGCATACACTAACATGCTAGAATCCTCGGGACGATGAACGACTACCTCGATGCATTCATAGACTACATGCGGCTTGTGCGCAGCGCGAGCGAGCACACGCTGATGGCTTATTCGTCGGATGTGATCGACTGGCTCAAGTTCGCCGAAGAGACGGGTGATCCGGTCGATCAGACGCTGGTCCGGCGGTACCTCGCGAGGCTGCACAAGGACGGCCTGGCCCACAGCTCGATGGTGCGCAAGCTCGCCGCGATCCGATCGTTCTACCATTATCTGGTGCGGCGAAGTATCGTGGATGCAGATCCGACCGAGGGCATCCGCTCGCCCCGCCTCTCAAAGCGTCTGCCGAAGGTGCTGGATGAGGACAAGGTTACAGCACTCGTCAACGCGCCCGACCCATCGACCCCCACGGGTCTTCGCGACCGAGCCATCCTCGAAACGCTCTACTCCACCGGCCTGCGCGTCAGCGAGCTTCTGAGCCTTAGGGTCTTCGATGTAACCACCGGCTCCGATGAGATTCGGGTGATCGGCAAGCGCAACAAAGAGCGCATTGTCTTCATTGGCTCAAAAGCCCGCGCCGCGCTGGATGCGTACCTGGCAGTGGGAAGGCCGTTGTTGGCGGCAGCCGCAGTGGAAAGTGGAAAGTGGAAAGTGGAAAGCGGGGGCACCAAGCCCCGACACCCGACACCTGACACCCAACCCCTTTTCCTTGGCTACCGTGGCACCAGGCTTGTCGCCACGTCCGTTCGCAGGATAATAGACAAGCATATAGAATCCATGAGCATGTCGATGAAGATCAGCCCGCACACGCTGCGGCACAGCTTCGCGACTCATCTGATGAACCACGGAGCGGACCTGCGGTCGGTCCAGGAGCTTCTCGGCCACGAGAGCGTGGTCACAACTCAGGTTTACACTCACGTCTCCCAGGATAGGCTAAGGGAGGTCTACGACCGCACCCACCCAAGGGCCTCTGCGGAGGCAGGCAGGATGGAGAGATAGGATCTCTCATCACGAAAACACGTCCTTCGACGGTCTCAGTACGGAGAAAGCACGAAAGAAGGGAATGAAGTTAATCGCGAAATACCGAAAGGAGCGAAAGCCCGAAACCCGGTTTCGGGGTTTCGCCTGTTTCGGGCTTTCGCGATTAGAGGAGCATAGATGCACGCAACAACCATAGTAGCAGTCAAGAAGGGTGACAAGGTCGCGATCGGCGGTGATGGTCAGGTCACACTCGAAAACACAATAATGAAACACAAAGCCCGCAAGGTGCGTAGACTATACGACGACAAAGTGCTTATGGGCTTTGCGGGATCGGTAGCCGACGCGCAGACGCTGGCGGACAAGTTTGAGGCCAAGCTCCGCGAGGCGCACGGTAATCTCAAGCGCGCGGTGGTCGACTTCGCCAAGGACTGGCGTACAGATCGCGTCCTGCGGCGGCTCGAGGCGATGATGATCGTCGCCAACCAGGAGTATCTGCTGGTGATATCGGGTAACGGTGAAGTCATTGAGCCGGATGAGGGCATCGCGGCCATAGGCTCCGGCGGAGGCTTCGCGGCAGCGGCTGCAAAAGCCCTCCTGCGGAACACGGAGCTGTCGCCGCGTGAGATCGTCGAGCAGGCCATGAACGTCGCCGCCGACATCTGCATCTACACGAATCACGAGATCACGGTGGACGAGCTTTAGAGAAGTGAACAGTGTACAGTGAACAGGTCACAGAAAGAGCCCTCGTGCTCGCGGTCCCTTCTGTACCCTGCAACCTGTTCACTGTACACTCGAAAGAGGTAATGACTTGAAAGATAAGCAAGAACTCACTCCAAAACAGATCGTGGCGGAGTTGGATAAGTATATCGTCGGGCAGGAGAAGGCGAAGAAGGCGGTTGCGGTGGCTCTGCGCAACAGGTTTCGCCGCCGACAGCTTTCGGAGGACCTGCGCGAGGAAGTGATCCCGAAGAACATCCTCATGATGGGCCCGACGGGCGTCGGCAAGACAGAGATCGCCCGCAGGCTCGCCAACCTCGCCGGAGCGCCCTTCGTGAAAGTCGAGGCAACCAAGTTCACCGAGGTCGGGTATGTCGGCAGGGACGTCGACTCTATGGTCCGCGACCTCGTCCAGCGCGCGGTTGCGATGGTCGAGTCGGAGAAGATCGAGGAAGTACGACCGATCGCCCAGGAACGCGCCATCGGTCAGATTCTCGACATCATGGAGCCCCCGGCGCGGAAGGGATTTGGCGGACAGGCTCAGATGGTCCCTAAGCAGTGGGCGGAGTCACTGCAGTCGGCGATGGGCTATCTCTTCCCGGGCACGGGCAATCCTCCCCCCGTTCCGCAGGCTGAGCCAGCGCAAGAAGACGCCGAGCCAACCGACGAGTATAGCCGCGACCAGGCCGAGCGCAAGGAACGCATCCGCGAGCGGCTCAAGGCGCAGCTTTTGGCGGGCGAGCTTGACGACCGCGAGATCACCATCGAGGTCGAGGAGCAGTCGATGCCTCACTTTCAGGTCTTCGGCCAGCAGGGGCTCGAGGAGATGGGCATGGACATGTCCGGCATGCTCGGAAACCTCTTCCCCAAGCGACACAAGCGCAGGCAGGTGACTGTCCGCGAGGCGAAAGAGATACTGGCCGACGAAGAGGCGCGTTCGATGCTCGACCAGGAAGCGATTCAGCGCGAGGCGATCGAACGCACGGAGCAAGACGGGATCATCTTTGTCGATGAGATGGACAAGATCGCGGGCCGTGAGAAAGAGGGCGGGCCGCAGGTCTCGCGCGAGGGCGTCCAGCGCGACATCCTGCCGATCATCGAGGGCTCGACGGTGATGACCAAGTTCGGACCGGTCTCAACTCAGCACATCCTGTTCGTGGCTGCGGGGGCGTTCCACGTCTCCAAACCATCCGACCTGATCCCCGAGCTTCAGGGCCGCCTCCCCATCCGCGTGGAACTCGACAGCCTCAACGAGGGCGACTTCGTCCGCATCCTCACCGAGCCTCAGAACGCACTCGTCAAGCAGTACATCGCGCTCCTGGCCTGCGAGGGTGTGGACCTCGACTTCACCGAGGACGGGATCCTCGAGATCGCCAGGATCGCCGCTCAGGTGAACTCCTCGATGGAGAACATAGGCGCCCGCCGCCTCCAGACCGTGATGGAGCGCCTCCTCGAGGACATCTCCTTCTCCGCCCCGGACGTGGAAGAGAACCACATCACCATCGACGCCGCCTTCGTCCGCGAGAGGTTGGCGGATGTGGTGAAGGACGAGGATCTGAGCAGGTACATACTGTAGGGCATCCAACCCACGCAGCGAAGCCAGTCGCCATCCTGAGCATCCTGAGCCCGTCGAAGGACGAAGGGTGCGCAACTGGCGGAGCGGCCCGCAGTTCATCGTCTGTGACCTGACTGCACCAACTTCAGTCGAAGTGGAGGTCGATCACGTAGCCTGACAGCGCCTGGTCGATCGCCAGCGCATCCCCAACCGGCAGCTCATATCGTCGTGTGTCTCTCAGTGCCTCCGCCTTCACGGGCTTGCGAGCGAACTCGACGTTCGCCTGGCCTACCGCCGATATCAGTAGTTCGGGCGTTTGCCGCACGTCGGAACCGTCGGCGGATCTGATCATCACCCGGCTGCCATCGACTGTGCAGAACCGCTTGCCATCTAACCGAATCTCACCCGCGCCCTCAATCAGACTAACCTGCTCGTTCCGGACCATCACCAGCCCAAAGCGATCCAGCCCCATATCGACCCGGTGATCGCCAACCTGCATCGCCACGGCCGTCAGCCCCTCAGACCACAGCACGTACAGCGCGCCATCCTGGAGATCACGACACGCCACCTTAACCTGTGCGCCTGCCGTGACCTCAACTCGCTTCAGGTGAGAGGACCGCTTCCATCCCTGGTCATCGCCCATCCAGATTTCGATCCCACGTGACTGCCAAGCCTCGACCATTCGCCGGGCCTCCGGCCTGTCGCGGTCCTCGCAGGGGAAGATCACCATACGCGTGGACTCCGGCAGCGTCTGCCAGTGATCCTCCTGCCATACGCCGAATATCACGCCGAGGCCCCACAGTTCGTCGATCAGTGCCTCGGCTCGGGCGAGCTTGCGCGGCCAGCCCTCGAATGGCTTCCTCTCGCCAAACTCCAGCGGCATCATGACGTAAACGCTATGCTTGGCGGGTACATAGCCCGCGCAGTCTTCGAGCAGAGCCACATGCGCCATCGGCCGCATCATCGGCTTGGCAAATGGCGTGCCGTGCCGGATCGTGCCATAGTAGAATCCCCCGGCCCACGGCGCCAGCCCCATCGACTCGTCGGGCCAGGTCCTGGCCTCGCCCATCACCCCGCCGAACCAGCGATCATCGGGATCTTCCACACGAGAGCAGTCCTTGATGGGCGTGGGGACATAGGGCAGCGCGGGGGCGAGGCGGCTGATTCCCCACTCGTAGGAACACGCGAGCTGGGCGTGGCCCGCGAGAGCCTGATACATGATCTCCTCATTGCAGGCGGCGAACTCCTCGAGGATCATCGGCTGGTTCCGGCAGGTCGGTTCCAGGCACAGCAGGTGCTTGCCCATCTCGGCCGGGCTGCCGTAGTCATGCCAGGGGACGATCTCGCCGACAGCGTTCGTGGCGTATGTGCCACCGCTCTGGGGGAATGTGTAGCCCGTGGAGACCGGCTGCATCGCCCCGTTGCCGCGCAGTGCCGTGATCAGGCGACTTGCCCACTCGCATGTGAGCGCCTGAGATCTTGCGGGCTCTGACTCGGGCAGACCAGGCAGCGCGGCGAGATCGGGGTCCATCTGGCTCTCATCCGGCGCGACCAGATAGTTCTCGTTCGAGAGATTCCAGACCACATTCGGCACGTCTTTCCACTGCCGCGCCAAGACACCGACGTACTCTTGCTGCAGCGCCATATCCATTAGGGAGACGCTGTAGACGTTCTGATCGCGCCAGCCCATGAACTGGAACCGCACCCACTCGCCCCGCTCGTTGGTAAAAGAGAGCCACCGCGCCCATTGGGTGAAGATCGTGACGATCGGCACCAGCCCGTGCACCCCGCAGAGGTGAATGGCCGCGTCCATGGCCCGGAGCGATGTCTCGTCCAGCTCCGGGTCGATCCACAGCCGCACCCAACGCAGACCGCTCCGCCGCATAGCTGCGAGGTCCCGATCCATCGTCGTCACGCTCAAGTCGCGCCAGAGCCAGTCCCACCACGCGCTGGAGGGGTAGTAGTGCGTCCCGGTCCAGAACCCGGCCCTGCCGTCGAGCGTTATCCTCGCTCCCTCGACGCCCATTCCAGTCGAGGCGGGCCATCCGCCGCCGGTGACGACGATACCGCATTCGGATGACTCGACATATCGCGCCTCATCCTCACGCCCCAGGCCGCAGGCCAAATAGTCCTCCAGGTACAGCTTTGCTCGGATGCGCCAGAGGCCTGGGGAATCGGGCGCCTGCCAGTCCAGTCTTACATTAAGCTGCTCGCCTGCGCTGAGGTAGTAGCGCCGGATGCCGATGGTCCTGATCTCGCCATCCGGTCCGACTGCCTCCGCCCTCAAGATCGCAGATGCCACCCTGGGATTCCGGTTGAGGAGCGTTGCCCCAATGGCGACGGGTTCACTCGCCTGATAGGAGGCATACGTGGGGGAAAGCTTCGTTATCTGAACGCCGGTGTCGAGGTAGTCCGTGACTGAATCGATGATCTGCCGCCACCCCTCGAGATCAAACGCCCCCAGCGGCTCATCCCAGAGGAAGAAGCACCATCGCCCTCCCCCGAACCGACCGCCCATCAGCGTGGGTGCGGTATGCCGGATCATCACCGCCGGCCAGGCGACCGCCTCCCCGAACTGGTCCACGGCCTCATACAGCGGCACGAGATCAGCCCTCGGCTCTTCATCGACTCCGTGGAAGACGATAGGCTTGGGCGGCTTCCAGGCCGTGCCACGGCAGGAAGCAGGCTTTGCAGTCAGGTCGGGAAGGTCGAATGGCGTGGACAGACTCGGCATAGCCGAGAGCACTCCGGCCTCTGGATCGTATGCCTCCAGCCAGAACCATTTGAGCTGCTCCTCTGGCGGGATGCCGATCACGATCAGGTCATCGCCGCGCGAGAGCCCATCCTGGATCTGCGCCCAGCCTTCCGGCGCGAGGTTCTCAAGGATGTAATCGTTGTCTCGGGACCCTGACGTTTCGGGACGGGGCGTCGCCGAAACAACGGATGCCAACTGCCGGGGCCAGACGATATGCAGCATCAGTACACACCGTACTCGTGCGCGGCCTCGACCATCGCCATGATATTCTCTTCCGGCGTGTCGCGGCCAAGTTGGTCGCCGGTGCAGAGAATGAACATCCCCCCCTCCGCTGCATCCTCGATCGCCTTGCGCGCGGCTTCTTTCACTTGCGCAGGAGTCCCCTTCAGCATCAGATGGAAAGTATTGAGGTTGCCGTTCAGGACGAGTCGCCTGCCGTACTTCCTCTTGACCTCGGCCAGGTCGCAATCCCCACCGGGTGGGGGCTCGAGTGGGTGCTGGATATCGACATTGGTCTCGTTCGCTACAATGTCCACCAACGCCCTGGACCTGCCGCAATGATGGATCATCACGGGCACGCCCTTTGTGTGCGCCAGATCAGTGATCTTGTTGATATAGTCCAAGTTGTAGCGCCGGTAGATGTCCGGGGAGATCACGCTGAGCGAGGAACTGGACCCACCCAGAATGACCATATCGGGAAGCGGATCGATCTTGAGCCGCGCCTCCAGCTTCTGAACGGACATACTCTCGTGGATCCCGAATGCCTCCCCAAGACAAGGCAGATCGTCGTAAAGATCCACGATCGCCGAGCCCGTGTCGCAGCGCAGCCCAACCCAGGTATCTACCGGCAGCGCATACGCGAAGCTGGTGACCCCCAGTTCCAGGTCCTCGGGTGGCACGTCAGACAAGCTCGTGCGGTCGCCCCACTTCCACTCGTTGCCCCACGAATCGCGCACAACCGGCCAATCCCTCTCCGGGTCCTTGATCAGCCCCGCCATGGCGTGCGGCTGGTTGATTCGGCCGTGGTGGATGGTCGCACTGACTGTCCCCGAGGGAGTGGTGGTGGTATGAGTGGAAATGTAGTTGTCGTCGTCGAGGACTTCCTTTGTGACGGTCTGGTCAACGATCTGCCTGTTGCTCCAGACCTCGGGGATGTCATCACCGTAGCAGTCCCAATACCACATCTCGCAGCCGTACTTGCGAGTAAGCTCCGCGGCCATCTTGCCGGGCTCCAGCCTGCCCTCCTCTACATCGAAGACGTCGCCGCCGAATATCCGGCTGGCATACCAGGACCCGAACCCGGGCATAACGGGCACCCGATCCGGCATCTGCCGGTGCATTACTCTGAGCATACGCTCGCGTGGTGTCATTGGTGTTTCTTCCCCCCTGTCAAGCTCGAACAGCTAGTCGATCGTCTGGTTCTTCCTCCGGCTGCGGCAGAGCACCCAGCATGATCAGTTGGCCGTCGCCAATCCTCTTCACGCTGATAGCCCCCATCCCCTTCAACGGGATGTGAAACACTTAGGAAGCCGGCAGGCGGGAGACGATCTCCAACGCAACACCGAGGGTTTCATAGTAGATCTCATCCCTCGTTGTCGAATCGAGGGCTTGGTGGAGGAGGGAGGCGCCGGAGGTGTGGGCTAGTTCCAGGACTTGTGGGGGCAGGCAGATGCCTTCGCACTTCATGGACGCGGTTACCTCGCCCGCGGAATCGGCTTTGGTGACGAATGTCGCGGTTTCCCCATTGTCTCCGGCCTGGATGGTGACTGAGATGAGCGAGCCGGCGGGGGCCGAGGACTGGACCGGGGACATCACGACTTCAACAGGCCGAGCCAGCGGAGTTGCGCTCGAGGATTGGGCGCATTGAGTGGTGTCGATCCACCAGCCGTCTTGGCAAGGCCATGAGGAGTCAAACACCAAACCCAGGCGCTTGATGAGCCATCCAGCTATCAGCAGCGCTGCCGCTGGGGGATAGGGTGATTCCGAACTGGCGGCGACCTGAATTGCGATTCTCGTCAGCCTCTCAAGCCGCTCGCGAAAGACCGGCGGGTCGAAGTGCTGCGCGATCATCTCCCGCCACGGCAGCAGCGCGTACCAACCCAGATCATGCGCAAGACACCTGTGGTCGCTTGCCCGGCAGACGGACATCGCCCTCTCGAGTCCGAGCTTGAGGTCGTGGAATCGGCGCGAGTCTACAATCACGTGGTCGGCCTCGCGCATCAGGTTGACGAAGCCCTCGATCTCGAACGCGCCTTCACACGGCGCCCACAGATAGACCGGAACGTCAGCTACCAAGAGGGGCAGCACCAGACCGGCTGAACTGACGCCCGGTGGTGTGCTGAGGCTGATGATCTCCCCGCAGAGCTGACGATCGCTGCGGCCGGTTACAGCGCACACGGCCGACACCGATCCTCTTGCGTCAGTTACCCCATCCGACGTGCTCTGAACGATTATTGCCCTGCACGGATGGCTGCCGGTGACCGCGGCAATTATGTTGGTGACCTCGTCCGCCTCTCGATCGCCGCAGGCGTAGACCACGAGGTTCGCCAGCACCGTGCGGATAACAGGTGCAGTGTTGGGGCCGGCCTCCTCCGTCGCTGATGCGTAGAGTTCAGCCAGCGTTTGCTCGACTTTCGAAAGATCAGTTACCACTCTGGTCGATGGAACGGTCATGCCTATAGCCTCCGCCATTGGCGGCCGTCGCGGGCGATGAAGTTATCAGCTTCCTTTGGGCCCCACGTGCCCGGGGCATAAGCCGGCAGGGGCACATTGTCACGTTTCCAGCCCTCGAGGATCGGGTCACAGATCGACCACGCGGCCTCGACCGCGTCAGCTCGCGCATACAAGCTGGCGTCTCCGAGAAATGCATCCAGCAGCAGCCGCTCGTAGGCATCTGGCGTGGAGGGGCCGAAGGCGGACGCATATCTGAAGTCCATGCGCACAGGCTGGACTCTATCGGAGAATCCGGGCACTTTTGCCTCAAACCTGATCGAAATCCCATCGTCCGGCTGGATGTTGATGGCTATCACGTCCGCAGGCATGTCACAGCCAAACAGGCCACTTCCGGCGCACTTGAGCTGTATGCCTACCTCGCTTACGCGTTTGGCAAGCCGCTTGCCGGTTCTCAGGTAGATCGGCACCCCACGCCAGCGATCGTTGTCGATGGCTAGCTTCAGCGCGACATAGGTCTCAGTCAGCGAGTCGGGCCCTATGTTCTCCTCCTCGCGATAGCTCGCGACCCGCTGGCCGAGCATCAGCCCCGCCCCATATTGTCCCCGCACAGCCAGTTCCGGCACGCCGTGCGGCTCCACGCGCACGATGCTGCTGATCAGCTTGACCTTGGCATCGCGCACAGCCTCCGCATCGAGAGAGGCCGGCTGGTCCATAAGAGTGGTCGCCATTACTTGCAGCATGTGGTTCTGGACGATGTCTCGGAGCGCGCCCGTGGCGTCGTAGAACGCGCCGCGCTTCTCGACGCCGATGCTTTCGGCCACTGTGATCTGCACATGATCTACGTGCTCACGGTTCAGGAGCGGCTCGGCGAACTCATTTGCGAACCTGAGGACCAGGATGTTCTGCACGGTCTCTTTGCCGAGGTAATGGTCGATCCGGTAGATGTCTGGCTCACGGAAGATGCTTTGCAGCGTCGCGTTGAGTTCTTTGGCTGACTGCAGATCGGTCCCGAACGGCTTCTCCACGATCAGCCGTCTCCAGCCGTGCTCATTCTTGGGCTTGGTGAGTCCGGCGTCGCGCAGAGCCTCAGCACTCGAGCCAAATATTGTGGGCGGGATGGCGAAGTAGAACAGGACGCGGTCCTCTGCACCCAGCGGCTTGGCTATCTCCTCTATTCTGGTCTTGAGCCGCTGAAGCGGATCGCCGTTCTCGCCCCTGCTGCAGTAATGGAGCATCCGCGCGAAGCCTTCCCAGACCTGGCCTTCCGTCTGAGCATGGGGGGCGGCTTTCTTAATAGCCTTCCTGGCGAAATCACGGTAGGCATCATCGTCGAAGTCGTTGGATGCGTAGCAGATGATCGAGAACGCTCGCGGCAGCAGCCCCTCGAGATAAAGGTGGTAGGTCGCGGGCAGCAGTTTCTTCTGCGCGAGGTCGCCCGTCCCGCCGAAGATCGCGAACACGCAGGGGTCGGGGACTCTCTCGCGTGGAAGCCCTATTCGCAGTGGGTTGGTGCTTACAGTCATGTTTCTCTTCTTATCACGAAAACACGAACCACGAGATCAGGTGGACGAGTTTTGCGCTGAAGGGACCAATCGCGAAACCCCGAAACGGGCGAAAGCCCGAATACGGATCTCGAGGTTTCGCTCCTTTCGGGCTTTCGCGATAGGCTCCATTCTCTCTTTCGTGTTTTCTCCGTTCCGTGCTTTCGTGATGGGAACTCCCTTCCCATCACTCGCGCTTGACTGCGTGGCCGCCGAACTGCTGCCTGAGCGCGGCGATGAGCTTGGATGAGAATGAGTCGTCCTGCCGCGAGCGCTCGCGCATCATCAGGGAGAGAGCGATGGCAGGCACAGGCACCTCGAGTTTCATCGCTTCCTCGACCGTCCACCGCCCCTCGCCGGAGTCCTCGACGTATCCCTTGATATCTTCCAAGCTCGGCGATTTCTGAAACGCAAGCTCGGCAAGTTCCAGCAACCACGAGCGCACCACACTGCCTTGGTTCCAGAGGCTTGTGATGGCGTGCAGATCGTAGCCGAACTCAGAAGCCTTGAGCACTTCGAAGCCTTCACCGTAGGCCTCGAGCATCGCGTATTCGATCCCGTTGTGGACCATCTTGCAGAAGTGGCCCGCGCCGGAATCTCCCACACGCGCATAGCCGCCCTCGGGGGCAAGAGCCGCGAATATCGGCTCGACGGTTCTGAACGCGTCCTCATCGCCGCCGACCATCAGGCAGTAGCCCTGCTCCTCGCCCCAGACGCCGCCGCTGACGCCGACGTCCAGGAAGGGTATCCCGAACTCATCGAACGTCTGGCTGCGGCGTATGCTCTCTCTGTAGTTCGAGTTGCCGCCATCGATCAGGATGTCTCCCGCGGACAGGCCGAGCGCCGCCTCGGAGATCGCGTCTTCGGCAGGCTCTCCCGCCGGAACCATCGTCCACACGATCTTGGGAGCGGGCAGGCGAGCAAGCAGGTCAGCAATCGACTCCGCCCATTCTATCCCCGCCGCTGACGCTGCCGATGCCTTCTCGGACGAGGCGTCACTGCCGATGACCACATGTCCACGCTTGACCAGCCGTTTGGACATTCCCAAGCCCATCTTGCCTAGACCTATCATACCGATGTTCATGTCCAACCCTCCAGCCACCAGCAATGGTACCCCGTTTGGGAAGGTAATAGCAACATCCTGGGGAAACAGTATAGTTGGTACCCAGAAATCTAGCATCAATTGGAGAAGCGCAATGCCTGAAATGACCAACGCTAAGCTCGATGAGCTTGCGGTGAACACGATCAAGTTCCTCTCGGTGGATGGGGTAGAGAAGGCCAAGTCCGGCCACCCGGGGCTGCCGATGGGCGCGGCGGACTATGCCTACGTCCTGTGGACCAGGTATCTGCGGTTCAACCCCAAGGATCCGGAGTGGCCGAACCGGGACAGGTTCGTGTTGTCGGGCGGGCACGGCTCCATGCTTCTCTATTCGCTTCTGCATTTGGCCGGCTTCGACATGCCGATGGAGCAGTTGCAGATGTTCAGGCAGTGGTGCAGCGACACGCCCGGGCATCCCGAGCGCATGATCACCCGCGGCATAGAAGTCACCACGGGCCCGCTGGGGCAGGGGATCTCGAACGCAGTCGGAATGGCGATGGCCGAGAAGCGCCTGGCTGCCACCTTCAACAAGCCGGGCTACGATCTCATCGACAATCGCATCTACGTGATCGCCAGCGACGGCGACCTGATGGAGGGCATCAGCCACGAGTCCTGCGCGCTGGCCGGGCATCTAGCGCTCGGTAATCTGATCGTGCTGTATGATGACAACCACATCTCGATCGAAGGCAACACCGAGATCGCTTATTCGGACGATGTTCGGAAGCGCTTCGAGGGATATCATTGGCATGTTCAGTACATCGATGGTCACGATCACGCCGCCGCAGCCGAGGCGCTCGCGAACGCCAAGGCGGAGACCGGCAAGCCCTCGATCATCATTGCCCGCACTCACATCGCCAATGGCGCGCCAAACAAGCACGACACCGCCGGCGCTCATGGCGAGCCACTGGGCCCGGACGAGACTAAGGCCGCCAAGGAACTCGCGGGTTGGCCAACCGATCGGCCGTTCTACGTGCCGCAGGAAGTCTACGACCTGTTCTCCGCACGCGCGGCTGAGCTGAAGAAAGAGTACGACGCCTGGCAGTTGATGTTCGCCAAATACTCGAATGAGTTCCCACAAGAGGCCAGGCTCTGGAAGCAGATGTGGGAGTTGGAGGTGCCGGAGTCGGTCGAGGACCAGCTTCTAGCAAGTATCGACTGTGCTAAGCCCAACGCTACACGCAACTCATCCGGCCAGGCGATCCAGGAACTAGCCAAGCTCGTTCCCGCTCTGTGGGGCGGGTCGGCGGACCTGTCACCGTCGAACAAGACCGATGTCAAGGGCGGCGGCAGCTTCTCGAAGGACAATCCTCTTGGCAAGAACATCCACTTCGGCGTTCGCGAGATGGGGATGGGCTCGACCATGAACGGAATGGCGGCCTACGGTGGCGTGATCCCCTATGGCGGCACGTTCCTGATCTTCTCCGACTACCTGCGGCCGGTGATTCGCCTTGCCTCGCTGATGTCGCTGGGCGTTGTGTATGTCTTCACGCACGACAGCATCTTCGTCGGTGAGGACGGCCCGACTCACGAGCCTATCGAGCATCTCGCCTCCTTGCGGGCGATCCCGGGCGTGACCGTGCTCCGGCCCGCTGATGCTGCCGAAACCCTCGTCGCGTGGGCAGTTGCACTGGAGAACAAGACCGGCCCGACGGCGCTTGCGCTCACCCGCCAGAACCTCGACCCGGTGAATGACGACCCGATGAAAGCCAAGGGCCTCCGCAAGGGCGCCTATGTCGTGCGAGATGCCGAAGACTTCGACGTGATCCTGATCGGCACCGGCTCTGAAGTCGGCACAGCGATCGGCGCGTCTGAGATCCTTGCCGCTAAGGGCATCAAGTGCCGCGTGGTCTCGATGCCGTCGATGGCGCTCTTCGAGGCCCAGGACAAGGCCTACAAGGACAGCGTGCTTCCGCCTGCCGCCAAGATGCGCGTTTCGGTGGAGGCTGCGTCGCCCTTTGGCTGGTGCAAGTATGTCGGCGATGAGGGAATCTCGATTGCGATGAACCGCTTCGGCGCGTCTGCTCCCTACAAGGTCCTCGCCGAGAAGTTCGGCTTTACGCCGGAGGCAGTGGCGGCGAAGGTCGAGGAGTATCTGGCCTAGCCGATCGCGCTCCGCGACTCGCGTTTGTCCGTCTGCGCTGAGTAGCGGCAGCGTATCGAAGCGTCGCGCCTGGCCTTCGATACGCTGCTGCTGCCCAAGCTGGGGGGCTGGCGCCGGTCTTTGCCGCATCTGAGGGCGCACCGACCATCGTCAAAGCGCAGATGAATCTGCGCACTCCAAAGCCGCCCCTCGCTTTGCAGGAATACCCTCGCTTCGCGACGAAACACTTGATGATCGGTTGAGCTTGAACGTGAAGACAACCGGCTTTCTCTGTCGGGAGGGTCCGCAAGTTGGCCGAATGTCCCAAGTGTAGATGGATCAACAGAGACGACGCGCAGAAGTGCGCGAACTGCGCTGCTGACTTGCGCATTCCTCAGCCGCAGCAGCCTTATCAGCCTCCACAGCAGACGCAGCAGTATCGACCTCCGCAGCAGCAGCCCACGATCCAGGGCGGGCAGGGGTATCCACAGCAGTCTTACACGCCGCAGGGCAGACAGGGGTACCAGCAGGGCCAGTATCAGTATGGCCAGCAAGGATATGAGCGGTACGCCCAAAGCGTTCCGGATAACCTCGTGTGGTCAATACTGGTGACTCTCTTCTGCTGCCAGATACCCGGTATCGTGTCGCTGGTCAAGGCTGTCGAAGCCAATAGCAAGAAGGCCGCCGGCGACTACTATGGCGCGATGGCTGCTTACAACGACTCGAGGACATGGATGTATTGGGCGATCGGGCTTGGCGTGGCGCAGCAGATAGGTGTCTTGGTCTATGTGATCCTGTCGATCGTGGGGGCCGTGGGTGCCGGCGCCTTCATGTAGACGAGCGACCAGTCTTCATCAACTTTGGAGGATTGCGCTGATCCACGGGACACCAGCGTTGAGTCTACGACTGAGAGCAGCGGTTGTTCTGTTGTGTGCCTTGGGTGCAGCAGTCGCCGTCTGCCTCGTCTCGCCTGGCAAGACTCCCTGGATTGCCCCTTGCCCGTTCCACTGGCTGACCGGCTGGCACTGCCCAGGCTGCGGAACTATGCGCGGACTGCATCAGCTTTTGCACGGCAATCTGGCGGGTGCGTGGGGGTACAACCCACTGATGGTCCTGTGTCTGCCGGTGATGGCTTACGCTGTCGTGTCTGTAGCGATCTTCGCGGCACTGGGCAGGAAACTGGCGGAGCCTCGAGTCCCTCCGAAGGCCGCGTGGGCCGCGCTCGTGATCATTGTTGCTTACTGGGTTCTGCGCAACGTGCCGGTTTATCCATTCACACTGCTTGCGCCGCACTAGCCGTTGTGGCAGGCGTCTCCGACGCCCCCGGGCAGGGGTTCGGAGAACCCGTCTACAACACAATAGCCGTTGTAGCAGGCGTCTCTGACGCCCCTGGGTAAGGTTCGGAGAACCCGTCTACAACAGGGGAGCCGTTGTAGTAGACGTCTCTGACGCCTCGGCACAAGGGTTCAGAGAACCCGCCTACAACACAATAGCCGTTGTAGCAGGCGTCTCCGACGCCATTGGGTGAGGGTTCGGAGAACCCGCCTACAACATGTTGTAGCAGGCGTCTCCGACGCCCCTGTGCCAGGGTTCAGAGAACCCGCCTACAGGAGGATGAACTGATGTCTGACGGAAGCGATACCGCCGAGCATTCCTCAAAGGCCAGGAACTGCGTGCTTCTCGCGCTTGGGCCGGTGCTGCTT
The DNA here is from genome assembly GCA_964523735.1 of uncultured bacterium. GTDB lineage: Bacteria > Armatimonadota > UBA5829 > UBA5829 > UBA5829 > CAZFYZ01. Next base: position 9,507 of record CAZFYZ010000053.1, on the reverse strand, counting down.
GTGTTCGCGGTCGTAGCGATCTTCCTCTACAATAACCGTACGCCGAACATACAGGTCCCGAACCCGAAGATGCCGGCAGACAACGGCTACGACTACTTCGTGAGGGCGGCGAACATGGTCGTTGGCACCGGGCCCCTCTCAGACTCTTCGAGACAACCCTCAGACTGGACAGTGCCCGAGCTGGCCAAATTTGCCAACGACAACAGGGCTTCGCTCATCGTTCTGCGCGACGGTTTTGGCAAACCGTATCTGTACCCGCCATCGCGCTCGTTCGGCACGATGTATCCGGAACTGGCAAAGTTTCGGGAGAATGCACGCTCGCTCGTTGGCCAGTCGATGTACTACGAGGCCATTGGAGACTACGGCAGCGCGCTCGAGATACGGCTGGACTGCATGGAACTCGGCGCGACGGTTCCCCGCGGCGGCATACTTATCACGGCACTGGTGGGCGTCGCGGTCGAAAGCATAGGCTCCCGTGATATCAGCAGCTTGATACCGAAGCTCAATCCCGATGAGCTTGCCGCAGCCGCGAAACGCCTGGAGCGGATTCAGAGGAAGCGGGTGACTTCTGCGGATGTTATCGAGGAGGAAGCCTACTGCATGACTGCGGGCATGATCGAGGCTATACGCAGCAGATCGGCCACAAACCCAAGGGTCATGCTTCAGGGCGGGCCATTAGGACGGCCCTATGGGTCGTCTGGTGACATATTCAGCGGCGTTCGCTATGCGTTCTCCAACAAGACGAGGATGCTGCAGGAGTCGCTCGACTACTACCTCGCCCTGGCGGAAGAGCAGCGCCGCAAGCCCTACGGGGTCGAATCCAGCATCCCGCAGCCGAACAACTATCTGGTGCAGATGCTTGGGCCGGTCTACGACCGAGCGCGGGGGGCAATCGAGAAGAACAAGGCCCTGATCACGCTGATCCAGACTGAGGTCGCCCTCCGCCGCTATCGCCTGGATCACGGTTCGTACCCCCAGACTCTTGCCGCTGTCGTTCCCGCGTATCTGAAGAAAGTGCCCATTGACCCCTTCGGCAAGAGCATGCCGCTGAAGTACAGGCCGCTCAATGGCGGTCAGAGCTTCCTTCTCTACAGCCTCGGGCGGAATCTGAAGGACGACGGCGGGACGCCAGCCTCCAAGCAGAACGCGTTCCAGACCGGCGATATCGTGGCGGGAAAGATATGACAAGCACCCGGAGCAGGCAGCGCGCGTCACTACTTGATCGAGTAGACGATCTTCACCTGCGCCGACACTTTGGTCTTGCCGGCTGATATGGGCGTCGGCGCTGCCTCGACAGAGCTTGCCTCGCGAAGCATGCGGTAGTTGCTATAGCTGGGCTGGTAGAAGTCAACATACTCCGAGGCAGATAGCGGCCCGGCTATCCGCGCTCCCATTGCCTCTGCAATCGTTCGAGCCTTACCATCCGCCTTCTTCACAGCTTCGGCCAGCGCCCGCTGCCGCAGCTTGGTCTTGTCCTGCACGTCGAAGCTCACGTTCTTGACATTGTTAGCCCCAGCTCGGATCGCTGCATCGATCAGCTTGCCGATTTCTGCCAGTTCAGTGGTTCTTATGCTCACTGCGTTGCTTGCGGTATAGCCAACGATGGGAGATGGATCCCTGTTGTAGTCATACTCCGGCTGCAGCGAGTAATCGACAGTCTTCATTCCCGACTTCGGCAGGCCCATCTTCGTAACAGCAGCCACGATCGCCGCCGTCTTGTCAGCGTTGACTCGGGCAGCCTGTCCGGCATCCTTGTTCTTTGTGACGACGCCCAGCGTGACGTAGGCTACGTCAGGATCAGCCTTGACCTCGGCGCTATCACTCACCGTAATGCCGCGCGTAGAGGTATTGGTCTTTGCCCTCGAGAATCCCCACGCAGCAACGGCCCAAGCCGCGACGGCAATGGATAGCACGCACACGACGGCGACTACAACGATCAGGGATTTCTGAGCTGGTGACAGGTTCATTTCATAATCCTCCAGTTTGGTTAGCCGTTGACATTGCAACAACTGTTCGCTGAGTGTTCTGACCCATGCTTGAGCCCTGAGCTTCAATCTCTACAAAACGAGCCATTCATGGCGTGTCAGACACCTCACGCGCGGGGCCAATCGAGGAATGCGTGAAAGATGGTCGGGGCAACAACGCTGCCGGTTCTCAGCATCACAAATCCGCACAGCATGCTGATAAGCATTAGCCCCGCTGAGGATGTGACAGCTTGCGGCAGGTCCATTCCTTCTGCAATTGCTCTGCTTGGGATGTGAGCCAGGGCCATGACTGCTGAGGCCGCGACCCAGCCTCGTGCCTGACCTAACCAAGCTATCATTCGGGTCTGCAGGTAACCTCTAAAGAGAAGCTCCTCCCCAAACCCAATGGTGCCAAAGTAGAGAAGCATAACCGGCAGCTGGCCCTTCACATTCGTAAGTGCCGCAATGCCGCCTTTGCCTAAAGAGAGTGCCGTGGCCGCAAGGAACAGCCCGACGACAACAGTCTTCCAGAGGCTCCTTGTCGTAAGGCCGGTGCTTCCAACCCCTTCGCGGTTCAGCCTGAGCATCACCCCCATGGGCAAGAAGTAGACGATGAGCAAGAACACCTGAGATTCCAGGTTGAACTCACGTACCTCACTCTGCGCCACTGCGTGCTGATGGTTTCCTGAATTGGCCACCATGATGAGAGTGATGAAGAGCATGCTCAACGCGACAGATACTAGTGCGCATATGGCACTGCGCCTGGGATTGCCGATCTTCGGGCAGACAGGATTGAGCCTCAGCAGACGACACAGAGCAGCTGTGGCCGCTCCGATAAGCACGAATGCCAGAGTCATAACCAGGAGCTTGATCATCGACACATTACCCTTTCACAGGTTTCCATTATGCTATGTTCGCCGTCCGCCACACAGCCCCTGCTGGGATTCTGACGAGCGATCAGCAAGCTAACGCCGCCCTACATAACCCGCTCTCCCTTCATCGAAAGCGACACCCGCCTTCGCGGAACGTCCACTTCCACGACTGTCACGTTCACCCTCTGGCCGACCTTGACGACTTCTGCGGGGTCGCGGACGAATTTGTTCGCGAGGCGGCTGATGTGGACCAGCCCATCCTGATGCACTCCCACGTCCACAAAGGCTCCGAACGCGGTCACGTTGGTCACGATGCCAGGCAGCTTCATTCCGGGCTTGAGGTCCTCGATCTTCTCGATTCCGTCTGCGAACCTGAACACTTCGAACTGCTCGCGGGGGTCGCGGCCGGGCTTGGCGAGTTCGTCCATGATGTCGCGCAGGGTGGGGAGGCCCACGATATCTGAGACATACGACTCCGGCTTGATCCGCCGTCGAAGCTGCTCGTCGCGCATCAGATCCATCACTTTGCAGCCGAGATCTGCGCTCATCCGGTCCACTATATGATAGCTCTCCGGGTGAACCGCACTGGCGTCGAGTGGGTTCTTGCCATCTCTCACGCGCAAGAAGCCGGCGGCTTGCTCGAATGCCTTTGGGCCGAGGCCCTTGACCTTCTTGAGCTGCTGGCGTGAGCTGAACGGCCCGTTCTCGTCGCGAAACTTCACTATGTTGCCCGCGAGTCCCGGCCCCAGGCCGCTGACATAGGTCAGGAGCTGTTTGCTCGCCGTGTTGACATCCACTCCGACGCCGTTGACGCAGCTCTCCACCACATCATCCAGGCTCTGCTTGAGCTCGGATTGGTCAACGTCGTGCTGGTACTGCCCCACGCCAATAGACTTCGGGTCGATCTTGACCAGCTCGGCCAGCGGGTCCATCAGCCGACGGCCTATCGAGACAGCTCCGCGAACCGTGATGTCATAGTCCGGGAACTCCTCGCGCGCAACCTCTGACGCCGAGTAGATCGACGCGCCGCTTTCGTTCACCATCACGACCGGGACATCTTTGGCTAGCCCCAGCGCATGGATGAAGGCTTCGGTCTCGCGGCTTGCGGTGCCATTGCCGATGGCGATGACCTCGACCCCAAACCGCTTGCACAGCTCCAGGACCGTCTTGCCTGCCTGCGCCGCCTGCCGCTCGCCAGTGTGTGGGTAAATGGTCTCGTTGTGCACCAGCTTCCCCTGCGTATCGAGGCAAACGAGCTTACAGCCGGTGCGGAAGCCGGGGTCGATCGCTAGTACCTTCTTCCCGCCCAGCGGCGGCGAAAGAAGCAGCTCGCGCAGGTTACCCGCGAACACACGAATCGCTTCCTGATCGGCGCGGCGCTTCAGCTCGGAGCGTATCTCCGTCTCCATCGACGGCCCCAGCAGACGTTTGTAGCCATCCTCGACCGCGAGATCGACCTGTTCTGACGCCGGCGACTGCCCCCGCACAAACCGGCGGCGCAGCAGATCGACAGCCTGCTCATCAGCCGGACCGGCATGAACGCGCAAGAACCCCTCTTTCTCGCCTCTCAGCATCGCAAGCACCCGATGCGACGGCGCGCTCGCGAGCGGCTCCGACCACTCGAAGTAGTCCCTATACTTGGCGCCCTCTTCCTGCTTGTCCTTGGCCACCTTGGAGACGATCGATCCGCTGGACGCATACAGCTCCCGCATTCGCGCGCGGGCCTGCTGATCCTCGCTGACGGTCTCGGCGATGATATCCCTCGCACCCGCCAGAGCCTCATCCGCCGATGCGACTCCCTTCTCCGGGTCCACAAACGCGGCTGCCTCGGCCACCGGATCAGTCTTCGCGTTCTGAATCATCAGCAACTGCGCGAGCGGCTCGAGGCCTTTCTCGCGGGCGATAGTCGCGCGAGTACGGCGCTTGGGACGATATGGCAGATATGTGTCCTCCAACTCCGCCATCGTTCCGGCGGCGGCTATCTGCGCGGCAAGCTCGTCGGTCAGTAGTTTGCGCTCCGTCAGCGACTCGAGAATCGCCTCCCGCCGTTTGTCCAGCTCCGCCAACTGAGAGAGCCGATCCCGTATAGCGGTAATCGCAACCTCGTCCAGCGACCCAGTCGCCTCCTTGCGATACCTCGCGATAAACGGCACCGTCGCATCCTGCTCCAACAGCTCCGCAGTCGCATGCACCTGCCGAGGGTTGAGATTGAGTTCCTTTGCGATCGTGTTGATGTGTCTGTCGTTCATACTTCTCCAACGTGGCTGTAGCAGGGGTCTCCGACCCCAGATCACGGACCGAGGCGTCAGAGACGCCGACTACAAGAGGTTGGTCTGCGGCCGCTAGAACAGCCCCAACTGCCCCTCCGGCTGCTTGTCTGGCTCTTCGATGAGGGCGACGATGCCGTCGATGTCTTTGCAGTCGATGCTCTGGGCGCCTGACCGGATAAGTGCGTCGGTGCCGGGGCTGCCGGGGACGGCGAGGAGCTTGCGGCCCTGCTTCCGCGCGCGCTCGGCTGTGTCCATGCTCCCGCTACGCGGGCCGGCCTCGACCACGATGATTGCCAGGCTGAGCCCGCTGATGATCCGGTTGCGGGACATCAAGCTCTGCCCGCTGGGAGGGGTGTTGGGGTGGTAATCGCTCAAGATAGCGCCTCGTGAGACGATCTCCTCCGCCATCTCCCTGTTCTCCCGAACGTGCACGATGCGAAGCCCGGAGCCGAGAACCGCGAGCGTTCGCCCCTCGTCCGACTCGAGCGCGCCACGATGCCCCGCGCCGTCGATACCCGGCGCAAGGCCGCTCACAATCGTGAACCCCGCCTCGGCAAGTCCGCGCGCAATGCTCTGAGCACACTCGATGCCCTGCTCCGAAGCCTCCCGTGAGCCGACAACTGCGACCGCGCGCGCATCCTCCGGCTTCACCTTGCCCGCCGCATAGAGCAGGAAGGGCGCATCCGGCGCGGAGCGCAGGTTCTCGGGGTAATCGTCATCGTCCCAGGTGAGGACGCGAATGCCCTCATCGTCCAGCGCCTCGATCTCAGACTCGACTTGATCCAGATCGACCTCGCGCATCGCCGAGATCACGTCCGGTGTCACTCGCGGGACAGCCGCCAGCTCTATGTCATCAGCGTCGAACGCGCGGGAGATCGAGCCGAACCGCTCGACCAGCTTCCTCGCCGTCACCCCGCCAACCCCCGAGACCTTCGTCAACGCCATATAATGCGCCTTGCTCATCCAACCACCTTTCACCGGAAGGGACTAATCACGAAAACACGAAATGGAGAAAGCACGAGATCCCGTTCCAGGTTTCTGTCATTCTAGATTTCGCGATTCCTGTCCCTTCCCTTCGTTTTTTCGTCCTTTCGTGCTTTCGTGACAAGAGGAACTACCGATCCGAATGTATCGTCCGCGTGAGAGTGAGCACGCAGATGGACTTAGCCCCCGCGCCTCGCAGGACCCGTGCGATCTCCTCGATGGTCGCGCCGGAGTCGTAGAGATCGTCCACGATCAGCACGCGCTTCCCCCTGACCTCCTGCGATGCCGCGAATGCCCGCGCGACGTTCGAGCGCTTCTGCGCGGTGGTCCGCATCTCCTTCTGGGGCTGGGCCAGCTTCTGCCGTGTGACCGCCGATCTCACCGGTAGCCCTAGCTCCGCTCCCAGTGCTCCTGCGAACATCAGCACCGGTTCGAACGCTCGAGTTGCAGTCGGCGGGACAGGCACGATCGCGTCCACCTGCGCAAGATCAGGATGCTTCCCGCACAACGCCACAGCCTGTTCCACAAGCGGCTTGATGGCGGATCTATCCGAGCGATACTTCAGCCGATACGTCAGTTCGCCAACGCCGCTGCGGCCCCAGTCGGACCCCGAATACGAGCTGTGGAATCCCAGCGCCCAGCCGGCTTTCCATGGCCCCAGCAGGGGTTTGGGGTGGTTGCGCGAAAGGAACTCTGCCACGGGGTCTTTCGTGGAAGCGCCCATGCGTCTCATAGCGACTGACGCCGCCGTGCGCGTATACTCGGCCTCATCCTGGCTCTCGGCGACCTTCTGGAGCGCCTCGAGCGCCGCAGAGTCCCCAATCTTCCCCAGCGCCTTCACTGCATACTGCCTTACCTGTGGCAGTTTCTCTCTTGTCAGCAGGTCGAGCAGCGGCTGAGTGCCTGAGCGGTCACCGATCTTGCCAAGCGCCGACGCCGCCAATCGGCGTATGTTTCCGTCGGAATCCGACAGAGCGGCAGCAAGTTCGGGCACTGCCTCAGGCGAACCGGTCTCTCCCAGTGCATAGACCCGCCGGCCCGGCGGATCATCTGACTCGTCATCGGTTCGGATACCGCCCGACAGCCCATCCGCGGCCAGCACGCACTCGATCTCGCCATAGCTGATCGAATCCGGCAGCAGAACCTTGATCGGCGCAAGGCGCGAGGTGTCGCCGACGGTCTCGATTGCGTTGCGGATGTGGGAAACGGCGTCAGCAGAGACGACTTGGTCCAGCGTTGTTCGCCCGTCCGCGATCAGCCGAGAGAGGTGCGTGTAGATGGTGGCGGTGCTGAGGCCTCGCTCGCTCGCGATCTTCTCGGGCCGTACTCCCTCCTCGAACATGCGCGTAGTTATCTCGACAGCCTCGCCGATCGGCCGAGACTTCCTCTTTGCCGCACGCTCTACCTGGCGCGGGAACACCTGCCTCGGGAACTTGAGCGGGATCGGCTCGTTGGTCTCCAGCGCGGCAAGGCCGGTGTTGGTGATCCTCAGCACGGGCAGCTTGCCGCCGACCGGCTTCAGGTAGCCGAGGCCGACCACCTGCTCGATCAGCCCCTTGACCTCGTCACGCGAGAACACTTTGAGCTTGCCGTAGCACTTGATCTTGTCGTAGCCAAGCTCGCTGACGTCCTTCGCATGCGAGCCGGAGAGAATCTTCGTAAGCTTACCTACCCCGACCTCCCAAGGCATCCGCCGAACCGCATCTATGATCAAGAGGGCAGTCTTGTTCTCCCTCGTTAGCTCAGAAAGCTCTCTTCTGCGGACAGGCGAATCGGATGAGGCGAGTGATGCTTTAGCCGACGCGCGCACGATGCAGTTGTCGCAGCACCTGGGCGCTTCCGCCGGGCTCGAATCGCCGAAGTGCGCGAGAATGATCTTCCGCCGGCAGTCATTGGACTCGGAGTAGTTGACCATTTGCTCGAGCTGGATGCGCTTGTGGTTCAGATGCGACTGCGACCGCTCGGCCACGGCCCTAACCTGACCAGCTTTCCATTCGCCCGGCGCGATCTGCATCCTATAGCCTTCGTTCGCGCCCATCGTGACCGCGCCGGCCGCTTCGAGCTGCGAGAGCGCTACCCTCACCTGGGCATCCATTAGCCGCGTTGCTATCGAGAGGTCGTCGTGCGTGAACCACTTCTGTTCGCGACTCATCTCGACAATCGCGGCATGCAGCCGCTTCAGGTCCTCGATCTTGAGCTGGCTCTGCTCGATGAAGAACTCCTGCAGCGCGCGGTCCTTGGGCGAGTACAGCAGCACAGCTCTCGCGGGTTGCCCGTCTCGCCCGGCGCGGCCTGCTTCCTGGTAATACTCCTCAAGTGACCCCGTGAGCGAGAAATGCACCACCAGCCTCACGTCCGGCCTGTCGATTCCCATCCCGAAAGCATTCGTGGCGACCACAACAGGCAGAGTCCCCGACATGAACGAGTCCTGCACCGCCGTGCGCTCGTCCGAGGGCATCCCGGCGTGGTAGAACTTGGCGTCGACGTCTGCGCTGTGGCGGACGAACTCCGCCACCTCCTCCGCATCGCGCCGCGTCCCGGTGTAGACGATCGCGCCGCCTTCGTCTACTTCACCGACGAGAGCAAGGAGAGCCCGCATCTTGCCCGGCACATCGGAGGCATAGCTGATCTCGAAGGAGAGATTCGGACGGTTGAACCCTGTCACGATATGCTTGACGGGATCTAGACCCAGCATATTGGCGACATCCGTCCGCACACGGGGGGTAGCGGTCGCGGTGAGTGCTGCAGTCAGCGGGTTGCCCATCGCCCGCCGCGCCTCGGCGATCTGCAGGTAATCGGGCCGGAAGTCGTGGCCCCACTGGGATATGCAGTGCGCCTCATCGATCGCCAGCAGGCTGATCTTGCTCATCCCCAGCGCACGCTTGAACGCAGTGCTCCTGAGTCTCTCCGGCGCGACGTAGACCAGCCGATAGCGCCCGTAGGCCATATCATCGATGCGCTCGGACTGCTCCATCGATGCGACAGAACTGTTGATGAATGTGGCGGGGATCCTTCGGCGCGCAAGGCTCGACACCTGGTCCTGCATCAGCGAGATCAGCGGAGAGATCACCAGCGCGGTTCCCTCCTGCGCCATCGCGGTGAACTGATACACCAGCGACTTTCCCGCCCCGGTCGGCATCACGACCACGGCGTTCTCGCCTGCGAGCAGCGCTGATATCGCCTCCGCCTGCCCGGGTCTGAAGCTGTCAAAGCCGAACGCGGACTTGAGAAGATCGTTGGATGGCTGAACCTGGCTGGTCTGAGTCAAAGAGGCAACCCCTGATCTCGAGAGTTGGCGTGGTAAACAACCTCAAGGATTATAGCAGAAAGCGAGTACTTAGTGCTCAGCCGGGTGGCCTTCGGGTAGCGTCAAGCCTTGTGTGTAGATTGCTTTGGTCGGTAAGCGTCATCCCACTG
>CAZFYZ010000052.1:9091-25205 GCA_964523735.1 uncultured bacterium | reverse complement strand
AGTAATGTTGAGGTGATTATATTATACCACTCGGGCTTAGAGACGGCAAGGAGGCATGGGCAAGATGGCGGAGAGGCCACCAAGGGAATACCATCCGGCGGCGATCGCGTGGGCGCTGCATAACTGGCAGGACGTTCTCACGCTGGCTGAGTCGGACGCATCGTTCTGCTTCAACCGCTACACTCTCGCCTGGTCGGAGTTTGAGGCGGACATACACCTGACCGTGGCGATGCTGGGTCCTGGCCCGCGGGCGATCTATGCGCTCTACTGCCTGTGCTGCTACGAGCCCGAGCAGATCGCCGCCCGACTGAGATGGACGCCGCGGATGTATGATCGGCAGTGGGCTCTACTCATCTATGGGCTCACCAAGAGGCTGGCGCGGAACGTGGTCTACAGTCGGCCGAACTCAGGCAAGGGACCACAGCCAACGGGGAGGGCAGACTACCGGGTGGAGTGGGGGCCTGTGGGGGCTCAACTGGCGTGATTTGAGCTCAGGCTTGACAAGGGGTAGTATCATGTAATTAGGGGAGCAGTCATAGTCACTCGCGACGGCTGCTCCCTCATCTTTTCTCCTTTCACTCCTTTCGGTCCCGGTGGCGAACACGCATGATGCCAGACACATCCTCCTGTAGCAGTTCCATACAGACGCCAACCAGTCGCCGGGACCACCTTTCGCCTGCCGACTATCGCGATCTAGCCCGCGACCTGCTCTCGCCGGCGTTCAGTCCGAGGCAGATTCGCGCGGCGATGCTCGAGGATATGCGGCGACGGGGCAAGTCCAGGACCGGCTATGTGAGGGTGGCGAAGTAGATGTGCGTGAGCAAGTACGACCCGTTCTACCATCCGGGCGAAGCGATCTTCCAGCTCGTCACCAGGAACCTGACAGAGGCGGAACTGGCGCAGGCGCTCGGGATTGCACTGACGACCCTCAAGGACTGGAAGGGTAGGCATCCTGAGTTCCGTGAGGCAGTCGCCAAAGGCAAGGGGCCGGCTAACGACCGGGTGATCAGCGCCATCTTCCGCAAGGCCGTGGGCTATTCGGTTCCGATCACCGAGGTCACCAGGGAGCGCGTCACGATCACCAATCCGGTGACCAAGAAGACCAAATCCCAGCTCGTGGTGACGAAAGAGGTGCGAAAGACTCACCACGTCGAGGGTGATACAGTTGCGGCCATCTTCTGGGCGAAGAACCGAATGCCAAACGAGTGGAATGACCGTCGAGACGTGAACCTGAGTGGCAGCATAGTCACCCGGGAGGCTGACCTGACGAACTACACTGACGAGGAACTAGCGGCCCTGCGAGCAATTCATGAAGCTGCCAACTCTCGAAGAGATCAAGGCGGAGCAGGCGAAGCGGAGCCTTAAGGAGTTCGTCCGGCAGGCGTGGCCGATAGTTGAGCCCTCGATCGACCTGCTCGAGAACTGGCACATTGACGCGATCTGTGACCATCTTGAGGCGGTGACCCAGGGAGAGATCAAACGCCTCCTGATCAACATCCCGCCGCGGTATATGAAGTCCACCCTCGTCACGATCATGTGGCCGTGTTGGGAGTGGATCACGAAGCCTGGCCTGCGCTACCTTTTCGCTAGCTACTCGGCTGATATGTCGACCGAGCACAGCCTGGCCCGCAGGACGATCATCGAGAGCCCCTGGTATCAGTCGCGCTACGGGCACATCGTAGCCTTGGCCAGGGATCAGAACGAGAAGACCGCGTTTCGGAACACCGCGCGGGGCCTGATGGTTGCCACCAGTGTCGGCGGAACCGCAACAGGTAAGGGCGGCGAGCGAGTCATTGTTGACGACCCGCATAACGTCAAACAGGCAGAATCAGAGGTTGAGCGCAATGCCGCGGTGACGTTCTTTCGGCAGACGCTGTCGACCAGGCTGAACGACAAAGCTAAAGACGCGATCGTCGTGGTGATGCAGCGGCTCCACCAGGCAGACGTCAGCGGTTACTGTATCGGGGCAGGCTACACTCATCTGTGTCTGCCCGGTGAATACGAGCCGAATCACCCGTTTGTCTGGCCCAAGGATCCTCGCAAGGAACCCGGCGAGTTGCTATGGCCCCGGCGCGAAGACGCCGCGGTCGTGGCCGAGATGAAGTCTAGTCTCGGAAGCTACGGCTTCGCGGGGCAGTATCAGCAGCGCCCATCGCCGGCAGAGGGCGGCGTCATCAAGCGAGAGTGGATCCGCTACTACAACGCCGTTCCTGTTGACGCCACTCTTTACGTACAGTCCTGGGACGCAACGTTCAAGGACACGCAGGACGGCTCCTACGTAGTTGGTCAGGTGTGGGCCAAGAAGGGCGCTGACTACTACCTGGTAGATCAGGTGCGCGGCCGCTGGGACTTCGTCCGGACCGTCCAGGAGATCAAGAACCTCACCGCGAGGTATCCTCAAGCTCGTTCGAAGTTGATCGAAGACAAAGCGAATGGGCCGGCGATCATTTCTGCCCTGAGGCACGAAGTCTCTGGGCTGATCCCCATCCAGGTCAAGGGCAGCAAGGAAGCCCGGCTGGCAGCGGTCTCACCGCTGTTCGAGGCCGGCAATGTCCATCTGCCGGGAAACGCGCCCTGGGTCGCAGACTACATCGAGGAGCTTTGCAGCTTCCCGAATGCCGCGAACGACGATCAGGCGGACAGCACTTCACAGGCCCTCGATAGGCTATCAACCAAGCTGCCGGTAAGAGTCGCCGCCGGCGGCGAGCGCAAAGACGTGCAGGCATACGTGCCGAGGTAACCATGGCTGATCAGACCATAACCCCAAGACGGCAAAAGGTGAACCTCAGCGAGGAGCTCGTCTCCGGCCTGCTCGCCAACGCCCGGTTCCTGACGTTTATCGGACAGATCACCCAGGCGCTACCCAAGTATGTTGACGACGCGCAGAGGGACTTCGGACTCGACATCTACGACAGGATGCGCCGGGACCCCGCGATCTCCTCGGCCTTGAGGACCATCAAGATCAAGGTCGTCTCGGAGGGCGTGCGGATTGTGCCCGGCCTCAAGCAGCCGAGTCAGTTCGGCAGGACTCCGGAGGAGCAGGCCAGCTACGATAAGGCTACAGAAATCGCCCAGTTCGTCGATTCCTGTCTCTCTAATCTGCAGGCACCGCTCACGCGGATCATCAAGCAGATGCTCAACTGCATGGCCTATGGCTATCAAGTTGCAGAGCAGGTTTACGAGATCAGAGGCAGCGAACTCAGACTCACGAAGCTCAAAGTCAAGCCTCGACCCGCTTACTCGTTTGTCGTCGATAACGTGATGAACCTCATCGGGCTCGCCGCAGTTAAGCCGGGGCAGGAGGCGACGACCTCGGGCCTCTCGCTGATCAAACCAGGAGAGGTTATCCCGCGCGAGAAGTTCCTGGTGATGAGTTTTGAACCCGACGACGATGATCCACGGGGTACGTCGCTCCTGAGGGCAGTCTACAACGTCTGGTTTCTCTCTCAGCACGTCTTCCCCGAGTGGTTCAAATTCCTGAAGCAGTTCGCTACCCCGAGCGTGGCGGGCACCCTGCCTGAGGACGCCGGCGAGGTAGAGCTGATTGACGCCACGGGCACGGTCCAGGACGATGGCAGCGGCAATCCGACCTATGTGCGGCCGGAAGACGCGATGGTCATGAAGTTGGTCAACTGGCTGAATGGCTCCGCGATCGCGCTACCGCATGGCGCTGAAGTGGACATACTCGAGAGCAAGGGTGACGGCGCTGCATACACGGCCGCGCTGGACTATTTCGATCGTGCCAAAGTCAGTGCCATCCTCCTGGCAGCCCGGGCAGTGATGGAGGCGAAGAACGGCTCCAGGGCCGACTCCGAGACCGCCCAGGACGTGTTGAACGACTTTACACAGGATCTGCGTGGCGAGGTAGAAGAGGCATTCAATCGCGACGTCATCCGGCCGCTCGTGCTCTACAACTTCGGCGCGGAAGCCGCCGCCACCATGTGCCCGAAGCTCAATCTGTCGGACACCCCGCGGGAAGATCGGGCGGAAATCATCAACGGCGTGGCCAATCTGCAGAGGTCCGGCTATTTGCACAGCTCGCAGTTTGCTGAGCTTGACGCTCAGTTGGGGCTGCCTGAGCGCGACATGGATGCGATGCAGGCGGAGATGGACGCAGATCGGCAGGCCGAAGAGGATCGGCGCCAGATGCTGGCTGGGCTGGGCGATATAACTGGAGCGGGCCGTCGGAACGCCGATGACGCCGATAACGGTGATGAATGAACCCCACAACGCCGGAGATTGTCAAGGCCGCGCAACGACTGAAAGCGGGCCTGCTCGCTCACAACGATAAGGCGCTGCGGGAAATGTCGCGGGCCTACGGGCAAACGTGGCTTCAACTGAAGCCCAAGCTCGACGCCGTGACGAAGCTCATTGGGCAGGCAGAGGCGGTTGGCAAGGAAGCAGTCGCTCGAATGCCGGGTTCTGGAGTGCCGCTCACGTCAGAGCAGTATTCCATCAACTGGCTTGCCCGGCAGGAACGCTACCGCGAACTGATGCACCAAGCGGAAATTGGGATCATCGAATACGGCAAGCAGTCTGCCGTTGTCGTGGAACGTGAGCAGGCTTGGGGGCTCGCCAGAGGCAAAGACGACGGGCAAAAGCTTCTTGAGTTGTCGATGGGTCCGCGCCCTGCAAGCGTCGGCTCGCTCAGTGCAGCGTGGAACAGGATACCCGATGCGACGCTGAAGAATATGGTGGGATTCCTTGCTGACGGCTCGCCGCTCGAATACAAGTTCCGGGCACTAGCCCCGGCGGTCTCAGAGGAAATCAAGGGGACCATCGCATCTGGCTTGGCACAGGGCTGGAACCCGCGCAAGATAGCCAGCGCGATTGAGCGAGCCCACCGAGGCGCGTTTGAGAACACGCTGGTCACCTGCCGAACTGAGGTCATGCGGTCGTATCGACTGGCTTCACAGGAGACCTATAAAGCCAACTCGGACATCTGCAAGGGTTGGAAGTGGCTCAGTGCTCGGAATGATCGGACGTGCGCCGGGTGCTGGAGTATGGATGGCACTGTCCATGCACTGGAAGAAGTGCTCTCAGACCATCCAAGCGGCAGGTGCCTAGTTCCTGGAACTCTAATCACGGGGCCGCTCGCTACCGCCTTTACTTCCAGGCACTACGATGGTGATATCGTCGTCATCCACACTGCCGACGGCAAGGAACTGTCCGTCACCCCGAATCACCCGATACTGACTGATCGCGGGTGGGTTGCGGCGGGTCTCCTCCAGGAAGGAGACAATGTAATCTGCGACGGCAGGAGTCAATCGGGACCGGGTATTGTGGACCCAGACGAATACCATGTGCCAACCCGCGTTGAGGATGTAGCGCGTTCGCTTGGGATGGATCGCCTTTGTCGAGTGCCAGTAGCCACCGAGGATTTCCACGGCGATGGGGGCAAGTCCAAGGTCTGCGTTATATGGACCAATCGCCTGCTGAGGAATGACGGAGACTCCACGGGACAGAAGCCAATCGGCCAGTTGGATTTCTGTATCAGAAGTGCCGCACAGTCTCTCTTGTCGCGTGCGCGCAATCTTGCATCGTTCTTCAAACGTGATCTTGCGGGTTCTGCTCACAGCAAGCGCTTTCTCTATTCTTTGGCGATGTTCTTCCGGCGAGAGTCGAGCCGCAACAATTTTGGCCGTTTCAGCCTGGCTACGGAAGACGGTTCCTGCGTCCTTGAGCCATCGATGCATGAGCATTCGGGTAGTGTCAAAAGCCTGAGCCAATTCAAGTTCAGTCTCGCCAGCTTCGTATCGCTCGCGCAGATTCGTAGCGGGCGGAGGGTTCTTGGCCCGATGGCTTTGGCTCAGGTTCCTGGATTTTGCAGCAATCTGCTCCGGAGATCGGCTGGCAATAGCGAGCAGAGCGCCTTCGCGGAAGTCTCTAACGCGAATACCCTTGGCTTCAAGGATGCGTCTTCCAATGTGGGTAGCGATGTGGAACTCCCTGCACAGGGTAGAGAGAGCTTCCCCGCCAGTGTAACGTTCAGCGAGCGCGTCAGCGAATGGATACGCGACAGGTTTCCTCCAGCCCTTCTGCCTGGGGATGATACCGGCATCGATCAAGATTCGCTTGATTCGGTGGAAGTCGATGTGGTATCGGCCCCTGATCTCTTCGAGTGTGGCTCCGGCCTCATAGTCACGGACAAGATCGTCAGCGTTGAGAGTAGACGCTACAGGGGACAAGTTTACAACCTCCAAACTAAGGACCATTGGTATATCGCCGCAGGTATTATAACACATAACTGCGTAGCAATACCAGTTACTCTTTCTTGGGACGAGCTCGCAGGCAAGACACCCGTCCAGCCCGCGCAGGACGAAGACCCTACCGCCCGCTTCTCCAAGCTCAAGGAGGCCGATCAACGCAAGGTGCTTGGCTCAACTCGCTACCAGCTTTGGAAAGACGGTAAGCTGAACCTGCGAGATATGGCGCAAGCAAAGCCCTCGCTGCAATGGGGCCTGCACTACCAGCCGAAGCCGATCAAGGCGCTGGTGGCTGAGGGGAAGATTACGAAAGAGGATGTGGACGCGGCGCGACACCACATAGGCCTTCGGGCCGTTCATAGCAGGAGCGGGCTGGTTTAGTGCCGCTCAGAAGAGAGCCCTGCCGGGCATCCATACTCGGCGGGGCTCTCGCACATTACCGGGAGAACACGATGCAAGAAAGACAACTCACGCCAGAGGCGCTTGCGAGCCATCTCAGAGCCAAGAGTCTGATCGGCGCCGGCTGCCGGGCACCGAAACCCTATCAGCCGCAAGTCGAGGTCCGCTGCTGGGTCAGTTGGCGGACGAAGCTCAAGTCGCGGCTGCACAAGCTCTCTGTGCGCATCAGGAAGTGGCGGGCCGATCGGTCCGCGGGGAGGTAATAATGCCCAAGATTCTCACTTACAACGACAAGAAGACGGTGCTCGCTGCCGCCCTCAAGGTCCGGGAGTGGAACATCGAGGATATCTCCGACACCGAGGTCTTCTATCGGATGGACGAAGAGACCGGCTTCCGGGGCACCTACAAGCGCGCCTACGTGATCGGGGAGAACCTCAAGGTCACCCTCGGCAACCCCGTCCAGGTCGTCAAGCGAACCGTCTACGACGAGATCACCGTCGTGGGCACGTTCGCCCTTGATGAGCCGGCGGAGTTCTCAGGCGAGTCTGTGATCCTCTCAGGTAAGACGTTCGAGGCTGGTGACTACCCAGACAAGAACTTCTCGCTCACCGAAGAGGAGATGGACGCCGCGATCACGGCGTTCACTCCGGTGGACAACAACCTGGAGCATCGCCGCACAATCCTCGATGGCGCACTCGGGAAGCTGGAGTCTGTCAGCCGCAAGGGCAAGGAGCTTTTCGGCAAGATCAGCATCCCAAAGTGGCTGCGCGACATCCACCCCGATCCGATCAAGGTCTCACTCGAATGGAATCGAGCGACCAAGCGCATCATCGGCAACGGTTTAGTTCTCAACCCGCGCGTAACCGACGCGGCTATGATGGCGGCCTTCTCAGCCGCAAAACCAACCCAAGGAGGCCCTGCTATGTCAGTGCCAGAGAAGAAACCCACGATTTGGGAGAAGCTGAAGGCCGCATTCAGCGGCGGTCTGCCGGATAAGCCGGAGGACTGCACGCCTGAGCAGGTCCAGTTTCTCAAGGGGTTAGAGCCGGAAGCGGCTCCTGCTCCTACTGACCCGCCCGCGCCGGCTGCCCCCGCGGCTGAGCCCGCGAAGCCCGAATTCGCCGAGGATCCGGAGAAGACCGGGCTGCGCGCCGCTCTGCTGAAGACCAAGGCGGAGGCGTTCTTCGCTGAAGCCCTCGCCGCAAGCAAGGTCTTTCCGGCAGAGCGCGAGTTCCTGACCGCGCAGTTCGTCCAGGCAGCGCAGGACGACAACGCCGGCGCCGCCTGCTTCTCCAATGACGGCACCCTTAACGAGGGCTCGCGCGTCAAGGCGCTGCGTGCCGGCATCGCAGCTCGCCCGTCTCACTCGCTCACTCAGGAGCAGCTCAAGAGCGAGGACCTTGTTCTCCTGTCGAACTCCTGTGGTTCGGGCGGCGGCGGGGTCCCCGAGACGCGCAAGGCCGAGCTGCTCAAGGCGTCCGGCCACAAGAAGAAGGAGGGCTAGTTCGATGCCAGTCAACCCTGTTGCAAGCTATCTCGGAGACGGCGTTATGCCGATCTTCAAGCCCGAGGATCAGATCATCCTCGAGCTCACGTTCGGGCCGAACCTGAACGTGAGGCGAGGCGGTCTCCTGGGTCAGGTCAGTGCTGCCAACGCCGCGGAGGTTCAGACCATCAACTTCTCCGGCGCGGGTGACGTCCCCACCGGTGGCACTTTCACT
Source organism: uncultured bacterium (assembly GCA_964523735.1). Lineage (GTDB taxonomy): Bacteria > Armatimonadota > UBA5829 > UBA5829 > UBA5829 > CAZFYZ01. The sequence goes on along the minus strand of CAZFYZ010000052.1, from coordinate 16,879 downwards.
GTGTCCATCGTCGGCATCGACGGAGGCACCTACACCAGTGCTGCGCTCGCCTACAACATCTCGAACGCGAACCTCAAGATCGCTCTCGAAGCGCTGTTGGACGCGGCGGGTTATTACGGCGCCACTGTCACACTGACGGGCGGCGCCGCCCCCGTAGACGTCATTGTGACGTTCGGCGGAACGGCTCTCTACAAGGACATGCCGCTGATGACTGCCAGTGCAGCAAGTCTGACCTCAAGCGGCACGGCCACCGCCACGGTCGATGCCACGACCGCCGGGGTCAGCAAGGGCCTCTGGCTGCCTTACGACGACGACGGCACAGATGACGGCCGCCGGATTGCCAAAGCGATCTCTCGCTATGACTTCCGGACCGACTATCTGGGCCGCGTGATCTTCGCCAAGCAGTCCGACCCGAGCTACGGCAGCGTGACCGGCGGCGCGGCTGCACCTCAGAACAACGACTACCGACGGAGCGCGCCGGCTTGGTTCTCCGGTGTGTTCAAGGTGGAGGACCTCTACATCTGGAACGGCGCGACCAGCGCATGGGATCAGTATCCCGACGCTGCGGCGTGCACCGACCTCGGCCGCATCATCTGCGGCGCTTACAATGACTCGACCGGCATGTTGTCGGTGAGATAGGAGGGCAACTATGCCAGGCGAAGTGCAGTACATCTACCCAACCAGGGAAGAGCTGATGGTCATCGAGCCGGATATGATGGACCAGCTCACTCTCAACGACCCGATCTTCCAGCTCTTTCCGATCCGGCCCGTGGACAGTCACGTGATCAGCTGGGAGCAGAGAGACAACTACCTCGGCCTGCAGAAGGTCAGGGGTCTTGACGGGCAGCCGGGCCGCGTGGCCGCGGTTGGCGGCAAGAAATACACCTATGAGCCAGGGGTCTACGGCGAAGAGCTGCTGATCCCCGAGAGCGAGCTCACTACTCGCAGGCCCTACGGTGTGGCCGCCGGCGCCGTCAACATCCAAGATCTCGTGCTGGATCGCAACAACCAGGCCAGGCACCGGGAGATCAACAGGATCCGCTACATCCTGTGGACTCTGCTCGGGACAGGCACGTTCAGTGTCTCCACCGATCACGGTGCAGTCCTGCACACCGACACCTACGAGCTGCAAACCTACACCCGCGCGGTCGATTGGGGCACAGCGGCAACAGCCACGCCTCTAGCCGACTTCCGGGGTGTGGTCGCATTGGCGGCAGGTCACGGCGTGAACCTCGGCGGCTCGGCGACGGCGTTCATGACTCGGGCCAACTTCAACGAGTTGTGCGCGAACACAAACACCTCTGATCTTGCCGGTAAGCGCACAGACGGGCTCGCTCAGCCGATCGGCCTTGAGGCGATCAACAGAGTGCTTCTGGCCGAGGACCTGCCGCAGATCCAGATCTACGACGAGGGCTACTACTCCGACGCCAACGCGTTCACCCGGTTCATCCCGGCGAACACCGTCATCATCGTCGGCAAGCGGCAGAGCGGGGATCCGCTGGGCGAGTATCTGATGACTCGCAACGCCAACAACCCCGATCTTGGGCCAGGCTCCTATGCCCAGGTCGTTGACTCTCTCTTGACAGGCCAGCCGGTGCCGCGCAGGATCTCGGTCCATCGCGGCCACAACGGCGGCCCGACCATCTACTACCCGAGCGGCGTCGTTGTGATGAGCGTCTAGCTCTTCTGACGCACGCATAGAACGATAACGCATGGAGCGGGGAGGCCGGTGTCCAATCTGGCCTCCCCCCTTGTTGGAGGGCAACCTGATGAAGTATCGAGTGACCTGCAAACACCTCGGCCTGGTGTTGGCGATCGAGGGCAATCCGCCTTACGTCGACCAGGGCACTGTGATAGACGAGTCACAGCTGCTCGAGTCCGAGATCCCGGCACTGCTCGAGTTGGGGGCGATTGTCCCTGCCACGGATCCGGAAGTGGATCACGTGGAGTTCGAGGCCGAGCATGTGCCGACTCGTGCGGAGTTGAACGCCAGGGCGGCCGAGCTTGGCATCGAGAGGCCTGAGAAGCTTCGCAACATTGCCGCAGTCGAAGCCGCAATCGCGGAAGCTGAGGCGGAGCTTGCCGGCCAGGACGAGTATCCTGAACTGGTAGACGACCCACAGGGTCAGGACGACGATCCCGACGCCTGATCTCCTGGCGCATCCTGCGCCAGGCACTACGGAGGTGGCATTGTGCCGGACTATTACAAAGTTTTGACCACACCGCCCAACCAGGTAGCATACGGCAGCCTGCTCGCCGCGTCGAAGATTGACGATCGAGGGATCACGTTCGAGGCCGGTGTTGGCAGCATAGCAGATCTGGTAGGGGCAGCCGTGGATGTCGCAATCCCGAACAATACGCGCAAGCTGCTTGTCCGCACTGATGCCGCCGCTGGCGAAGCAACCATCTATGTTGATGGCGACGAATCGAGCGGGGTGGGCATACCCATCAACGGGGCAGGGCTTGTAAATGAGATCGATCTCGACTTCGCCTCGCTGGATCCCAATGCGGAGTTCACAGTGACGATCGCCGCGCTATCAGCTGCCAGTTACATCCAGTTCACAGCATTCGGGAGGGTAGACTGATGAGTTACAACGTCGCACTAGAGCGAAAGGTCTTGCCTGCCGCTGTGGCAGCAGTCGCCCTTGTTGTGGGTGATCTCGTGGTTAAGAACGCCGCTGGCCAATGGGCCAAGGCGGACGCCAACGGCACGAGCACGTATCCCGCCGTGGGTGTCGTCACAGAGCCCGCAGGCATCGGCGCGCGCCCCGAAGTATCCAGGTCGGTTGAGATCGGCGGCTATACCGGCCTCACTGCCGACACCGCAGTCTACCTGTCGGAGACGGCGGGAGACGTGACACAGACCGCCCCTGCCTATCATCAGCAGGTTGGTATGGCGCTCGACGCTACGACCATCCTCTTCGACATCCGGCCTCTGCCGGACGAGATCGTAACGAACGTCGAGACCGCAGATGTTGTCGTGCTGACAGATCAGTCGAGCGACCCTTCCGCGCCAGCTGCAGGCACCACCAAGGTCTACACAAAGAGCGGTGAGATATGCCAGCGCACGGCAAGCGGAGTGACGACCGAAAGCGAGCGGGTGGCCGCTGTCATCGCCGCCACCGCGCCCAAAGCGCACGCGGCTTCTCACGCGCCGGGTGGCGCTGATGATGCGTCGGAGCAGGTCAACGCGATTCGGGCCGCCGCCGATCTCGTCAACAAGACCATCAAGGTCGGGGCGGGGGAGAGCGTGCAGGCCGCCGTGGACAAGGCGGCGAATACAGCCACAAACGGAACCCCGATTCGCGTTGTACCTGCCGAGACTCAGCCGCGCACCATCAATCGCGACTTCTACACGCAGAAGATACTCCAAACCGACAACAGTGCGGCAACTGGCGTGATTGTCGAGAAGTATCGGAATGCGCTGGAGGCTGATCGAGGACGAGCGCCGTTCATTGATTTGCCGATGTGGATGTTTCGCGTTGATGACATCCGTAAGCAGTGGGTGCAGCAGGCCGCAGGGTCGCCGATTCTGTGGGATATGTCAGGTACCGCAACCGGCATAACCAAGTCCGGTATCACCTCGTGCTACAACCAGGATGCTTCTTCGGGCTTCTCCATTAGCACGCTCGCGCAAGTTGACGAACTGCGAACTAGCGCCCCGACCCGTAATGTGCGCATAGCTCCGGCAGCGGATGATGCGGTGGACTCGTACGTCTACTTCACCTTGACTGGCGACCTGGACATATCGTCGGCGAAATACTTTGCAGTCTGGGCGTATCTCGAAAGCGGCACAATGTCTAATGGAGCCGTCCAGATCGGATTCAGCGAGGCGACGGACTTTGCAGGCGCAACGTTCTTTGACCTGCCTGGGATGATAGCGGGCGGGACCGGAACTGGGATGGTTCCACTACTGCTTGACCTGAGCGCAACTGACCTGAGCGCATTGAACGCAGTGAAGACGTTCGGCGTCAAGATTGCCTCAGATGAAGGCGCGTTCGTGCTGAGATTGTATGACCCTCGTGTCGCCGCGCACCCGTTCATCGGAATCAGCCCGAGTCGCTATGCCGCCCAGTTGGAGATACCGATCACTCACGCCGCGATTGCCAACGAGATCGGCAACTCTGGCATTATTATGGACGTGGACGATCTCTATCGTATCGAGCGTGCCCACGGAGCTGCGCTTGCAGCACACGTAGTCATTGACTCCACAACGGACTACGCCGGAGGGCTCGAGGCGACGTTTGGGGCGAAGCGGACCATTGACGAGATGGTTGCAACTGACGCGGCGTATACCATCAAGGCCATGCCGTCCAGCGTTGACGGCTTCATTCAGCCGGGCGATAACCCTATCAATTTCAAGACACTGGACGCGATTAACGGCTGGGAAGCACAGCTCGTCATGGAGCACTTCGACTGGTCGATGGGCTACGCGAGGGTCAACTCGCACACGAGACACTTCGGGGAATCCCTCTACAATGTCGAGACGGCCATAGCAGCGTTCAGCGCGACATCGCCGCCTGTTGAGAACATTGTGATCCTCGCCCACTACATCTCAGAGACGGGTAGCGAGGCTTTGACGTGCTCCTACGCAGAACTCAAGACGTTGTTCGATCTCTTGTCTGGTTGGCAGGAGGCCGGTAGGGGCGTCTGTGTTACCGCGTCCACCTATTTCGGCGCGACGCAGCCCCCGGAACTCGCCGTGCCCGCCGTGGATATGTTCACAGTGACGCACAACGGAACCCCGGCGACGAGTGCGGTGTATGTCGCGCCAATCGACAGCATCTATGGCTACCTGAACGCCGACAACTCCGCTGACAACGCCGACGACTACTTCGAGACAGCCAACGGCTCTAAGTTCCTAGTGAATGACAACAACGGAACGGCGGTAGGCTATCCGGTCTACTTTGACGAGGACGGCGTGCAAGGCGAACGCCTACTTATTAATAACACGATCACTGGGACCGATCTTCTCGTGCGTTCATCAGACGGGACTTACATCAAGATCAAGCACTCAGCCGATGCGGCAACCACGGGCGTCGCGCTCTACTTCGATGATGATGAAGCAACCACAACGACCCGGTTGAACGCCGACCTGCCTGGAACCACCGACATCACCAATACTCTCTTGGATACAGGTAAGGCGTGTCCACGCGCCAAGATTCGTGGACACGCCTGCGAGAGTGTGGCAACGGGTAGCGGCTGGGATGGCGAGAGCAATATCAGCGTGTCGGGCGGGAGGTTTGTGACTCCCGCAGGCACGCGCGGTTATGTCTTCACCGAGGCACTGCAGGTACTGCCTGGACAGCGATACGGTTTCTCTATCGGCGTGAATGCTCAGACGACGAAGATGTTCTATCGATTGTCGCTGAAGCATTACTACTACGACTCCAACGCAGCCTCGCAGGCTACTGACAAATTGCCGTTCTCTCAGGGCTGGGTCAGCGCGGGCGTCACCGACACTGTTGTCAGGGGTTGCTTCACTGCGCCGAAGTGGGCTTACAAGACCTACGTGATGCTCGAACTTCTCCCGAACACCGGGGAGGTTGCATCGGCTGACAACGCCAGACAGAGGCAGTTGTAATGCCCACCCTCCTCCTCCTCCTAGCACTCGCCCTGCCTGCCGCAGGCTCAGGCCACTACCGGCACTCTGAGACGGTCTACGCGACGACGCCAGACGGTCAGATCGTGAGGCACTCTGTCACCGGCGAGCCGATCGCGTTCGAGCTGCGTGCTGAGTGGGACGAGTGGCCTGCCGTGGTGTGCATGACCTGCCGGGGCTTCTACGAGGGGCCACTTCCGCGCTGTCCTGTCCGACTAGCAGGCACGGTGCGGGGTAGGTCCGCTGACGGGTGGTGCGATGTCTGGGACGGCTACAGGAACCGCACAGGCAACCACGGGGTTCGGTGTTACGAGACCGGCGTTGACTGCCGGAAATACCCGCTTGGGGCGATGGTCGTTGTGGACGGCTGGACTGACAGGCAAGGTCGGCTGTATGTGACGAGTGTGAGGGTGATAGAGCAATGAGCACGACTGCAACATTCGACCCAACGCTGCCTACGCAGAAGGATCACATCCGGGTCGCCCTCGGCGATCGGCACAACGACGATGCCGCCGGCGCTGTCACTGATCCGCTGCTCACAGACGCCGTCATCAACGCCAAGATCGATGCGCTGGGTTACCTGGATGCCCTGGCCGATCTCGCGGAGGGGCTCGCCGCCGAAAAGGCCCAGGAGCCAGACGAGTTCCAAGAGTCCAGCGGCGGACTCAAGATGAAGTGGTCGGAGCGCGTGAAGTACTGGCTCAATCTCGCCGATCGATGCCGCAAGGGACAGATCAAGGTCCCCGGCGTTACTCGCTCGACCCAATACGGCATAGCCGTTCGACAGACAACCGCACAAGCAACGCTGACCGGTCCCGGATCTGGGTTCCGGAGCGATTAGGAGGCTCTAATGGGAGCAGTTCTTCAGACACGGAAGATGTTCGACACGATCGCGGCCAGCGCCGAGCTCACGGGCGCTGCGAATGCTTCGTTTGGGCTGTGGGCGCTTCGTGATGCGGCGGGCGATCAGCCGTTTGAGAACGCACTCACGGGCGACGACTTCACGAACGCCGATACAGCGGTCAAGGCCGGGGAGATGTGGGGCGATCCGACCATCAAGAAGGTGTTCGATCGATTCAACGAGTACTTCTCGAACCGGTTGGCGAGCGCCTACAACATCCAGACATGGCTTGAACAGGTGGGCGGCTTTGCAGTTCCGCAGGCATTCGCCCGTGCCTGGCTGCTGGGTGGGCCATCAGTGATCCCGACTCATCTCGTCTTCCCCAAGGGCATCCTCGTTGCTGACGAGGCCGATCCCGCAAACGCCGGGATGCACAAGTTCGGGGTGCTGACCGGCGGAACACCGGCTACGTATGCCTCAGTTGATGGAGCTCTGGATACCGACATAATGATCGGCGCGGCCATCCTGATCGTGAGCAGAGAGGCCACACCTGGCGGCACTCCGACGCTTACCTGTACGAGGCAGGACGGCACCACGGTCGTGATTGCCACCGCGCCGTCCGCGACGCTGCTGGGGCAGTCCATTCTCGGCAAAGAGGCCATCACCGGAGTCGCCGGCGCGGTGATCTCCTGTGCGGCTACCGCGGCGTTCAAGGTCGGTGAATACGTCACGCTCTACGAAAACGCCGATGGAGACACCTCTCTGCGCGAGCGGGGGCAGGTCAAGGCGATCGTCACCAATACCTCCATCGAGCTCGAGGCGGCGCCAGTCAACACGTTCACCTCGAGCGGGTTCATTCTGCCTGAGTTCGTGAACTGCGCTGTTGGCAGCGGCAACATGACCGGCGGCAAGCACCTCGATCTCTACGCGCTGCCTCACAGGATCATCGCACTACACTAGGACGGGCCGATGGCTGGATTCTTGACATCCAAAGTGAAGGCGGGCTTGCAGAAGTCTACCGCCATTGCTTTGTCTCAGACCGGCACACTCGCTCACCGGACCCTCGAAAGCGACGGCTACGGTGGGCAGACACCCACGGAGACGATCTCATCTGTTGCCTGCAGGTGGATACCCTTCTTCGCGCAGGAAAAGGCCAGGGTGGGAGCGACTCCCGAGGTGATTATCGGCCATATCCTGTTTGCCTCTACCGTCACTGTCTCCACAAAGGACAGTATCGTCATTGATGCAGTGACCTACGAAATCACCGGGATTGAGAGTTCCACTGAGTCTGCGCTGATTACGACGCTGGCTACGAGGGTCTAACGTTGGCAACCGAACTCAATGC
>CAZFYZ010000052.1:0-9081 GCA_964523735.1 uncultured bacterium | reverse complement strand
GATAACGGGGCTGGCGGACTTGTGGCGCTTGTGCCGGGTGGGCTGCACGAAGACTCCCCGCCTCCTGGCGCGAACACCTATCCGCTGGGTGTCTTCTCGCTATCGATACCACACGACGTGATCGTGGCCGGTGGCACGGAGAGGCTGCTTACTCGCAACGTCTACCTGGTGAAGATCATCGCTCCTGGCTCGGGTTATCGGGACTCAGGCGTCGAAGCGGCGGCCGCCAGGCTTGACGATGTTCTGCACGATGCGACCGGCGGGACAGTGCAGTCCTGTGTTCGGCTCCGGTCGTTCCAACACACACACATCATCAACGGAGTCACCTACTACGAGCGCGGGGGATTCTACCGCCTCGACATCCACGGAGGTTAGTCATGTCCGCTACACAGAGCCCTGTTCCCGTGCTCACTACGGCCGTCAAGGGCCGAATGAAAGCCGAGTCCGTATGGGGGACGGCAGTAACCCCGTCGGCATCCAATGAGACGCTGGGGTCAGTAAGCCTGACGCCTCGTCCCCGACTCACAAAGAAGGAATGGGTAGCCCGCGGCTACCGGCTTGCGACTGCCAAGGCCCTCTCGGAGAAAGCCTCCGAGATCGGCTTTGACGGCGCCGCGTCCTACACAGAAATCGCGAATTTTGTCAAGTCGATCGCATCCGGCGGTTCGACCAACGTCGATTCCTACACCGTCGCCGCCGGCGGGCTGCTCTGGCCCGGCGCTGTGGTCAACTCCTGGAGCCTCAAGGGCAACAACGAGAGCGTTGACCTCTCGGGTTCGATGCTCGCCAAGTGGTATTCCGGGACCGACAGCGCATCCGCCGACGCGCCCGCGCAGGTTGTCATTGAGCAGTCGGAGATCGTCCTGAAGATCGCTGGCGCCACAATCACCAGGTGGTTCAACTGGTCTGTGGACGCGAGCGACATCATCAACATGGTCCGCTTTGGTGGGCAGCTAGAGCCTGGCGCGGTCACGAACCCCGAAACCCTCAAGATCGGCTTCGCTGTGGACTTCGAGGCCAATGCCACCAACATGGCGCTCATCAATAGCGCGATAGCCAACACTCTCGTGGAGTGGCAACTGATCGCTACCAAGACGAGCCCCGCGAAGACGTTCTCCATCGTGGGCAAGGGCACGATCGATGAGATCAACGAGTTCTCAGACAACGAGGGCGTCTACGGTTTCGGCGTCAAGATCGGGACCATGGCCGACGGCGCCAACGCACTCACAGTGACGGCGAGCTAGATGCCACGCATCGGCAAAGTCGAGATAGTCGCGGATCGTCGGGTGGAGGTGCGCAGGGAGATGGCCGGCGCACTAGACCGGGCGATCCGCAAGGCCTGTCTCGACATCGAGGCTGAGGCCAAACAGAACGTTACCGACGTCCAGGCAATCGACACGGGAGCGCTCAGGGCTTCGATCTATGCGATCACGCCAGGCGCGAACCACTACGGAGAAGCCGCCGCCGCTGCCGCCGCTGCCGCCGCTGAACCAGGAGCCCACAGCGGCAAGCCCAACACCACGTTTCGGATGCTCTCAGCGATGGACGTGAAACCTGGCGAGGGCGTTGTTGCCGTTGGGGCCGAGTATGCCGCACACGTCGAATATGGCACCGTCCACGTGCCAGCCAGACCGTTCTTCAACCGAGCCGCTATCTACGTGCTCAGGCACTTCGACAAGTATGTCCGCGAAGAGCTGAAAGGGCGCATTAAACAGCGATACGAAAGGAGTAAGCTGCCGAAGAAGCGGTAGCACAACATCATGGCAAAGGCAACTGAACCGATTCTCATCACTATCTCCGTCGTGTTCGGCGAGCGGAAGTTTGAGGTCAAGTGCGACCCGGACTTCTGGACGTGCCGCCGTGAGCAGGAATACTACAAGGACCCGAAAGAGTTCGCCGAAAAGAACGTAGACCTGCTCATGAACCACGCCGTCAGTTGGACAGCTACCGACTCCAAGGGCAACCCTATTCCACTTGAGCGGGAAGCCTTGATGGATACCAACATGCACCTGGTCCGCGCCGCCGTCAACGCGATGATAAACGGCGTGAACCCAAACGCTCCGAGCTCTCAGGGCTGATTCGGTTCTTTCGCGGCCACGGCGGCAAGATGCCCGAATGGTATCCGCTGCACGTGGCCGCACAGGAACTTCACTGCACACCCTGGGAGCTTGAGAACAAGCCCACTTACTACCGCGAACGCGCTTTGATTCTCCGCAATGCTCGTCTCACTCACGAGGCTGATCTCGCCAGACATCGAAAGTGACCAATGGCTAACTCAGAAGTCGTAAGGCTGCAAGTCACAATAACACCGAACCTGCGGGAGCTCGATTATGGGCTAAAGGCCGTCGTTGACCGATCGCGCGCGTCTGCCAACGCCGTCGTCTCGAATCTCAACGCGGCATTCGAGAAAGCCGACAGGGAGGCCGGGCGCTCTATAGGCTCGTTGACCGATAAGATGCGCAATCTCGGCATAGGCATGACTGTCGGGATCACCGCGCCTCTGATGATGGCAGGCAAAGCAGCGGTAGATAACGCGGTCAAGATGCAGCGACTGGGATACGCAATCGACGCGGTGACACCTTCTGCAGCAGCTGCCCGGCAGGAAATGGAGCAACTGAGAGAAGTCGCCAAACTGCCGGGTTTGGGTTACAAGGAAGCGATTCAGTTGGCTGTGGGGTTGCAGGCAACAGGCGTAGCGGCGGAAGAGGCCCAACGGTTCATGAAGGCGTTCGGCAATGCGATCGCCACCGTCGGCGGTGGCAAAGAAGAGATCGCCGCGGTCGGTAGACAGCTCATGCAGATGAGCGGCAAGGCTCACCCGATGATGCAGGACATCCGCATCATCCAGGAATACGTGCCTCAGATGCTTCAGGCAATGAAGAAGATATACGGCACGACGGACACAGAAGCAATCTCGAAGATGGGGATCTCGTCAAAGCAATTCCTGCGAGACATTGTAACTGAACTGGAAAAGCTCCCGCGATTCACCGGTGGTATTGCCAACGACCTGGAGAACATCAGCGACCAGTGGTTCCGGTTCTCAGCCAGTATTGGCGAAAGGGCGCTACCGGCCCTCTCCAGTTTGCTGAAGTCGGGCGCTGATGCGATGGAGACGTTCAGTGCATTACCCACCCCGATCCAGAATGTCGCATTAGGGCTAGGCGTCGCCGCTGCAGCGGCGGGTCCGCTCGTGGTGGCGACCGCGTTACTCATCAGGTCAAAGGCAACGCTGACGGAAACCATAGCCGCTCTAAACGCCGGGCGTGCAGCAGAGGCGGCGTGGGTAGCTCGTATGACCGGGCTGCAGAACGCCGAGGTTGTGAGCACGGGCAGGTTGGCAGCCGCGAAAGCTAGATTTGCGGGGGCAGGGGCGTCGTTGTTGGCTACACTGAACGCCAACAGATACCTGATTGCAGGAGCCGCCGTCGCCTCACTGACGCTCAACTACATAGCGCACGCCAAGGCGGTTCGGGATAGCGTAAACGCGCTTCGTGGCTATGAGGAGCAGCAGTCGAAGTCAATGCAAAAGGCTGCGGCTGCAAACGAAGCCCGCAACATAGACCGGTATAGCCAACTACCTACCACAGAGATCAATGCACGTATCAGCACACTCCGGGGACGGGCAAGTGAGGCACTACGCAAGTACGAAGAGAACGAGCGAGCATCCGGCCTATTCCAGCCTCTACCGAAGGGGGAGGGCACGTTTTACTGGGGTTCGCGGTCAAGGTTCGCTGATGCAGCGAAGAGATACAAAGACGAGTATCAGCAGGCTATCGCTGCCATAGACCAACTCAAGCAGGCGAAAGACAAGCAGTCCGAAACGGTTGGCGGGCTATCGAATGAAGCCAAAGAAGCCCTCGCCAAGAACGAGGAGGCGAACCGGCTCGCCAAGCAAGACATGTGGGTTCTGAGTCAAGCCTCAGAGACAGCTCGCAAGAGAGCTGAGGCGTGGGCTGATTACGTCAACACCGAAAAGAAGATCACCGATAACGCTGCCAAGGTCCAAAAGGAAACCGGCGTCGTCCTGAATGTCGCCGATCAGATTGCAGCGGCACGGATGGCGTATAAGGCGAAGGTCAAGGAGATCAATGACGCGGCCATAGCCGCCGCCGTTGACGAGGCTAATACCGTCCAGGTCGCCAAAATGAGCCTTAACGCTCTACAGGCGACCAACGAGTATGAGTCTCAGCGCTTGCAGGTGCAGGCTGAACTCGTGGACAAGCTCCATGACCTGCAGAAGTCAAAGGCGTCGGAAGTCCAGGTCAGACTCGCTCATGCCGAGGCCGCCAAGCAGATAGCGGAAATCAACAAGCGGGAGGCCCGGGAGCTAGCATCCGAGCAGCTTGCCGAGGCCGGAGCAAGCGCTCTTGCTGACGCGATCCGCTCAGGTGACGAGCGGGCCATTGCCGATACCGAGGCGACGATCTCATTCTACGAGACCTACCAGAGCCTCTATGAGAAGGGCGCGAACGCGGCCCAACGTGTGAGGCTCGCGCTTGAGAGATGGCACGCAGCCCGCAGGGAGAATGAGAAGCGGGCGCAAGAGGAGGCTGACCGCAAGCGCCGCGAAGCCTACGAAACCAGCTTCGGCCATTGGCGCGGCAACATGGAAGCCCGCGCCGCTGCCGCTGAGGATATGGGCGCGTTGACGGGCGACGAATACTCCGGCGCGGCTCAGGCGATGGCTATCCGCAAGCAGATCAGTGACGCCGAGATCGCGGGAAAGCAGGCGCTTGCCAAGACTGAAGAGGAACGCGCCGCGCTGAAAGTCCAGGCTTACGCGAACGAGGTCTCTTACCAGCGGCAACTGCTGGACCTCGAGAACAAGCGCTCACAGGCCGTCTTGGATCGCGCCAAGGCGATGCAGGCCGAAGAGAAGCAACTCCAAGACGAAATCCGTCAGAGGCAGATGCAGGAGATGATGGAACGCCGCGCGGCAGTCGGCTACGTCTCAGCCGAGGAAGCAGGCCGCCGGGCAACGGTGAGCGGGTTCCGCGCTCGCTTCTCTGGAATGGTTCCGATGCAGCCTGGCGAGCGGCCGGTCAACAACTTCTTCGACCGCGCCGCCGCTGCCATCGATGCCGAGAGGACCGAGCTCGCGGCGCTGCTCAAGGAGATCAGCATGAAACTTGGCGGTAGGAGCTACGCGCCGGAGGGCCGTTTCTGATGGCAACAGTAACCACTCGCTACCCCCAACTGCTGCACGAGGTAGAGGACAAGGATATCCAGGGCGGACGCACGATGCAGCGCGTCCTGCTGGTGCCTTACTCGGACCGAGACCGTTACGAGCCCCGGCTTGGCACGTTGCTGCCGGGCAGCGGTATCCTGCGCGTCTCACACACGCGGTTCGAGGGCGAGGGGGCGGGCGATAATGGCGAGCCGGAGTTCTGCCGGCTGACAGTCGACTACGCGGAATACCCTCACCTGGACAGCGGACTCTTGTGGCGGTCGTCAATGGCGTCCGAGATGATCTCGACTGGTCTCTACTGGAAGCGGCTGTATGCTGACATTCTGAACGTTGACCCGGAGAACTGTGTCACGGTTGCCAGTGCGCTCAAGCATTACACCTGCCGCAAGGTGGTTGCCGAGGACCCCGACGGGCCGAAACTCAACGCCGGGCTCAATATGTCCTGCATCAACGGTGGGCGGTGGCGTCCGACCGTGAACTCGCCGATCTTTCAGCCTGAGACGCTTCTCTTTGTGGGGTGCGAAAGCAATCAGTGGTTCGATGAGGACCGCAATTGCTACCTGTGGGCTGCTGACTACAACTTCGTCTGGCGTCCCTACTCGTGGAACATCGATCTGTTCAGCCCGATCATTGACGGAGCCCGCAACATAATCGTTGCGGGCGGGTGGGATGTCCTCTATGTGCCCGGTAAACGCGACCCCATCACTGGTACTGTCCAGCCCTACAAATACCGCCGGACTGACTTCAATCCGATGCTGGGCTTGCCCGCGCAGCGTTTCTTTAGCCAACAGCCGAGGATACCGTGAGACTCAAGCGCAGAGCCGGTGATGGGCCGGTCTACACCCGCGACTATAACGAGCTCGTGGATGCCATCAATGCTGTGCTCAATGGTATCCAGCAGGGGCCAGGCGTCCACATCAATCGGATGATGACGGGTGAGCTGGTGGTATCGGCGCCGCGTCAGAGACTTGACCCATCGCAGATACCGCCGCCCGACCCAGGAAACCCGGCTACCAACTTCGGCTGGTTCTTCGCGAAGATCACGGGTTACGAGGTCTACTCCGCCTCTCCGCCAGTCTGGACTTACACGTTCTCCGAGGTGCATAAGGCTGATAACCTGGGCTACACCGGAAACTGGTTTGTCCGCACCGGAGGCCGATCAGGAACGGCCTATAACCTCGCAGAGGGGCGCGCTGAGACCGCAGTCGATGGGATCACGGGAGAGGGCATCGACCTCGCCAACATCGGCGATGGGTTCGACGGTTCCACGCCTGACTTCCCGGGCTTTGCGATGGTGCCGATCCCGGTGGGCACACTCGTGGTCATGCACGTCGCCTACACCGGCGGCAACGACCCCGAGTATTGGTTCGCGATGCCAAGGTCCGTAGACGGAGTATGCTCATGAGTCCCGGAGGGTTGCAGAGGGCTTGTTGCTGTAGTCCAGCAACCGGAGCAATGTTCGAGACAATGCTCATCGCGTTTAAGCCGACCACTTTTGCTCCGATGTTTGTGCGGGTTGTTGACGGGGCGATTGTATCCGAAGAACTAACAGCAACCATGTGGCATGAGGACGCATCTCCTCATTGCACGCCTATTGTAAGATCACCGGTGGACGGGTTTCCTACGTTTCTCTATCGCGCATCAGATGGATCGTGGGAGGATTATGTATATTCTGCTTCATACGGCATCGGAGGATGGAGTTATGGTCTCGTATTAGGAACACCCACGAAATGGTGGTATCAGACAGCTCCTGGCATAGGTATCACGAGCTCCTCTCAGATCTACTTTACAGCCGAGTGTATCAACACGGCTACCAAGAGTGGAGTATACCAGTCAATATCAAGTCCGGTACTATTGTATCCCACCATATCAGCCACAGACATTTCCATCTCTCCATCCGACGTGCTGTGGTTCGTATACCTCAATAGAGTTCAGAGCAGCGGTGTCAGCGAGGGGCTAAGCGGCGCCTATTCCTGCAGTCACTTACCATCAGGCAATCTACTAGTTGGATGCGTGGGCAAGGTGTGCGAACGGACTGGGGCAGGCTCCTATGTTGAGCATGCACTGCCCAGTGGTTATACATCGAGCTATGTGATAGTTCGATGCGACCGCGATGGCGGCAAACACATCATCCTGCAAACCAATGATCTAGTCTACGGTTACGCTCCGCCCGATAGCTGGGAGTGGCAAATGGATGCAGTCTCACTTCATGACCTCGGCAATAATGGTAAGAATCATTATCTGAACATCAACAGCGCAGACCAGCCGGAAGTAGCCACAGTCCTTCTGTCATCAGTGTATCCCTACCTGGGACGGGTATCCATCGCTGAAAAGGTTGGTACTGAGTGGCAATCTGTAACAGCAAGCCAAGATACTGAGGCGTACACCTCTGACTGGGCGATCGGTGGCGCAGCAACCCTGCCGATGTCGTGGTAATGACCTGCTCCCACCCGCCCGATCATCTCCAATCGACCGGGCGCGTCAAACGATACCGCTGTAAGTGCTCCCCCTCGGGCTACCGAGAGCGGGAGCTTATTCATTGCTCGGCCTGCGGATGGACCGGCACGGCTCAGCAGATCAAGATTCAACGTAGACGGAGGAAGTAGCCATGTTCTTTCGATGGGATGGTAATGGCGCCGGAACAAAGTCGGCGATGGATGACGGCCGCAACTGGAAAGACGCCTCTGGTAGCGCGTATGCGCAGGCGGTGTATCCGGGCCAGACGGCTGGCAGGCTCGATGATGTGGTTTTTGACACGGCTGTTCCCACTGCGCCGGCGGGCTACACGTTCGCGGAGAAGCTCAACTCCATCCGGGTGGGCGCGGGCTTCGTTTCGAGCGCGGATGGTTCTGCGCTGGATATCGGCTCCTCCGGGACCTATGTCAAGTGTGACTGCAGCGAGGTCATAATCGAGGCGTCAGGCAACGTCTACCTCGAGGGGGACTCCGGAGGTCTTGATCGCGTCCAGGTCGTGAGTGTGGAGGACGGCAAGAAGGTCTTCCTGAAAGGCGTCTTCTCGCTCTATGCAGATGACGACGCAGTGGAGATCGGAGCCTCTTCGACCGTCAACGCGCTCTCCATCGGCGGCATCGCCAGTGCACTGCCGGACATCACCATCCTCACAGGCGTGACCTTGCCCTCCACCGTCCAATGCCGGGCGGGCAATGTCTCCTGTCAGTCGGCTGTGACGACCCTCGAGGTGATGGGCGGAACCTGGGACCAGGACGCCGGCAACATCACCACGCTTCGCACCTACAGCGGCACCCTCAACTGGAATGCCGGCAACATCACCACGATCGACGCCAAGGGCGGTTCTGTTCTATGTTCGGGCGCTACCGTCAACAGGCGAGTGACCAACATCACCGCATACGACGGCGCGACCGTGGACCTGCGCGACGGGCTCGGCAATGTGCGAGTCACCGGCTACATCGACAATCAGGGCGGCACCGTGCTGGTGGACGACGGGATCTCGCTGGAGCAGTATCTCGCTCCGACCTACGCCGGGGCTTCGGATGCCAAGCTTGGCGTGTCGCCTCAGTCGGTGGCCGCGGCCGCGTCAGTCTACGGAGATGACGTCTACGTTGGCATCTACGACCGTCTGGAGGTCCTGATCGGGGTGGGGGCTACGGACGCCACGACGGTGACCGCGGAACTCCAGCAGTCAAGTGACGCGACCCACGGCGACGAAGCGGCGATCACCGACCCCGCCGCGCTGGAGTGGGAGGGCACAGACGACGATCAGACCAAGAAACTTACGCTGTGGGGCTACCAGATTACCAACGGCAAGACCTCGATCCGACTGAAGATCAGCGTCACCGGGGGCACCGCTGCGCTGGTTGCTGCGATGTATCAGGTGTATCGAGACTAACTGACCCCCAGCCTCAGAACATCGG
>CAZFYZ010000051.1:20854-25380 GCA_964523735.1 uncultured bacterium | reverse complement strand
CGTCCAGCGCCTTCTTCACCGTCGAAGCAATGATCTCGGCCATTCGGAGGAAGCCAGCGTCGGTTGCGTGAATTCCGTCAACGGTGGCCTCCCCATCGTGGCCAAGCAGATGGGCGCCCTTGACGTAGTAGAGCTTGTTACCCCACCCTGGCTTGGCGGCCTTGTAGACTTTCTCGAGGGCTGCGGAAACTACCGTCTGCTTACCGGCGGCCTCGCGGGCAAAGACGCTCTGTCCGCCAGCATCCTCGACCAAAACCACCGGCGTGTTCGGGCGTTTCGCCTTAAGGGTCTTGAGCAGATAGGTAACACGATCGGTTACCACGTCCGGCTGGCCGGCGAGATTGGGCAAGCAATCGATCACGTAGAGAGAACAACACAATTCAGCAAGGATCTCCGCAGATTCGTGTTCGCATCTGCCTTCGCCGGAGAAGCCGAGATTGATGATCGGAACATCCAGCTTTCTGCCGATGATCGACGGATAGGCCATTCCAGGCCGGCTGGCACATCCGCCCTGAAGAATAGATGTACCGTAGAACACGACCGGCTTGATGTTGCGCTCGCGCGGATCGGCGGGCTTGATCGTCGAGCACTCCGTGATCCCGACTTCCGCGGAGGTCACCCCGTTGTAGAGAGGCAAGTACAGCGAGTACTCGCGCATCTCCGGTGACAGGCCCGAGAAAAGAACCTGCTCATTGTCCTTCGCGATCCCCATCTGCGCGTTGAAGGCTCCCAGCCACTCCCATTTGCCCTTGTGCTTCACATAGAGATCAACACCGCTTACCCCGGATGCCGGCATATGCGGCAAATCAAACGCGTCGTTCAGAAGCGTCCATCGTGCGGATATGGCAGGTGAGTCCGTAACAAACCTCGCAACCATGCCCGAGCTGTGGTGCGACATCTGCCAGGTGCAGCCCAAGACCTTACTCTCGAATCGCGCGGGGAGGCGATCGAACCGGGCAGCCATTTCGGACTCGGCCCATCCCTGGCCCTCAAATGTCAACGACTTCACATCGTGCCACGTCGTAGCAGTGGCGGCCTGCGCCGTGGTACAAAGCGCCGCGACAGCAGCGGCTATCAGGACCGTCCCGCCTAGTTGCAGAAAACCATCCATCTTCGACTTCCTCTCAAACCGGAGCGGGTTAGCGGTCCCGGGTCCGCCTTCAGCTAGACTTCAGTTACTTGACAGGCTCGGGGGCCGGAGCCTCCACCGGCTTGTCGGGCTCGGCGGCCGGAGCAGCGGGTGCGGGCTCTGCCGGTTTGGCTGGCTCTGCGGCCGGAGCGGCAGGAGCAGCCTCTTTGGGCGGGGCAGGCTGAGCGGGAGGAATCATCGGACCCGTGATCCCTGGGACAGCATTGGGAGTCGGACCCTCAGGACGGACTGGCCCGGCAGGAATCTCCTTAGGCCCAGCCTCCAGTTCTGAGAGTTTGGCCTTGATCTGCTGGTTGGCAGGATCCCTGTCACTATACTCTCGGTAAAGGTCAACGGCTTTGCCCCTCTGGTTTAGCTGCTCATAGGCCTTGGCAAAGCTCATGTAGAAGTTCGCGTCATAGGGGAACGTCTTCTTGGCGGCCAGGTAGCAGTCAACTGCGTCCTGCGGCCTGTTCATCGACAGGTAGAGGTCGCCGAGCTTGCGCTTGAGGTCTGCCTGTCGCGTCTTGTCATCCGGCTTCTGGACAAGCATCTTCTTGTATAGCTCGACAGCTTTGTCTTTCTGAAGCAGATCAGAATACGCGCTCGCCAGTGCGTTACTGAGCGGGTCGATTTCCGGATTCTTGGTCGACACCTCCTCAAGTGTAGCCACCGCCTCGGCGAGTTTGTCTGCTTTCTTGAGCGCATCCACGTAGTGCTTGTACGGTGAATCGGGCTTGGCAGCAGCCACCAACGACTTCAGATAGTCGTGGTAGATCTCAGGCTGCTTCTGGTCCTCGTACGCTTTCTCCAGTCCCTTGAGTGCCAGGTTGTAGCTCGGGTTAAGATCAAGGGCCTTCTTATAGCTCGCGATGGCTTCATCGGTCTTCTTCTGCTTAGTGTAGATCTCGCCGATCTGCACGTAAGCCATCGTCTGGTCGCCCTTCTCCTCCGACTTTGCTAGCTCCGCATACTGCTCAATGGCTCCGGCATAGTCGGGCTCCGGCGTCTTCTTCATAAGAAGATTGGCAAGCGTGCTTCTGAATGCGGTCTGCTTGGGATCAGACTCAACCAGCTTCTTGGCTTCCTCGATAGCCGTATCGAGCTTGTTGAGCTTGGTGTCGTAGATCGAGGGGATCATGGTCGCATAGTAGGTCGTCTTCGGATCAGCCTCCATGAGCTGACGATAAACTCCGATCTGCTCCTCATACTTCTTCTGCTTGTCGTAGACCATCGCCAGGGCCATCAGGGCGGACTGGTCCTTCGGCGCGAACTTGAGGATGCTGTTGTAGACCTCGATGGCTTTGTCGGGCTCGTCGTCGCGATATATGTTTGCCAGGGCCAGGTATGGCTGCGTGTTCTCCGGCTCACGCTTGATCGCTTTATTGAGGAGACTGATGGCTTCGCTGGTTCGCTTCTGCTGCTGAAGGCACGTGGCAGCCTGGATCATCAGATTGACCTGGCCTTGCTTGAGGTTCATGGCCTTCTGGAATGTCTTATAGGCCTCGGCGTAATCCTGATTCTGCATCTGTGCAGATGCGAACTCGGCAATCAGTTGGTGGTCCTTTGGCGCTTTCTGAATCGCCAGGCCGAAATGCTTGTAGGCGTACTCTTTCTTGCCCTGCATCATATAGAGAGACGCGATCTTGCGATTGGGCAGTGGATCCTTGGGATGGTAACCAGTCCACGCCTGGTAGGTCTTCATTGCTCCGTCAGAATCCTGCAGGTTCTCCATGATGTAACCCTTGAGTTCCAGGGCGCCGCGATTCTTTGGCTCGATCGCGAGTGCAGCACTGACGTTGGCCAGCGCATCCTTGAGCTTGGGGTCGGGCTCCGGCGGGGGACCGAAGCTGAACTGCGGGGCGGGCTTGACCATCTGCATTTGATTCCATGCAAGCAGAAGATTAGCGCCGATGTCTTTCGGGTTCGCTTTCTTTGCAGCTATGAGCCTCGGCTCGGCCTCTTTGTATTTTTTCTTGCCATAGAGCATCTGGCCTATGGCGAAGTTGGCTTCGTAGCTGTTCGGATCGATCTTGAGGATGCGCTGGAATGTCTCCTCGACCTTCTTGTCGTTCTTCTGAGCGGAGTAGAACCTCGCAATCGAGAGCAGCGCCGGAACAGGATCGGGCATGACCTTTGCAGCGTCCTCGAAGTATTGGACCGCGCCCTTGGTATCGCCCATCTTCTCGGCGGCGAACGATGCCAGGGAGATGGCCTGAGGGTTCTGGGGGTCTTTCTTGAGGATCCTGTTCATGTACTCGCGCCCCTCGGCATACTTCTTCATCTGAATATAGGCGAATCCGAGGTTATACTGCGCGCCAAGATCGTCGGGCTTTATGTGCGCGGCCGACCGGAAGGCATCAACCGCCACCTGGAAGTTCTTTGCCTGGACAGCGATGATCCCCACCATGAACTGCGCGTTGAAATCCTTGGGCTTGGCTTTGGCCGTCTTCCTGGCGTAGGTAAGCGCCTCGGCGGGCTTGTTGCGGGCCATAAGAATACGCGGCATCTGCTCTTGGGCGAACTGGTTACCGGGTTCGACCTTAAGGACCTTGCGGAATGTAGCCTCCGCCTGAGCGGCTTGCTGCTTCTGCAGGTAGATGAGCCCCAGGTTGTTGAGTGCGGGGACAAAGTTGGGGGCAACCTTGAGCACTGCCTTGTACTCGGTGGCCGCAGCGTCCAGCTTACCGGCCTTCTGGTATTCTATGGCTTTCTGAAAACGCTTCTGCGCCTGTGCAATGGCCTGCTGGTTCTTCTGCTGCTGAGAAGGCGGAGCGAACGGCGACTGCTGCTGTTGGCCGAACGGCGACTGCGCGAAGACGGAAGCTCCAAGAAACATGACAGCGAAGACGATCGCGGTCAAGGTCAAGGTAAGCCGGTGGTGTTTGATCATAGCGGAGAACTCCGGTGGTGGTGAAGTCGTGTGCACAAGAGAATTCTAATCCTGCTGAGTAGATAAGTCAAACGGCAGGATATGGACGCGCATCCATTGAAGAAGCAGATGGAAGGCGTATCAGACGCCCCCGGGTTTACGGAACCCTGCTACAGGAGGAACAGTGTGATAGCGAAAGAAAGAGTGATAACCTCTCTTAGAGAGAGTGGAGTCGTTGCCGTGCTCCGCACGGAGAACCCGAATGATCTGGTCGATGTATCGAAGGCTCTTGGAGAGGGTGGTATCAAGTTTGTAGAGATCACCATGACCGTCCCAGGCGCCCTGGACGTCATCAAAGCAGCGACGACAGAGCTGAAAGGCTCGGATGTGCTTATTGGTGCGGGCACAGTGATCGACGGCGAGACCGCAAGGGCTGCTATTCTTGCCGGCTCACAGTTCGTGGTCGGCCCGTGCTTCAATGCCGAGGTCGTGAGAGTCTGCAAGGCCTATGGGATCGTAGTAATG
>CAZFYZ010000051.1:0-20844 GCA_964523735.1 uncultured bacterium | reverse complement strand
ATGCCGGGGGCTCAGACACCTACCGAAGTCTGTAATGCTTGGACCGGCGGCGCTGACGTTGTGAAGATCTTCCCGGGCGACATCGGCGGGCCCGGCTATCTGAAGGCGCTGAAGGAACCGTTCCCGCAGGTCGAACTGCTGCCCACGAAGGGGATCAACTTCGAGACCGTCGCCAGCTACATCAAGGCGGGAGCGATCGCGGTTGGCGCGGGCGGATGCCTGGTAGACAAAGCCCTGATCGCGGCCAAGGACTACAAGAAGATCACCGAGAACGCGAAGAAGATGACTCAACTAATCCGCGAGGCGAGGGGGTAGGCTACATGAAGCAAGTTGAGTGCAACAAGAAGGTGGTCATGTTCGGCGAGCTGATGATGCGGCTCTCGACCAAGCGGTTCGAGCGGCTGCCGATGGCCCGCGAGTTTGATGTCATCTACAGCGGCGCAGAGGCCAACCTGGGCGCGAGCCTGGCGGCTTGGGGAGTTGACTCGTATGTTGTGTCGAGCGTACCCGACAACGCGATCGGCGAGGGCTGCCTCAACTACCTGCGCCAGTTCAAGCTGAACCTGGACTACGTGAAGAAGAACGGCTTTAGGCTGGGCATCTACTACGTCGAGACCGGCGCTGCACAGAGGCCGTCGAGCTTCCTCTACAACCGCAAGGGCAGCTCGATCACTGAGCTGAACCCCGGCGACTTCGACTGGGACACGATCTTCGAGGGCAAGGACTGGTTCCACGTAACCGCTGTCACCCCTGCGCTCGGGGACAACGTCGCAGCTATCGCAATCGAAGCGTGCGCCGCGGCGAAGAAGAAAGGCCTCACGGTCAGCTGTGACCTCAACTTCCGCAGCAAGCTCTGGACCAAGGAGAAGGCCCGGGAGGTTATGACTCAGATTATGGAGTACACGGACGTTCTCTTCACCAACGAGGAGGAGGCGACCACCGTGTTCGGCATCGAGGCAAGAGGCAGCGATGTGCACGCGGGGCGGATCGCGGAGCATGGTTACGAGGACGTCGCAGTCCAGCTCAAAGAGAAGTTCGACCTGAAGTACGTCTCGATCTCACTGCGCGCGAGCACCTCGGCCACGACTAACGATTGGTCGGGCATGCTCTACGATGGCACGAAGTTCTACACGAGCGCGAAGTATCACATCGACTTCATCGTGGACCGGATCGGCGGCGGCGACGCGTACTCGGCAGGCATTGTCTACGGCCTTCTGACCGGACAGGACTTGCAGGAGACAGTCGAGTTCGCCGCTGCTGCGGGATGCCTGAAGCACACCATCTACGGCGACTTCAATCAGTGTACGTTCGGCGAGATCATGAACCTGATCAAGAGCGGTGGCTCCGGCAGGATTCAGCGATAGGCAGCTTCGGCAGGTGTTTCGGGATTTGGGTGCGCTGACCGGCCAGGGCTGATTTGCACCGCACCAGGGAATCACTCGCACTGCCGATCGTGCACAACCGAAATCCCGAAACAACCTCTGGTCAAGCCATTGACAAAAGTGGCGAAACCGACGTATACTGAGAGTGACGAAAAAGGAGGTGGTGACTAGCATGGATTATAGTCAACGAGGTGACCGCGCGGGCTAGCGTTTTAGCCTGTGGTCGATTCGACCACCTTAGGTCATGAATTGCGATGCCTGCCACGGGTAGCCTCAACTACTCGTGAGGGTAGGAAAAACCGAATGGCCGCCGTTCCACGTGGACGGCGGCCATCATTGTGTGTACAACGCGGTTCTCAGGGGTTCGGAGAACCGACCACAGACTGCCGTGTGTGCGGAGCCTGTAGACGGCGTCTCTGACGCCTCCCGGGTTCGGAGAACCCGACTACAACGCGCATTCTCAGGGGTTCGGGGAACCCGTTTACAACGTGTTGGCCTCCAGCCAGTCGGCGGCGATTTCGTGGGGAGTTGCGCGGAAATGGCCCCAGCCTGACCAGCGACCGGGGAGGTCCCGAAGGCAGTCGGCCATTTCACGAAGGCCATCTGCCGTGGCTCCACGGAATGCCGCTATGCCTTCGTCAGCGTCGAGAGGATGCGGAGGGTCTGAAGACTCAGGCCCCACGATCAAGTGGCTGGTGATCTCGGCGAGCTTCTCACCGGCGTGGAGACGGTGGAGTATCACCGCGATCTCCTCGCAAGGTTCCAGAGTTATACCGGTTTCCTCAAGCACCTCGCGGCGGAATGCCTCCTCCGGGGTCTCCCTGCAGTGGACTCCACCACTAGGCAGTCGAAAGGCCCCACCTGGGTAGAAAGGTTTGGTCATAGTCAAGACAGTGAGGCCGGGCCGCGGGAGGACGAAGATCACCTCCGATCGCGCGCTCTTGCCACGCGAGATGTCATCGATAGAGCCGGGGTCATAGTCGATGTCCACGGTCAAGTGGATCAACGCATGCCCCTCTCGCGAACACAGCGGTCAACGATCTCGGCGAGGATGGCGCTGTATGGCGCCTGGCCGCTATCTTCCATTCCGACCCGGCGCATCATAGGCCCGGCGATCCGGGCTGCCAGTTCCTCGCGAACGTAAGGCTCCAGTTCCGCCCGGCGCTCGACAAAGCTCCTTGCGGTTGAGAACTCCTCGGGTGTAATAAGCTCGATATTGCGCACGATTCCGTCGGGGATCGGGGCGGCTGGCGACTCTGTCGGGCCGCTCTGAATGGGCGTCTCCCTCAGGCTCGGCGATGCCAACTCCCTGACGACCAACGTGCCGGCCGCATAGTCCCCCAACCTCTTGTTGCGAGCGCTCAACAGGACAGCTATCGTGCCGACAACGTAGAAGAACGGCAGCAGATCGACGAGCCTCACAAGGTTCCGCAGTGCCGCGCAGGAGAGGTCGATCGGCAGACCGCCCTCCCGTACTGCGCGCAGGTTCACCATACGCTTGCCTGGAGTCTGCCCGTTCCAGACCGTCTCGAAGTAGACGAAGTAGCCGTAGACGATCAGGAATATGACTATTCCAAGCAATGCGCTTGCCCAAGTCGTGCCGGGCCACTTGCCCGCGTGCTCAAGCAGACTCCTCACGGCCACAATGACCAGTACCGCCAAACCCTGCAGCAGCATATCGACGATGGCGGCGGAGCCTCTGCTCATAAGCCCCGCAAGCACGTATTCGATGCGGACGTTCTCAGGTGTTGTTATCGTAATCGTGCGTGGCATGCTATAATCCTTGCGTGGACGAAAGGTCGTTTGTTAAGTCTAACCAGGAATCGTGGAACCAGCTAACGGCGACGCTGGAGCAGGTTCGTGCCCGCGGCATTAGGTCACTATCAACTGACCAGCTCGAATCAGTCGGCGGAGCCTATCGCGCTGTAGTCTCCGATCTTGCGTTTGCACGCAGCCAGGGCGCCAGCCAGGACCTGCTTCTGTATCTCAACGATCTGGCCGGGCGGGCACACGGGCTTCTCTACTCATCCCCCAGTTCGCGGCTCAGGAGCACCCGGCTCTTCTTCTTCGCCGAGTTCCCGCGCCTGGTGCGGTCCACATGGAGATACTCGGTCGCCTCACTCCTGCTGTTCGCTGCCGGATGGATGCTCGCCCTCTACATCCTCTACGCGGCCCCTGAGCTTAACGACATGGTCGTCCCGCGTGACCTCAAAGAAGTCCCCGACCCCGCCAAGATCTCGAGCTTCATCATGACCAACAACATCCGCGAGGGCATGGTCGCGTTTGTTGGTGGGATTACGTTCGGCGCACTGACCGTCTTCACCTTGTTCAAGAACGGGCTTATCATCGGCGGCGTGCTCACAGTCGCTTTCGCCAAGATGAACCCGGTGACACTGCTTTCGCTCCTGCTGCCTCACGGGTTCATCGAGCTTACCGCAATATTCATCTGCGGCGGCGCAGGCCTGATAATGGGCTGCGCGCTGATCGCGCCGGGTAACCTGCGGCGCGTCGATGCCATTCGTCTCGCATCCGGAACGGCTATCAAGCTCTTCGCGGGAACGCTCCCGTTCTTTGTAGTGGCCGCCATTATCGAAGGTTTCATAACTCCCGCCGCGATTCCTGCTTTTGCGAAGCTTGCGTTCTCCGGCGTGACGCTGCTGGGGCTGGTGGCTTACATTGGGTTTGGGGGGCGCGATGGCAAATCGCACCATATCAAGGGATGACGTCTCGCCACCCGGCCAAGTCACCGATAGGAACGTGCACATTCAGCCTTTGCGCTTCCGATAGGCCAGCGATACAACAAGAAAGAGCCCGGCGAAGAAGAACGGTAAGGCCAACAAGGCTGGCTGATAGAAGACGATGACAGACATGTACCCGGCAAGGCACAGGCCCGTACCCCACGCAAGATGCCTGTCCCGCGTTCTCTGAGACCTGAACGCTTTGGTCATCTCAACTATACCCGGAAGAAACAGGAGAAGACTCGCCACCAGAAGCGCCAGCCCCGAACATCTCGCGAGCACAAACCAGGCGCCACTCACGAGGCTTAGGCCTAGCCCCTCGGGAAGATAGCGTCTGCGTTCGTCACGGCGGATGCAAGCCTCAAACAGCTGGCGAACAGACATAGCAGCGAAACATATGCCTAGCAGAAGGAACGCTTCGCGGAACTCAAGCTCGTGCCATCCCTGCCAGAACACGGCTATGGGGAACTGCAGCATCGTTCGCTCTCAGCCCTTCAGTTTCTTCCCCAGCAGCTCATTCGCAAGCGCGGGATTGGCTCTGCCTTTGGTCTCGCGCATAATCTGCCCGATGAACCAGCCCCAGAGCCTCTCTTCGCCTGCGTGATAGCGCGAGACCTCGTCTGGATGGGCGGCGAGCATGCGGTCGATGGCTTGCTCAATCTCGCTGGTGTCGGTGACCTGTTCGAGGTTCTTCTCTTTCACTATCTCAGCGGGAGTCTTGCCGGTGGTGAACATCTCCTCGAAGACGGTCTTGGCGATGTTGCGGTGGATGGTGCCTGCGTCGATCAGGTCTGTGAGACCACAAATGTGCTGGGGGGTCAGCTTAGAATCGGCTATCGCTGTGCCGGTCGCGTTCACGAGCCTCAAGAACTCTCCGGTGAGCCAGTTCGCGGCTGCTTTAGGGTCCTTGACACAGGAAGCGCAGTCGTCGAAGAATCTGGCCAGCTCAGGACTATCGGCCAGGACCTCAGCGTCGGACTCGGAGATATCGTAGCTGCTCATCCAGCGATGGACCTTCGCAGCAGGCAGCTCCGGGATCTCGGAGCGGAGCTTGTCTATCCAGCCATCAGTGAAGCGCATGGGGACAAGGTCCGGCTCGGGGAAGTAGCGATACTCCTGCTCGAACTCCTTGGAGCGCATTGGAGTCGTCACCCCGCGTGCATCGTCCCAGCGGCGGGTCTCCTGGACGATGGCCCCACCCTCGTTGAGCACCCGCTCCTGCCGCTTCAGTTCATAGTCCACACCCAGGTAGACCGCGCGGAAGCTGTTCAAGTTTTTGATCTCAGTCTTGACACCGAACTCGATCTGTCCCTTGGGCTTGATGGAGATGTTGGGTTCGCAGCGCATGCTGCCCTCCTCCATCTTGCAGTCCGAGACCCCCAGGTAGAGCAGTATCTGCCTAAGTCTGACCAAGTATTCGCGCGATTCTTCTGCAGACTCGATCTGATCAAGCCCCGGCGGAGGTGGGTTCATCGTCACGATTTCCATGAGAGGCACGCCGCTGCGGTTGTAGTCCACGTGGCTCTTCCTGCCCTCGACGTGAACGAGCTTGCCGGTGTCCTCTTCCATATGAACTCGGCGGATGGCAATCCTCTTGGTTCTGCCGCCCACGGTGATCTCGACCCAGCCGTTGATGCCGAGCGGATTATCGTATTGGCTGATCTGGTAGTTCTTCGGCAGATCAGGATAGTAATAGTTTTTGCGGTGAAAGATAGACTGTGGTGGAACCGTGCAGTTGAGCGCAAGCGCTGTCTTGCTCATCAGCTCTATAGCGCGCTCGTTAACCACAGGCAAGCTACCGGGCAGGCCCAGGCAGACCGGGCAGCAGCGAGTGTTGGGCTCTTCGCCGAAACCGACAGCGCATCCGCAAAACATCTTGGACTCGGTCTGGAGTTCCACGTGGACCTCCATGCCGATGACAGGCTCGTATTCAACCATATAAGTTCTCTCTTATCGCGAAATCCCGAAAGAGGCGAAAACGCGAAACGACTTCCCTTTGGGGTTTCTTCAGTTTCGGGTTTTCGCGATCAAATCCGGGGCTTCTGACCGTGGTATTCAGTATGCTGTTGGTACGTGTACCCAACTCGCAGGATAGTCTGCTCATCTAGCCCCTTCGCTATAATGTGGAGGCCGATTGGCAGGCCGTCCTTGAAGCCGCAGGGGATTGAGATCGCGGGGATACCAGCGAGGTTCACAGGGATTGTGCAGACGTCGGCGAGCTTCATCGCGTAAGGGTCGCCCGCTCGTTCGCCAACTCTGAAGGCAACGGTCGGCGAGGTCGGTGTGATCAGCACGTCGAACTCCTCGAACGCGCGCTCGAAATCATTGCGGACGAGCGTGCGGACCTTCTGCGCCTTCAGGTAATAAGCATCATAGTAGCCCGCTGAGAGCGTGTAGCTGCCGATCATGATACGCTGCTTCACCTCGGCGCCGAAGCCCTGCTCACGAGTCTCCTGGAACAGTGAGAGGGTATCCTTGGGGTGATCCGTCCTCAGTCCATACCGAACCCCGTCATATCTGGCAAGGTTTGAGCTGCACTCCGCAGGAGCGATGATGTAGTAGACCGGGATGCCGTAATCCGCGCTGGGCAGTGACGTCTCCCTGGCTTCCGCTCCGAGCTTGATGAGGACCTCAATGGCTTCGCGGACGGATGACTCGACTGCCGGATCGGTGCCCTGGGCGAAGAACTCCTTAGGCACGCCGATCTTGAGGCCCTTCACATCGTCCACAAGTGACTTGGTGAAGTCCGGCGTCGGCACGTCGAGCGAGGTCGCGTCGCACGGGTCTTTGCCGCAGATCGCGTTCATTACGACGGCGCAATCGGTGACATCCTTGGTAAGTGGGCCGATCTGATCCAGCGAACTGGCGAAGGCTATGAGCCCGTAGCGCGACACACGGCCATAGGTGGGCTTCATTCCGACGACACCGCAGAACGAGCAGGGCTGGCGAATCGATCCGCCCGTATCCGAGCCGATACCGAATGCGCACTCATCAGCCGCCACAGCCGCCGCCGAGCCCCCGCTGGAGCCTCCGGGGACCGTCTCGAGGTCCCACGGATTGCGCGTGGTGAAGAAGCTCGAGTTCTCGGTCGAGGAGCCCATTGCGAACTCGTCGAGGTTCGTCTTGCCGACAGTCACGGCCCCCGCCTCGTTCAGACGTTCCACAACGGTTGCGTCGTAGACGGGCTTGTAGTTGTGCAAGATTTTCGAGGCACAGGTCGTGAGCGTGCCCCGGGTGGACATGTTGTCCTTGACCGCAGCAGGGATGCCCGCCAGCGGGCCGGGGTCCTCACCACGCGCCAAGGCTTCGTCCACTGCCTTGGCCTGCTCAAGCGCCAGTTCTGGCGTCGGCGTAATGAACGCCTTGACGCGACCATCGACAGCCTGAACGCGTTCGTTGAAGCACTGGGCGACCTCGACCGCGCTCACCTTCTTGGAGTGGATCAGGTCCGCCAGTTCGTGTATAGTCAGCTCGTATAGCTTGTCGGTCATGTTCACCTATGTAGGGGTTTCGGCACAAGGTGTCCCGAGACAACGGTGGCAAGGCTATGTTTCGACCACGCGCGGGACGACGAAGCAGTGGTCAGCCACTTGCGGGCCGTTAGAAACGACCTCATCCGCGGGCAGCGACGGGCGGGACTTGTCCTCGCGGAAAACGTTGTAAACCGGGATGACGTGCGAGGTCGGCTCGACGTTCTCGGTGTCGAGTTCCTGCAGCTTCTCGAAGCTCTCCAGGAGGCGGTTTATGTGACCGGCCAGCTTGTCCTTCTCATCCTCGGCAAGCTCGAGCCTGCTGAGATGCGCAACGCTTTCGATGTCCTGTTTCGTGAGACGCATGGACGCTCCTTCTCCGCCCCCTCACCCCGGCCCTTTTCCGCGAGGGGAGACCAAGGGGGTTCGACCGCCTCATTATAGCATCGCGCGGAGGGCAGTATCAAGGCAGGCGAGTGGCCGTGGTATAATGGAGCGTTCGTGATCGGCGATGGGGTCCGCCAGAAATGCCTGACGGCTGATGACTCCTACATCAAGAGACTCTTTGCAGGAGGAGATCAGACCCATGGCTCAGAAGGCCCTTTGGCTCGCGCTCGCAGGCGCGTCCGGCACCCTCTGCCGTTTTGCCCTGTGTGAGGCGGCTAACAAGCTCAAAGCAGGACCGTTTCCACTAGGCACTTTCAGCGTCAACATCCTCGGCAGCTTCATCTTTGGATTCCTCTACGCGGCCGCGCAGTCCAAGCTCAACCTCAGCCCCGAGGCGCGCACGATTGTGCTCGTGGGGTTTGTCGGGGCATTCACTACGTTCTCCACATTCGCGTTCGATACTGCAAAGCTGCTCCAGTCACAACAGTGGATGCTTGGCGTGTGGAATGTCGGTGGGCAGATCGTGCTGGGGCTGATCGCGCTGGTTGCGGGCGTGCTGGCAGGACGGGCGCTGTAGCCCGAGTCAGTTGGAGGCGAGGACACGCCCTCGTATATCTGACTCTGACAGCCCCTCAATCCTAAGCGTCTTCTCGCGGCTCTTGTCACCGGAGATCAGCTCGACCTGACTCTTGCGGATGCCAAGCTGGTCGGCCACAAACTTCACGATTGCAGCGTTGGCGGCGCCCTCAACCGGCGGCGCTGTGATCTTCACGCACAAAACGTCGTCTCGCCAGCCGATGATCTGATTCTTTGAGCCGCGCGGAGTCACGTGGAGCTTGAGAAGGCAATCAGGCATGCAGGTTCAGTTCCTGGTTAGTCTCTGGTAGATCACCCTGGGGTCGTACCGCGGCCGGTAGGAATCGAATCCTACGAAGAGGTGCCCCTGATAGATGAGTTCTCCCTGGTCGCCGACCTCGGTCCAGTCCCAGATATCATCGTGGACGTCGTAGTCGCGATCCACGCCGTCCTCGCACTCGAAGACAAGGACTTTGCGAATGAACTCCATCTTCTGTTCGAGCGGATTGAACTCATCCGCCCCAGCCTTGTTCTTGACGCGAGCCTTAATGCGGACCTTGGGCTGGCGCTTGCTGCGGACGTAGGGTCCCCACCCGCGCATCATGGCGTAGATGATCACATACCACATGGCGATGATCCAGAGGACCATCGCGGAGATGACAATCCATTTGAGCATTTCACGTACAGTCTACCATTGAGGGCTTTCTAAAGCCAGTTCCTGCTCGCCCAGTAGTCATACTCGTAGGGCCAGTTCTCCTTGTTGAAGCTGATCAGCCGCCTGAACCGCTCGTGCATCTGCTCGTGAATCTTCTCCTGCTCTGGATAGGTCCGGCCCTCGCGGATCGCCTGAACGAGATCACGGCCGAGTTCTACGGCGGCTTTCTCCGCAGCTTCGAGACTACCCGGAATTGCTGGTGATGCCCCAACTCCCCCGACCACATTGCAGCCGAATCGCGTGAGAAGCTCGTTCATGTAGGTGATCCCAAGATCAGACTCCGGCGAACCGGCAGTCGCCACCGAGCAGCCATACTTACCGAGGAAGAGTTGGCAGTGCATCACATCTGCAAGACGGTCCAGAATCGTCTTGAGCTGCGCCGTAACTGAGTTGAAGTATACCGGCGACGCAAGCACGATGCCATCGGCCTCCAGCATCTTCACCCGCAGAGGCTCGAAGTCGTCTTCCTTGACACACTTTCCACTGACATGGCAGACCTGGCAGGCAGTGCAGTAGACAAGGTTCATTTCGCCAAGATCAGCAAGCTCGACATCCGCGCCTGCCGCCTCGGCGCCCTCCAGGACACGTTCGGCGAGCCGCCGAGTGTTACTGAGATGCCCTCGCGGGCTGCCTGAGATTGCGATGATGCGCATGGTCAAGTCTCCTTTCATAGTCTCCAGCGTCACACAGATGATGGTGGCGGATGCACAAGCCATCATCACTCACTCGCTGGAGTTCGACGAGATGGGTTCCAGCAAACGCGTGCGACGCAGCTGCTTGGCGAGTGTGGCGACCGGGTGCAGCTTGCCGTTGATTCGCCAGCGGAGAATACTGCTCGCGCCGGGCGACCAATCGGAGAACCCATCAGGAGTGCAGGCATACCAGTTCTGGGATACGGTGTTGCCGCCGCTCGAGGGAAGCGCGACGAATGTGATTAGCAGCTTGCTTGCCTTGACGTCCCAGAGCCACACCCGGCCCTCGCCTCCTCCGGCTGCGATCCGGCTGCCGTCGGGCGAGTATGCGACCGCAGCAATCCGTTTGTCCGCGCCAGTCAGGGAGGCGATCAGCTCCAGCGTGCCCAGATCGTAGATCCGTATGGTCTCACCTGTCGCCGCAGCAATGGTCTTACCGTCCGGCGAAAACGCAAGTGCTGTTGCACGCTTATCGTCAAGAGTTGTTTGCCTGATCATCTTGCCTGAACGGGTGTCCCAGATCACGATTCTGTTGTCCCCCCACCGGACCTGGTCTGGCGTTCGCACGATGTCGGCCACTGCGGCCGCAACAGTCTTGCCATCAGGCGAGAAGAACAAGACTGCGGAGCCTTGCCTACCGCCCTCCAGTGTAGAGATGGTCTTGCCGCTGTCGATATCCCAAACTGTGGTCGTATCCGGTTCGTCAGGGGTGCGACCACGTGCACTGGTTGCCATATAGTGACCGTCAGGCGAAAATGCCACGTCCGCGAGCCAGCCTAATCCAGCAGGAATCGTAGAGATAAGCTTGCCCGTTGCCGCGTTCCGGACCTGGTAGGACTTGTGGAAAGCGGATTCGCCGGACTCGGCAACAGTCTTTGATCCATCCGGTGTAAGCAGAGTCCATCGGTGTTCGTAGCCGGAGAATGTTCGCTCTTTCGGCCCTTCCAGCGAGCGCAGAAGCTTGCCGGAGGACGTGTCCCAGATGCGCGTGCCGTTGAGACTGGTGACATAGACCTTGCCACCATCGAGGAAGCCGGTGTAGCCCAGATCCGACGGCGGGCCCTCCAGGCCTCGTGCCAGGCGTCCGCTGCGCACGTTCCAGAGTCGCAGACCGGTCCCGTCCAAATATTGGTCCGCGGCACCGACCAGGCTCCCATCCGGTGAGAATGCTACCGATCGCACGTCGGGGGGAGGCTGTCGCAGTGTCGCAATACGTTTGCCGGTGGCGACGCTGTGGATGGCGACCCCTTGCGCGGTGATCGCCATGAGCTTGCCATCAGGTGAAATAGCACTCGCGTCCTCGTTCTCGAGCAATCTGGTCGCCTTGGATGTCGTCACGTTCCGGAGGGCCGAGTACCACTCTCCGCCAATGAAAAGCCGCCGGCTGTCTGGGGTGAACTGGAGGACTTGGGTTGCGCCGCTGAGGCTATTGTGGCCGGGAAGCATCCTGATAAGCTTTCCTGTGCGGCGGTTCCATATCTTGACCTTCAGTTCGTGCGCATAGGCGGCTTCTGTAAGCGCGCCTTCCGGCGCTCTCCATTTTGGATCCTCCCCTCCTGTAGCAACGAGGCGGCCGTCGGGAGAGAGCGCGATCGGGCCGGTGACGTCGGATTTGTCTCGCAATGACCGCACGAGGCGGCCAGTGGAGACAGCGAAGAGTGCTGCTCCCCTGTAGTTCTTGAAGCCTACATAGCCTGCTATTCCAAGAGTCCTGCTGTCGCCGGAGAACGCCACGTCCCCAGCCCATTGGAACGTGCGCAGAAGCATCCCAGTTCGCGCATCCC
The DNA here is from genome assembly GCA_964523735.1 of uncultured bacterium. Classification (GTDB taxonomy): domain Bacteria; phylum Armatimonadota; class UBA5829; order UBA5829; family UBA5829; genus CAZFYZ01. The sequence continues at coordinate 9,100 of CAZFYZ010000051.1, read as the reverse complement.
AGATGCGGACCACGTTGCCGCCCGCAGCGATGAGCCTGCCATCCGGGGACCATGAGACGCCATACGGCATCCCGACTGGATTCGGCAGTCTCTTCACCAGTTGGCCTGAACGAACCTGCCAAAGCTGCACCTCTCCCTCGCCCGTCACAAACGCAACCTTTGCCCCATCAGGGGAGACGGCGACCGCCTTGGTATTGAAGCGTCGCCGATTCTCATCCAAACCGGCAGGGATTACCCGCTCCAGAGCCCATGTTCGGGTGTTCCAGATGTCGATGCCACCATCGGTATTGACGGCAAGTACCGGCGCGTGAGCGGCGAACGCCACGTCGGCCACCCTATCGCTACTGGCGTATTGGAACACCATTTCGGGCTGCGCGCGGTCAAGCGAAACCGCGAAGCTAACACTACATAGTGTGAGCTGCGCCGCAATGGCGATCGCCGTCAGCAGAAGCGCCCTGGTCATCATTGCTCCTCCAGCACCCGGTCTAGCTTGCGTTTTCAAACGTCGGTATCCAGCCTGCGTTCGCTTCGAACATCTCGTTGACCATCGACCTGATCTCGGCCAGGCTGCAGACAGCCGCGGTGAGCGGGTCGTAGGCGATGGAGTGGAAAATCATCTCACGGTTGCCCGTCAAACATGCTTCGACAGCCATCTCTTCGCATGCCGCTGTGAGGTTGTTGAGGATCGCAAGCTGTGGCGGCATGGGGCCAACATGAATCGCGTCAAGGCCTCTTCTTGAGGCTATGACCGGCACTTCGACGCAGCACCCCTGCATCACGTTGTCGATCAGGCCGTGGTTCAGAACGTTGCCGTTGAACTCGAAGCGGGTGCCATCGCCGAAGATCGCGTTGAAGATCGATGCGGCATACTCACGCCCTCGGTTCAGGTCGACTGGCTCAGCCAACTCCTCCTGGGCGACTTCCTGGAACGTCTTGGGGTTAGGATCATTGTAACCCCAGAGTATCATTCCCCAGTGACCCGGGTTCCAGCCGGTCGAGTGGGTGCAGTATTTCTCGATCAGGTCGGGCCGCTTGCGGAACCAGGCGACATACTCTGAGTTGTGTCCGCTGGACTCGGTGATGTAGTAACCGAGCTGGAGGAACATCTCATTGCGGACCTGCTCTTCGTTGAGGACCTCGGGGCGCGTCGTGACGGCCTCACGGATCAGCGGATATGCGTCCTTGCCGTTCCACTTGAAATCCAGATACCACGCCTGATGATTGAGCCCCGCGCAGAGATATGTGATCTCGTCGTCGGGCGCTCCAATCCACCGGGCCAGCATTCGAGCGGTCCCCTGAACGCTGTGGCACAGGCCAGAGGTCTTGGTCTTGGTCTCGGTCTGGAGCGCACGGCAGAGCATCGCCATCGGGTTCGTGTAGTTCAGGAAGGTCGCATCCGGGCAGAGGCGCTCGATGTCATGGGCGATGTCCAGCATCACCGGCATCGTCCTGAGCGCTCGAAAGACGCCGGCGGGCCCGCGAGTATCGCCTACGTTGATGTCCACGCCGTACTTCTTAGGGATCTCGATATCGGCGCGGTAGGTCTTCTCACAGCCGACCTGGATCGTGCACACGACTCCGTCAGCGCCATCGAGAGCCTCTGCCCTGTCAGTAGTGGCGATCACTCTAGCCGGGTAGTTGCCAGCTTCAATGATCTTGCCCACCGCAGCTTTCGCGAAGTCAAGCCGTTCCTCGCTCACGTCCATCAACGCAAGTGTGGATTCGGTGAAGGCAGGAAAAGTCAGCAGGTCGCGCACGAGACTGCGCGTGAACTGGAAGCTGCCTGCTCCTATAAATGCGATCTTCGGCATCGTATGGTCCTCCGGAGGGGGTCGAAGACCCCGGATGCAGCGATATGGGGTCGGAGACCCCGACTACACAATCACTCTCCCGTTCGCTGTGGGCTGGGCAATGTCCTGCGCTGGGTGAGGAGGAACGCGGGAAGCTCGCGCGTAAGAGTCTGGAGTAAGCACACGAACACACGGAGGGGCAGAATGGCTGATAGATATAGAGCTGAATACGACCTGCTCGCGGACAAGCTGAACTCGCGCGGCATTGATGTTGGGAAAGTCAAGGCGCGGCTGAAGAGCCAGAAGATAGAAACACCCAGTTGGGGCTATGCGGACGCCGGGACACGCTTTGGGTCCTACAAACAGGCGGGGTCGGCGGTCACTGTCGAGGAGAAAGTGGCGGATGCGGCTCAGGTGCACAGATTCACCGGAGTCGCGCCTACAGTCGCCGTCCACGTGCTGTGGGATTTCCCCAACGGCCTGGCAGACTGTGAAACCCTGTCGGAATACGCCGAGTCACTGGGAGTCAAGATCGGCGCCATCAACCCCAACGTCTTCCAGCATAAGGACTACGCATTCGGCAGCATTACGAATGAAGATGCCGGCGTGCGGAAGATGGCTGTGGATCATATGCTGGACTCGATCGAGATCGGCAAGAAGCTGGGATCAGACGTCTTGTCGCTGTGGTTCGCTGATGGCACGGATTACCCAGGTCAGGGCGACTTCCGCCGCAGGAAACACTATGCAGAGGAGTGCCTGAAGACGGTGCACGACGCGATGCCGCCCGGGATGCGAATGCTACTTGAATACAAGCCATTCGAGCCGGGGTTCTACCACACCGACATCGCAGACTGGGGAATGAGCGATACGTTGGCACGAAGAAGCGGGCCGAACGCGTTTGTGCTGGTGGACATCGGACATCACTTCGTGAGCCAGAACATCGAGCACCTGGTTGCGTTCCTGATCGATGAGGAGCGCCTGGGTGGCTTCCACTTCAACAATCACAAGTACGCTGACGACGATCTCACTGTCGGATCAATCAACCCCTACGAGCTGTTCCTGATATACAACGAACTCGTCAAGGCCGAAGACGCGCCGAACAACAACCCGCCGATCGCTTACATGGTCGATCAGGCGCACGTCACCAAGTCCAAGATAGATGCGATGATCCAGACGATTATGCACATCCAGACTGCTTATGCCAAGGCTATGTGCATAGACCGGGCCAAGCTGCTGGAAGCTCAGATCGCCAAGGACGTCGTGACTGCCGAGACTTGCATGCAGGAGGCGTTCAACACGGACGTCGAGCCCCTGCTGAAGGTCGTTCGCGAAGAGATGGGTCTTGACCCTGACCCGCTGGCAGCGTTTCGTGCGAGCGGCTACTGGGCCAAAGTGAGCGCCGAGCGAGGGATTCGCAGCGGCACTGGTGGGGTAGGAGCCTAAGCAAAAAGGCCCGGCGCGTGCGCCGGGCCTTTTTACATCTTCGTCAGACGTCCGTATCGCTACGGGGCCTGCTCAAGTCCGTGGTAGTTGAACTCGCCCACGGCACCACCAGCGTAGCTGCAGGTCGCGTTGGTACCGACAGCAACGGGATCATATGTGCCGCCCGACGGGCAGGTCGGAGCCTGCTTGATGTAGGTGGGGGCGAGATCGCCCATGACTACCGGGGCGGCGTCTGCTGCCTTGGTGTCCATTGCCCACTGCTCCTTGCCAGTCTCAATCTGGCGCAGGTTGCTGCAGCAGCTCTTGGCCCTTGAGGTCTCTCTAGCCCTCATGAAGTTCGGGATTGCGATGGCCAGCAAGACCGATATGATCAGAACCACGATCATGATTTCGATCAGGGTGAAGCCACCTTTGCGCTTTCGGATAAATCTGCTCATTACGTGCGTCTACCTCCTCCGAGATTTGGTGAAGCGTTATAGAATCCCTACGGTGCGAGCTCCATTTGTCTTGCGCCTTACTAGCGGGGCACGCATCCATAGAAGTTCTTCCATACGCCGGGAGATACACACAACATATATAGGCGTTCTCGAGCATGAGCCGCGAAAACAGGTACTTCTACCAGGGGAACGCACGAGGAGCACAGCCGTATCAGCCTGGGTCGGCCTCTATGAGGAGAATGCGTCGCGGATTACGTCACTCACAGCCAGACGGCCGTTCTGCAGCGTGACCTCAACTACGTCAAAGCGGCACGGGATGTCCCCAATGCCCTTTTCCTCCAGGTAGAACTGGGCAGACGCAAGAAGACGCTGCTGCTTGACATGGGTTACTGACTCGGCGGGGGAACCGTAGCTATTGGTTCGCTTGGCGCGGACCTCGATGAAGACCAGGTGCCCGGACTCCTCGGCGATGAGGTCTATTTCACCCGACTTACAGCGGTAGTTGGAGGCGACTATACGGTACCCGCGCTTGCCGAGCTCAGCCGCGGCAGCAATCTCTCCACTTCGGCCTACTCTAGCCCTGGGAGACAGCAATTCACGGTCCTTTCGGCGATCGGGGAGAATGAGCGGCGATGGCACGGGCACGGACCCCACTTCTCGATAGCCTCGAGGTGCTGGGCACAGTAGTAGCCCTTGTGGGCAGCGAAGCCGTACTCGGGGTAGTCGCGGTCCAGTTCGACCATGATCCGGTCTCGAGTGACTTTGGCAATGATCGACGCAGCCATGATCGAGGCGCTCTTGGAGTCGCCCTTGACGATGGCCAGCGAGGGTCCCGGTATTGTCCTGACCGGCAGACCGTCTACCAGCACATAATCGAAAGCAACGCCCAAGTCTGAGAGCGCGGCATTCATGGCTCGGTGAGTGGCGCGGAGGATGTTGATCTCGTCGATAGTCTCGTGGCCAACGACCCCCACCCCGACAGCCGTTGCCCCGCTCATGATACGATCGTAGGCCCTGTCTCGGGCGGCCGGGGTCATGGCTTTGGAGTCGCAGATACCTTGGCAGTCGAAGTCCTGGGGCAGAATCACGGCGGCGGCGACGACAGGGCCGGCCAATGGCCCCCTGCCCGCTTCGTCCACACCTGCTACACTGGCGTAGCCCTGTGACCAGGCGTCACGTTCGTAGGCCAGCGGGTCGATCGCACGTGTCCGCGGTGGTTCCCGCTTTCCACCTTCCGCTTTCGGCTTTGGACCCTCCGACCCTACCTGACCCATCTGATGCGATCGAACGGGAAGAAGATGAACATGGCTTTGCCGAGCACACGTTTCCTGTCGAGAAGCCCCCAATAGCGAGCGTCATTTGAGTCGTTGCGGTTGTCGCCCATGACAAGCAGCTTACCCTTGGGGATCTTCATGTGGAGCTTGCCATTCTTCATCACGATGTACTCTTGGTCGGTCCCACCACCACCGATCGGGTATGGTGAGTCAGGGTCCTCAGCAATGTAGGGCTCCATGATGGCCTTCGCATTTAGGTACACCTTGCCCGGGACCACTTTGACCTTGGCAGTCGGATCGCCAACGGCAGCGGCTATCTCGGCATTGGTGACAGGACGACCGGCAACCAGGACCTGCCTGTCCGTAAGCCTGACCTTGACCTTGACCTCGCGCCCCTCGGGGGCATAGCGGCCAAGGAAGCGCTGCAGATCGTTGTGATCGTACTGGAATTGACCGACCACCACATAGCCCGGCGTTATGCGCACAAGGTCACCGGGGACTCCGATCACACGCTTGATGAAGTCCTTCGGCTTGGTATCGCCAGGCTGATTGGCCTCGACCGGCGCCTTGAAGACGATCACATCACCCAGCTTTGGCTCCTTGAACCGGAACACAAGCTTGTTGACCAGGATGTGGTCGCGCTCCAGCAACGTCGGGTGCATCGAGGCCGACGGAATGAAGAACGCCTGCACCAGAAACGGCCTGATGAGCAGGAACACCAGCGCCATAGCGACGGCAAGTGACTCTGCAAGCTCGCCAATCGACTTGGCCCAACCCGTGCCCTGCTTCAGAAGAATCCACCGGAGGCCAAACAGCACCACCACTGTGATGATGACTGCCCACCACGGCATATTGGCCAAGCGTTCAGCGATGCCCGGCGTAGGTGTGCTCATCTTCGCGCGTCCTGGCGCTCCTTGATCTTGGCGGCCTTACCGATCTTTGCTCTCAGGTAGTAGAGCTTGGCTCTTCGCACGGCGCCGCGGCGGATAACCTCGATCTTGGCAATACGCGGCGAGTGCAGCATGAAGGTCCGCTCAACGCCGACGGCGTGGGAGATCTTGCGCACAGTGAACGCCGCGCCGACGCCGCCGTCCTTCTTGCCGATGACGACGCCTTCGAAGACCTGGATGCGCTCCTTGCCCCCCTCAATAACGCGGGTGTGCACGCGCACGGTGTCGCCGGGGCCGAACTCAGGAGTGTCTACTCTGAGCTGTTCGAACTCGATTTGGTCGATGATATTCACTTCAATCCTCCAGAAGGGAGATAATCGCGAAAGCCCGCAAAGAGCGAAAGCGCGAAGGGAAGGGATTCCCGTCAGGAAAGCTCTTCCAACGTTCGTCGATCTTGGTCTGTCAGCGGCGCGGTCTCGAGCAGGTCGGGACGCTTGGTAAGCGTCCTTTCCAGCGCACTTTTGCGCCGCCATCTTTCTATCTCGGCATGATGGCCCGAAAGCAGAACCTCCGGGACCGCGTGGCCTCTGAAATCAGCCGGCCGCGTATATTGCGCATACTCCAGCAGCCCGCTGGAAAACGATTCAGACTCTGCCGAGGTCTCGTCACCCAAGACCCCCGGCACCAATCTTGCAACGGCGTCAGCGACGACCATCGCCGGCAGTTCGCCACCGGTGAGGACATAATCGCCGATAGAGATCTCGTCCGTAACGAGATGCTCTCGAATGCGTTCGTCAACGCCCTCATAGTGGCCGCAGATCAGTATCAGATGGCTCTCCGCCGCAAGCTCCTCGGCGATCTTCTGGTCGAAGGGCCGGCCCTGCGGAGTCATCAGAATGACTCTCGGCTTATCTGCTCCCGCGCGGGAGACCAGGGCCTCAACCGCGCGGAAGACCGGCTCGCACTTCATGACCATCCCCGGACCGCCGCCGTAGGGTTCATCATCCGTCGTATGGTGGCGATCCTCGGTATAGTCACGAAGATTCACCGCCTCGATCTCCAGCACGCCTTTGGCGCAAGCCCGCCCAAGAATGCTCTCGGAGCACACGGCGTCGATCATCGACGGGAAGGTCGTTATTATCTCAATGCGCATCGTGCACCGGTCATGCGTCGCGGGTCGCGTGTCACGAGTCTGGTAGCAGCCCGGGCACAGGGTGGATGGTCATTACTCCACGCGCGACGTCAATGCTCTTGACCACATCTTTCAGCGCGGGGATACACAGCCCGGTGCTCGTGACGTAGACGTCGTTTCCGCCACCCTGAAGCACCTCGGTCACGATGCCCTGCTCGCGGCCGTCATCCGTTACCACTTTGAGCCCTACCAGATCGAATACGTAGAACTGGCCCTCGCCAAGCTCCCGCAGTTCGCTCTCGCCTATCACAATGTCAATGTCCCGCAGCGCCTCGGCTGCGTTTCGGTCTTCGATGCCCTCGAGCTTCAGCGTCAGCCCACCTTTGCCCGGTCGACTGCGCTCGATCCGCTTGGCAATCTGGCCGCCAGGTAGATTGAGCTTGACTTGGTTCCCCGCGTCGAAACGCTCGGGAAAGTCGGTCTGAACCGTAACCTTCACTTCGCCGCGTATCCCGAACGGGCCAACGACCCGACCTATTACGATGTCTCGCTGGTCTCGAGGCATAGCCCGTCCCGTATCTCAATCACTCGGTCATTGTCCACGACGATCTCGCAGGATGCTATCCGCGAGAACTCGTCGCCGACTTCAACCTCGACATATCCCTCAAGCGCGCCGCCGTCGAACTCGGTCCCCAGGTCAAACCCGGCAACCTTATCCAACTCGGCTCTTAACGCGGCCCGAGTCTCTTCATTCTTACGCAGGCTGCCTCGAAGCCGTTCCATGGCTGCCGAACTCTGCGCGGACTTCTCCAGCCTGGCCGCCGATTCAGATTCAAACTCGAGCCTCTTGCGGACGGCTTCGAGCTTCGCCAGCGCGGATCGAATCTCCGCCGAACGCCGCTTCTTGAAAGCCTCAGTCACCACGATCTTAACGCGGACCGCACGCTTTATGATGATGCCCATTACGGCATTATCTTGACGTAGACGTTCTTGTGCGCTTTGAGTGCGGCGGCCTTTGCCACCGTGCGAAGCGCGTTGGCGACGCGTCCCTGCTTGCCGATCACTTTGCCTATATCTTCCGGGTTGACCGTGACTTCGTAGGTTGTCGAATCGCCTTCGTCAACTTCCTCAACAACCACGGATTCAGGGTCCTCAACCAGGGCCTTGACCAATATCTCGATTAGGTCTCTCAACATAACCCCCGATGCGCGAGGTCAGAAAGTCCGAAGTCCTGTATCCGAACTCACGCCACCTCTGCCAGTGAGTGCGTCTATTCGGACTTCTCTTCGGCTGCCGGTTCCTCGGCGGGAGCTTCCTCTGCTGCCGGGGCGTCGGAGCCGCCCTCTGCAACGGGAGTCTCTTCGGCCGGAGCTTCAGCGGGAGTCTCCGCAGGAGCAGCCGGTGCTTCGGCCTTGGGCTCCTCAGCCTTGGCAGCCTCGGCAGCGGCGGCCTTGGCCTTGCCCTTCTTCTTGGGCTCGGCAGGCTTCTCTGCTTTAGGTGTGACGCCGCCAAGGAAGCCGGCTACCTTGAGCAGGCCGCGAGCGGTGTCGCTTGGCTGAGCGCCGACGCCAAGCCAATGCTCGACGCGGTCGTTCTTCACTTTGATCTCGGGCGGGTCCTGGTTCGGGTCATAGGTGCCAATGGCCTCAATGAACCGTCCGTCGCGGGCGCATCGCTCATCGGCGACAACGATCCTGTAGAAAGGATGTTTCTTCGCACCCATCCGTCTTAGTCTGATCTTTACCACGTGTTCCTCCGTGTATAGGTAGTCGAAAGTCAAAAGTCCGAAGCCGAAAGTCCGCTAGAATCCAAAGCCTGGCAAGTTCGGCATTCGGTTGCGGCGCTTGCCGTGATGGTCATCGCCGCCGGTCATGGCGCGAATCATCTTCTTCATCTCTGAGAACTGCTTCATCAGAATGTTGATGTCCTGCACGCTCGTGCCGCTGCCCGCCGCGATTCGACGACGACGGCTCCCGTTCAGAATGGAGGGGTCGGAACGCTCCTCTGCCGTCATCGACTGCAGGATCGCTTCCACCCGCTTCATATCTCTCTCGTCGATCTCGTCGCCCTTGAACTTGGAGCCAATGCCCGGAATCATCCCCAGAATGCTCTTGATGTCCATCTTCTTCATCTG
>CAZFYZ010000050.1:0-25771 GCA_964523735.1 uncultured bacterium | reverse complement strand
GACTCGACCACCGAGGCCATCAAGCAATCGATCGATAAGACACAGCGAATTGCTGGTAACATAACCATTCGTTCCGTCGTTGTGGGAGTGACCGGCGAGCACATCTCGTCACTCAACAGCAGGGGTGTCGTAGCCATCACCAGCGCCGATCGCGAGGTCGGCGCTTCGGATGTCGATCGTGTCATCGAAGCCTCCAGAACCATAGTGCTGCCTCCCGAGCGAGAGATCATTCACTCGATACCTCGCGGATTCATGGTTGACGGCCAGGACGGCATTCGTGATCCTGTCGGGATGTCCGGCAGCCGCCTTGAGGTAGAGACCCACATAGTCACCGGTTCGAGCGCGTTCCTGGACAACGTCGTGAAGTGCGTTCATCGGGGCGGGTTCTCCGTTGAGTCAACCGTTCTCGAGCCTATTGCGACCAGTGAATCGGTTGTGCTCGATGCCGAGAAGGACCTTGGAGTGGCGCTAGTCGACATCGGCGGGGGCACGACGGACGTTGCCGTCTTCGTGAACGGCGAGATCTTCTACACCGCCGTTCTTCCTGTCGGCGGTAATCACGTCAGCAATGATATCGCGGTCGGGTTGAGGGCTTCTCAGGAGGAGTCAGAGCAAGCCAAGATCAAGTACGGAGCCGCGAGCATGGAAATAGTCGGCGAGGAAGACGTTTTCGAGATCACCTCCCTTGGTTCCGATTCTGCCCGCGAACTCCCGCGCGAGATTCTGGTCCGAATCATCGAGCCCAGAATGCAGGAGATCCTCCAGATGGCCAGGGCAGAGATCGTGAAGTCGGGCTACATCGATATGCTTCCCGGGGGCGCGGTGATCACTGGTGGAGGCTGCCTCTTGCCGGGGACAACAGACTTGGCTGAGACCATTCTTGGGATGCCCGTACGGATGGGAACGCCCCGAGATATCGGTGGGCTCTGCGATACTGTCCAGAGCCCTGTCTATGCGACTTCAGTTGGTCTGGTTATTTATGCCGCGAAGCACCAAGCAGACTTGCATGAACGAGAGAAAAAGGCTACACTAAAGCAGGGCCTCAAGGACGTGTTCCGGAGGGTCAAAGGCATGTTTGTATAAGCCGATTGGAAACTGAGGATTATGAATTATGAATTGGTGGGCGTCACATTAACGCACTGATTCATAATTCACCATTCATAATTCATAATTAAGGAGATACCGGGGATGAGCAACGGAGAGTTGGACTACTACGCGAAGATTAAGGTTGTAGGCATGGGCGGAGGCGGTTCGAACGCGGTCAACCGGATGATCGACGCGGGGGTGACGGGCGTCGATTTCGTCGCGATGAACACCGATACCCAGGTGCTTCAGCTTTCTGGAGCTCGCAGCAAACTCCAACTAGGTTCCAACCTCACGCGAGGTCTGGGCGCGGGAGGGAATCCTGAGATGGGCCGCGACTCGGCTGAAGAGAGCCGGCCTGAGGTTCGCAGGATTCTCGAGGGCGCCGATATGGTCTTCATCGCCGCTGGTATGGGCGGAGGCACCGGCACCGGCGCCGCACCCGTTGTCGCCGAGATGGCCAAGGAAATGGGTGCCCTGACGATCGCGGTTGTCACCCGCCCGTTCGGCTTTGAGGGGCCCAGGCGAGCCAATGTCGCCGATGAGGGCGTCAACAGACTCAAGGACGTCGTTGACACCCTGATCACGATCCCCAACGATCGCCTGCTCAGCGTCGTGGAGAAGAAAGCCACGCTCAACGAGGCATTCAAAGTCGCCGACGACGTCGTCCGCCAGGGAGTGCAGGGGATTTCTGACATCATCACCATCCCGGGGATGATCAACGTGGACTTCGCCGATGTCAAGACGATCATGGCCGATCAGGGCACTGCGCTGATGGGCATCGGCTCGGCGTCTGGCGAGCAGAAGGCTGTTCACGCAGCCGAGGCAGCGTGCGCCAGCCCGCTCCTTGAAACGACCATAGACGGTGCGCGCGGCGTGCTGATCAATGTCACCGGCGGGCCAGACCTCACTCTGAGCGAGGTCTACGAGGCCGCTGACATCATCTACAAGGCCTGCGACTCCGAAAACGTAAACGTCATCTTCGGCACCGTCATCGATCAGAACATGGCTAACGAAGTCAGGATCACCGTTTTGGCTACCGGTTTCGATTCTGCCCGCGGTATCGCGAGGCCGGCAAGAGTGGCCGTCAACGCGGCAGTTGCCGAGGAGAACGCGCCCAAGCCGGCGGCGGGGTTCGAGTCCATCGACCAGCCGCTGATCCCAGAGGGCGAACTGGACATCCCGGCGTTCCTGCGCCGCAGATAGTCGATAGCGGATAGTAGACAGCTGATAGTCGACAGCGGATAGTCGATAGCAGATAAGTCGATAGCTGAAATATGATCGCCCAGCACATCTTGTGCTGGGCGGATGTTTTGGGGACATCCATGTCCCCCTCCACGTAATGACAAGCATGTTCACTGTGAACTACTGGAATCACCTCTGGCAGAGATACGCTGAGTTCGCGATCGGGGCGGCCACGCGTGTGCTGGTCATCCTGATCGTCTACGTCATCGTGCGCTTCGTCCTGCTCAAAGTGCTTGGCCGGCTCTCCAAGTCGCTGTTGTCGAGGGCGGGGGATGAACTGCTCGAGAGCCGTCAGTCGAGGATACGCTCCTTGCACAGTGCTCTCGCCAGCACGGTTACATTTATCCTCGGGTTCCTGGCGCTGGTGATGACACTGCAGGCCGTTGGACTCAATATCGTCCCCCTGATCACTACCGCGAGTGTCGCCGGGCTGGCTGTGGGTTTCGGTGCGCAGAAGCTGGTAAAGGACTGGATCGCGGGCGCATTCATCCTGATGGAGGACCAGTACGGCGTAGGTGACTACGTCACAATAGGAGCCGATACTACCGGCGTCGTCGAGGAACTGGGCATGCGCATCACACGCATCCGGCACCGCTCAGGCAAGCTCTATACGATCGCTAATGGCGACATCGTGCAGGTCTGCAACCACTCCCGAGGCAAGCTCAGGATGACGCAGGACATCGCGATAACTGCGGCGTCGGACGTAGCTCGGGCTCGGCAGTTACTTGACGAGATCGGTGCAGCTGTCGCCTCTGACCGGCCCGGTGAGGTGCTCGAGGCATTTCAGTGTGAGGGGCTTGCGCTGGTTTCGGGAGCCTCGGTCGTGGTCAGGCTCAGTGGCAGCGTGGCTCCTCAGGCGCAGGAGTCGGTGCAACTGGATCTCAACGCCCGTATTCGGGACGTTTTCAGCAGATCCGATATTAGCTTGGCTTAGTACTACGGGCCCGTCCGCCTACCAGGACGAGCCCGTCTATATCATCCTCAAAGCCTTGCCGCTCCCCACGCTATTCCCGGCCCAACAGTCTCTTAAAGGAACCCCATGCCCCCTCCCAGAAGCCGACCTTGGGAGGGGTGCTCGGCACTATCTCCTCAGTGAACAGGGACCCGCTGATGTCGCCTCGCTCGCTCTCCAGCATCTGCATTGCGTCCCTGACTGTCTCGGTATCATTATGGAATCGTCCGCTCCAACCGCAGACGAAGCATGTCGGATTGGTAACCGGGTTCAGCGCGCTGCAGAGGTCACAGACTTTGAAGTCCCGTTCGGTAAACCCGAGCTTGTCGGGGCCTCTTTCTTGCCACTGCATGGTTCTACCCCTCATCCTGAGTCTGTCAAAGGGCGCGCTTCAGCGGGGCAGCATCGACTCGCCCCTGCATGGTTATTGTTTCCGTGCCGCGATTTGGGCGAAACCCTTGGGCAGGCTGAGCGTGGTATAATGCGGCTGGCCGGCTGCGCATCTACGCGAACTGCGGAGGGTTTCACATTATGCTGCAACAGAAGAGACACGTGGCGTACAATCTTTCCTATGCGCTCGCTGCGCTGATGGTGATTCAGTCCTGCGGAGGACTGCTGATCCGCGGACTGTACCGGGACAATGCCTGGGTCACCAGCGCACTCCAGAGCAGCGATCTGGTGGTGCTGTTCTGTGCTGTGCCGACGCTTCTTATTGCGATGACGCTCTCCAGGCGCGGATCATTGCCAGCATATGTTGTGTGGATCGGGACGATCTACTACGCGCTCTACAACAACTTCTACTACCTGTGCGGATCAGCCTACAACGATCTCTTCCTGGTCTATGTTGCCATCTTCTCCGTCTCCGCAATGGCGCTTATCGCGGCACTGGCAAACGTGGACTTGAGCCCTATTGAAGAGCGTGTCGGTCTATTACCCAGAGTGTGGATCGCCGCGTTTGCCCTGCTGTTGGCGGCGACCCTTGGTGTCATGTGGATCGGCCAGTCGATAGCGTTCGTGATCTCCGGCGTAGTACCGCAGATGATCACAGATGGCGGGGGCTCCACGAATCTCGTTTCCGCATTGGACCTGTCGATGATTGTCGTCCCTCTGGCGATAGGCGCCACTTGGCTCATAGAGTCGCGGCCGTGGGGCGTGGTGGTCCTGGGCATGGAGCTGACGGCGTGCGTGATTATCTCGGTGATGCTGTTAGTAACTGCGCCGGTTCAGGCCGCAGCGGGGATCAAGGGAGCCTGGACGATGGTGCCCCTGTGGGCCGCGCTGGGGGTAGCGTGCCTTATTCCTGCGCTGCTCCTGCTGCGTGGATTGGGAGCGCCCGTGTTGCTGCCGTCTGAGGCGGCGCCTACACCCTCTCCAGATACACAGATCTCACGGCCAGCTTCTTAGCCCGTCTCGCTTCCCATCAGGTGTAGTAGTCCGGTGCATCTGCTCGCGCTAGCCGTGTCTGCCTAGGTAGGAAACGCCTTACAGGATTACATTCGCGGAGGCGGCAGTGTGCATTCTGTCCCTCGCAGCTCGCGGTGCAGGTTCTGCCAGAGCGGAAGATCGTCTTCCGGAATCGCGACCTCGAATGGCTGGTTGCTCGGCACCGTGCTGAGTATGTGCCGGTAGAAGTCGCTGATGTGTGTCCACGTGTACCGGGAGTCCAGGGTCACACTGGGACCAATGGACAAGGCGAGTCTGCCATCGGTCAAGTCACAGAGCTGCTGGAGGTCGTTCTCCTTGATCTGGCCGTTCATAGCTCGTATGGCGGGGTTGGCAAGCACGCATGGTATGGTGCGTTCCCAACTGCCGCAGGAGTGCACGCTGAACTCCCCAAGCTTCTCTCCGATCCGCACCAGGTAGGGCGCTTCAAACTCCTCGTACAGATCCTTCGACACAAGCGACCTTACCTCAGAGCACAGGTCGAAGCCGCCGCGCATGCACTGGAGATGGCAGGCGTGTGGAGTTCCCCCTGATGCATCCAGCACGGCGGCGACCATACTCACGATGACATCCGTTATTGTGTCCAGCAGGCGATGGAGAGTCGCGGGTTCAGTGTAGGTCCATTCGAGCAAGGTGGTGGTGCCGAGCAAGTAGTTGGCGGTGTCAAGAGGACCTGTCATGACTGGATTCCGGAACGGCACGCAGCCGACTGTCGCATCACGAGCGTACTTCAGCCATTCGACCGCTCCCCAATACATGCTGCTCTCGATCGCACGCGGGGTGACAGAATCGATCACGGTCGGGTCGGGTTCGAGCGGATGCACGAAGTAGTTGCCATCCGGCTGCTCTTCCACCCGCGCTCCGAACAGGTCCGCGATGCCCTGCGACTGCCCGTGGACGAAGCGGGGAACGCTTATGGCCGGGCAGTAGTCGCCTGGGAGCTGCATCTGAGCCACAATGCGGCACAGCTCGTCCGTGAGCGCTTGCTCCCATCGCTCATTCCACTGTGCAGGCCTGCGTACGGAACTGTCCAGGTCGAAGACACACTCGCTCGCCACGCGTTCGAGCCTGGCCGGGTTGGGCGCTACAGACACAGCGATTCGTCCGATAGGCTTTCCCTGCCAGAGGGCATCCCATGCGTCGCAACTCCCGCTGATCATACCCGCGATATCGTGAGTCGATACGGCGTTCTGCTTCATTGCTGGTCTGCCTCCGTCTACCGAGAAAGCTCTCCCATTCCTCAGAGTCTCTCCAGATTCGCGAAACTCACAGCCAGCTTCTTGACCCCCTCGCCATCAAACGCGACTGTGACCCGCTCGTCCGCGCCGCTGCCTGTGCAGTTCAGGACGACACCTTTGCCGAACTGGGAATGCTTGACTTTGGTGCCGGGCCTGTAGGTGGCGCAGCCGGGGGTGCGGGCGGGAGCGAACTGCGATTTCCAGAGGGTATCTGTCGACCGCCGCCTCTGGGGGAGGGTTTCCGCGAACATCTCCTCGGGGATCTCACGAATGAATCGAGACAGCTCAGCCCGCATCGTCTGGCCCATGAGCATCCGCTGCCACGCGTGAGTGAACACCAGTTGCTGGCGGGCGCGGGTCATGCCGACGTAGCAGAGCCGCCGCTCCTCCTCCATCTCCTCGCGGTCGTCGATCGAGCGCCGGTGGGGGAAGATGCCTTCCTCCATTCCTGCCAGGTAGACCACGGGGAACTCCAGGCCCTTCGCCGAGTGAAGTGTCATGAGCGTTACGGCGTTGCCGGATTCCTCATAGGTGTCGATATCCGAGATCAGCGCGACCTGCTCCAGAAATGCGCTCAGGCTGCGATCCTCGTTCGTGAGATCGAACTGGTCAGTTACGGTTAGAAGCTCTTCGACGTTCTCGAGCCGCGTCTGCGCCTCTGACGTGTGCTCCTCCTGCAGCGCCTGAATGTAGCCCGAAACCAGCAGCACCTCTTCTGTCAACCGGTGGACAGACACCTGCCGCGCCATCTCGTTGAGGTGCACGATCATTGCCGCGAACGCCTGCATAGCATTGCGCGCGCGCTTGGGAATCTCCTCATACTCGCCCGCCCGCTGGAGAGCTTCGAACAGGCTGATCGATTTGATCAGTGCGAAGTCCTCGAGCTTGGCCAGCGACGTAGCGCCAATTCCACGCGTGGGGACATTGACGACCCTCCGCAGGCTGACGCTCTCCGCCGGGTTCGCGGCCAGGCGCAGGTAGGCGAGAATGTCTTTGATCTCCTTGCGCTCGTAGAACCGCAGCGAACCGATGAGCCTGTAAGGTATCCGCCGGTTGACAAGCGCGTCTTCCAGTGCACGGGACTGAGCGTTCATGCGGTATAGCACGGCGAAGTCTGAATAGCGCCTGCCCTCGGACGACACCTTGTCCTGCATCGATCGCGCGATGCGTTCAGCCTCGTCGATCTCGTTACCTGCCTGGATCAGCTCGATGTCGCAGCCCTCTTCGTTCTCGGTCCAGAGCTTCTTGTCCGCGCGGCTGCGATTGCGCTTGACAACGTGATGCGCGGCCTCGAGGATCCTCTTCGTCGATCGATAGTTCTGCTCGAGTTTGTAGACCTTCGCGTCCTTGAAGTCTGACTCGAACTGCAGGATGATGTTGACGTCGGCCCCGCGCCATCGGTAGATCGACTGGTCATCGTCTCCCACGCAGAAGATGTTGCGGTGCTTCGCGCCGAGCGTCCGCACGAGCACGTACTGGGCGTAGTTGATGTCCTGATACTCATCGACCAGGATATACCTGAACCGCTTCTGGTAGTGCTCGCGGGCCTCATCACTCAGACGCAGGAGCGTCGTCGCCTGCATGATCAAGTCGTCGAAATCAAGCGCGTTGTTCTCCCGCAGCTTGCGCTCGTAGAGGTGGTAAACCTTCTCCGCGATCAACTCGTTATGACCAGAGAAGTGCTGGCCGAACTCTTTGGCGGTGATGAGCTTCTCTTTGGCGCGGGAGATGTGGTCGAGGATCATCCGCGGCTGGTAGCGCTTCTGGTCCAGATGGAGGTTCTCCATACTCTCTCGGACCAGTGACATCTGATCGGCGTCATCGAACACCGTGAAGCTGCGGTCGATGCCGATGTCCATCCCGCGTTCTCGCAGGATGCGCGCGCAGATGCCGTGGAATGTTCCTGCCCAGAGGCCTGCCGCACCCTCGCCAAGGAGGTTCTCGATCCGCTCCTTCATCTCGTTCGCGGCTTTGTTGGTGAATGTGACCGCGAGAATGTTGTAGGGCCTAATGCCTTTGTCTTTGATCAGGTAGGCGATGCGATACGTCAGGACGCGAGTCTTTCCACTGCCCGCGCCTGCGAAGACCAATACAGGCCCTTCGGTATGCAGCACCGCGGCCTGTTGTTGTTCATTGAGTTCCTGGAGGATGCGTGTTTCCATACGAGGAATATTATAGCAAACGCGGCATGCCTTGTGGGCCTGAACACGTTTGGTCGTTGAACTACTTGTCTTCCCTGACAAGATAAACCGATCTAGTTTGCCGGCATCTCCACCTTCAGGACGAGCATGATGTTCCTCTCGGACTCGATCTTCTTCGGTTGATCGGTGGTGTAGAAGTCCCAGTCCAGGTTCGCCTCTATATGCAGATAGAGGTATTCCTTGCCCCCCTGTATCTTGTCGATGCGAGGCAGCTTCCACTCGTAAACATCGTTCTTCACTCTCGGATGCTTGCCGGTGGAGTAGGCTGTGCCGGTGCCTGCTCCATACCGAGTGTTCCAGGTGTAGGCCGTCCGCCAGGAGTAGGTCTCGCTACGGAGTGATAAGTCGTATTCGTATGGCTTGTTCCTGCTGGTCGACGTATAGTGAAGACTGTAGGGCGTTTGCTCGATCACTCTGACATTGTTTCCGGTGTAGCTGGACCTGGTGCGGCATCGCCACTTCTTGCCGGTATCGGCGCTGACCTGC
This sequence comes from uncultured bacterium, assembly GCA_964523735.1. Taxonomy (GTDB): domain Bacteria; phylum Armatimonadota; class UBA5829; order UBA5829; family UBA5829; genus CAZFYZ01. The sequence goes on along the minus strand of CAZFYZ010000050.1, from coordinate 17,123 downwards.
ACCCTGAGAATGCCGTTGGCCGGCATCTTGAGCACGGTCGGACGGTTGCAAGCCATATTGACGCCGTTCACGTAGAAATCCGCTTCAATGGAGCCGCCGGGCGTGACGATTATCTGGCGGCCGTCCAAGGCCTGGCGACCTTTGATCAGCTCGACCAGCTTGTCATGCCGAGCAGTGGCGTTCATTGGCTGCACGATGCTCCACCAGTTCATATACTCCTTGCCCCACTGGCTCGGCAGCTTGCCCTCGTTGATGCCAATGCACTCCACGCGCAGTTCTTTGAGGTCGGCAGTGGAGATGGGGCCATAGTCCAGGTCGTAGTCTTTGAACAGACCAGGGCTAGCGACATACGCGACAGTGTCCTCAATGGCCTTGCCGACGACTGTTTCCCACTCTTTGGCCAGACTTGTTTTGGGGATCGTGACCTTGTCCATTGCAAGCAGCTCGGCCGCGAGCTTCATGCGCATGACCTTGACGCTGGCTTTTAGCTGTTTGTCGGACACCCCAGATGCCTTCGACACCAGTTCGCAGGGGATATCGAAGGCGATCTTCCAATCGGGCTTCTTGTAGGTGTTAGCGAGGTGGCGGCTGAGCTGGATTTCGGCGGTTGTGTGAATCCCCTTCTGTGCGGTCGAGCAGAACTCGTAGACATCGCCGGCGCGGGCGTTTACTGTCGGGTGAACAGCGAAATCGGTCGCGCAGTGGCTCAGCCATCCGGCAGCGAAGCAGAGGCTCTTGCTGGCCTCTTTCACCTTAGCCGCTTTGGCTGGTACGTCAGGCATCTCCTCGGCCTCTTGGAGAGCGACCATTGCCGTGTCGAGCAGCTTCCCGAAGAGGCGCGTGGTCTTGCCGTGGTGAGATTTGTCCACAAGGCACTCAAGATCGGGTGCGATCGCGCCGTTGCAGAACGCGTTAAGACTAGCTGGGTCCTTCAGCGCTTGTCTGAACTCCAGAGGAACATCGGGCGACTGCATTATCCTTGCGGCTGAGACCCTGGCAACGTAGTAATGACCTACTCCGCCCGCGCATATCGCCGATGTGCAGGTCAAGAGGGTAGCAGCAACCACGGACATGAGCAGAGCCGCCAGTTGCAGTGGAGTCTTAGTTCTTCTGTTAGTAGTTGTCTTCATGTCTCCTCCCCATTCCCCCACCGGTCGCGTTATCTTAAGATCAGAAGCACCATTGGCAGCCAGACAATCGCGGCCAGTGTAGTGGCGAAAATCGCCGCCGCGGCAAACGCCCCGTTTGCCCCGTAGCGTGCTGACACAACCCCTGTCAGTATAGCGGCCGGCATTGCGGCTTCGAGAGTGGCGGCTTGACGAACTATCCCGTCAACGCCTGCGTGCGGCAGCGCCAGGTATACAGCCAGCGGCAGCACGACCATCTTCAGGACAAACGTCGCGGCGATCCCTGGCATGTTACTCTTCACGCTGCGCGAACTCAAGCTGAGGCCGATGGAGATCATCGCCAGCGGCACCGTCGCCTTTGCCAGAATCTCGATTGTCTGCATCAGCATCTGCGGCAGCGCGACCTGGCGGAAGATAAGCCCCACGACCGCCGACCAGATCAGTGGCGACTTGGCAAACTCCATCACGTGAGCCCGCTCGAACTTGGAACCCCCGAAGGCGGCCGCTGTAATCACTCCTACGCTGTAGAGGCCGAAGGTCATCGCGAACTCGTCGAACATGATCGCGCCAAACAGGGCCTGGGGATCAGAGTCGAACGCTCGCAAGATCACCGCGAGCCCCAAGAACCCGGTGTTTCCGAACGCTGACACCAGCATCAGCGCGCCGGTAGTGCGGCGGTCCATCCTCATCGCCTTCGCAGCCAGGTACGCGAGCCCCATCACGACCAACTGCGCCGCAAATCCGATGAAGGGCGTCTTGATCATCGGCAGGGTGAGTTCTTTGCCGTGGATGGACGAGAAGATGAACGGCGGCATAGTGATGTTCACGATGATCGCGTTGATCACCGAGGCATCCGCCGCCTTCAGTACGCCGAGCTTCTTCGCCCCGTAGCCCACCAGCAGCAGGACGAATATGGACGCAACAGTTGTTAGTGTATGGAGAGTTTCCAAAGGGAGAACCTATCGCGAAAACACGCCCTTCGACGGGCTCAGGGTGGGGCGAAAGCGCGAAAGGGAATCCGTTCAGTGCATTCACCCCTTCAGCGACTCAGTGATCAAGAGACGATCGGGCTTAGGCCGGCACCGCAACCTTGTCTTGCTTCGCGCTCTTCCGCCCTTTATACTGAAGCGCTGCTTCAACGAGACCTGCAAACACCGGGTGCGCCCGGTTCGGCCGCGACTTGAACTCAGGATGGAACTGCACTGCGATGAAGAACGGGTGGTTCTTGAGCTCGACGATCTCCACCAGCCTGTAATCCGGAGATACACCCGAGCACACCAAACCCCCACGCTCCAGCTTCGCGCGATATGCGTTGTTCACTTCAAAACGATGCCGATGCCGCTCGTGAACCAGATCGGCCTTGTAGAGCCTGGATGCGAGCGTGCCGTCAATCAACTGACAGGGATACGTGCCCAGCCTCATCGTCGCGCCCTTATCCTCGACGCCTTCCTGCTCTGGCAGCAGATGGATAACGGGGTCCGGTGTGTCCGGATCAACTTCTTCGGTGTTGGCCTTCTTGAGCCCGCAGACGTCCCGCGCTACCTCGACCACGGCCCAGTGCAGTCCGAAGCAGATGCCAAGATAGGGCACGCCGTTCTCGCGAGCATACTTGATCGCCGAAACTTTCCCATCTACACCGCGGGCGCCGAACCCGCCGGCGACTACTATGGCGTCCACGTCCCCAATCTTTTCCATCAGGTTCTCGTCGGTCAGGTCCTCCGAATCGATCCATCGAATCTGCGCGCCGGTGTCGTTAGCGATCCCGCCGTGCCGCACGGCCTCGCCCAGGCTGATATACGCGTCGCCGTTCTCGGTATACTTGCCGACGATCGCGACCAGCGCCTTGTGCTTCGGCTTCTTTATGGTCTGGACGATCTTCCGCCACTCGCCCAGGTCCGGCTGACCGTTCTCCAACGCGAACCTCTTCAGCACCAGATCAGCCAAACCATCGTCCTCAAACTTGAGGGGAATCTCATAGATCGTGTCAGCGTCGCGGCACTCGATCACCGCCTCCTTCTCGACATCGCAGAAGAGGGAAATCTTGTCCTTCATGTCTCGGCTCATCGCGCGCTTGGTCCGGCATATGAGCACATCGGGCTGGATGCCGATCTCGCGGAGCTTGATAACTGAGTGCTGGGTGGGCTTGGTCTTGAGTTCTCCCCAGGGGCCGACTGAGGGAATGAGCGTCACATGCACATACATTACGTTCTGCTGGCCGGCATCCTTGCGGAACTGGCGAATAGCTTCCAGGAACGGCAGGCCCTCGATGTCGCCCACCGTGCCGCCGATCTCGACTATGGCGATATCCGCGCCGGTCTCGTCTGCATTGCGCTTGATGCGGGACTTTATTTCATCCGTGATATGAGGGATGACCTGGACCGTGCCGCCCAGATAATCACCGCGCCGCTCTTTGCGGATCACCGTATCATAGATGCGGCCGGTGGTGACGTTGGCCGATTGAGTCAGATTCTCATCCACAAATCTCTCATAATGCCCGAGGTCAAGATCCGTTTCCGCGCCATCATCGGTGACGAAGACCTCTCCGTGCTGGTAGGGGTTCATTGTCCCGGCATCGACATTGATATAGGGGTCAAGCTTCTGAACCGTCACCTTGAACCCGCGATTCTTCAGAAGCCTACCAAGACACGCGGTCGTGATACCCTTGCCCACTGAAGACACGACTCCACCGGTCACGAAGATATACTTTGTGCTCATCCCTTAGCTCCTCCCCACGAACAATCCGACGTTTCCTTTGCCAAGCTCCACAGACCTTTCTATTGCCGATTCGACGTAGTCCTTTGCAGACCTGATCGCCTCTATGAGCTCATCTCCCAAGGCCAGCCGCGCCGCAATCGCCGCCGAAAGCACGCATCCGGTGCCGTGCATCTGCTTGTCGACGCGCTTACCGCTGAATTCGTGCAGTTTCTCCCCGTCAAACAGAGTATCGACTGGCTCGCCTTCGGCGTGTCCACCCTTGACGAGCGCGGCCTTGGCGCCCATCTCGACCAGCGCCTGTGCGGCCTCACGCGCGGTCTTTTCATCTACGACGTCGAAGCCGACCAGAACCCCGGCCTCATCCCGATTGGGCGTCACGAGTGTCACGAGCGGCAGCAGATAGCGTTTTAGCCGCTTGATGCCGGGTCCCGTCAACAGCACCTCGCCGCGCTTTGCCTTCATCACCGGGTCGAGTACCACGTTCGGTATCTCTCGCCGCCTGATCCGCTCCAGGACGGTCTGCACGATCTGCGGCTTGTGCAACATCCCGATCTTGCACGCGCTTACATCGAAGCCACGCGTCACCGCGTCGATCTGCGCCGCCACGATTCTCGGCGGAACGTCGCAGACCTTCTTGACCTCGCCCGAGCCCTGCGCCGTAACGGCAGTAACCGCACACGTGCCATACACGCCCAACTCGCGGAACACAGCCAGGTCAGCCTGTATTCCCGCACCGGCCGAAGAGTCTGATGCAGCGATTGTAAGCGCAACGTTCATCGCATCAGCTCCGCCAACGTCTCGACGATCCGCCCGGGCCTGAGGCCATCATTCGCGGCCTCTCCCTCCTCACGTGACGTGACCCCAGTGAGGACAAGAACGGTCTGAACGCCGGCGCGATTCCCCGCCAGGATATCCGTATCGAGTCTGTCCCCAATTACGACGGCCTGTTGTGGAAGCGTGTTTGTCTCATCGAGGATCTTCTGCACGGTGTAAGGCTGGGGCTTGCCTATCACGTGGGGCACAGCGCCGGTGGCGGTCTTTACTGCAGCAACCATGCATCCCGCGCCCGGCCACAAGACGCCGTTTTCCATCGGAAGGGTAGGGTCCTCGTTCGTCGCAATGAACCTCGCGCCCGCGAGTATCGCCGCTTGCGCGCGCCGGAGCTTCGTGTAGTTGAACTGCCGGTCCATGCCCACAACGACGTAGTCTATGTGAGCATTTGGCTCTTCGTCATCCTTGAGCACTCGCATCCCGACGGCTTCAAGCTCTTCGTCCAGACCGCTCTCACTGATCCGGTAAACGGTCATTCCCTGCACGCCCTGCTCGACGAAAAAGAGTGCAGTGGCGTAGCCAGACGTCATCACGTCTTCAGGAGGCGTGGGAATACCCATGCCGGTGAGAGTCCGGGAGTAGGTGTCGCGCGAATGTGCAGCCTTATTGGTCAGGAATCGGACCGCGTCGCCGGAGGACCGCGCGTTGAGGACAAATTCTCTCGCGTAGGGCACCCGTTCGTCGCCGCGGTACACTACGCCGTCCAAGTCAAGTATCCACGTGAGTGGATGGTTCGGCGGGGGAATCTCTAATCCCATAACGGGTACTTACTATACCAGACAATCCTCCTCCCGTCAAAGGAAAACTTGCTCGGGAGCCACACGGGATTGATGTGGGACGCTTGCGATGTAGAATGGATGGTTCCGTGGAACGTCTCCAGATAGTACAGACACTCCTCGTCTTGCCGTCGGAGGCGGTGCTCACGGCGCGCGCGGAACTTACCATCCACTTGGGCCGTCCAGTATGTGGGGAAACGTCCGGCTTAGATGTTGTCTGCCGCTCAGCCGAGATAGTCCAGTTCCGTGGGAATCATGTTCCGCTAGTGCTGAGTAGGTTCTGGAGGAACCGTATCGAAGCACGTTGCCGAAGTGCCGTCCCCTCGATACGGCCCACAGACCGGGCCTACTCGGGGCCTGCGGGACGTAGAGCGTCTCCGCGAGACTGAGCTGACCGCCCCTCGTGCTCGTTGACTTGCCGGACCTGTTGTAGTAGGATTTACCAGGTCCAATACCAGCGCCTTGATGGCGGAGAGAGTGTGTATGCTGCGCTTCAGTTTGATACTAACAGCCTTGGCGGTGATCCTCGCGTTGGCTGCAATCCCGTCCTGCGCCCTCCAGATTCTATCGCCTACGCCGGATCAGGTTGTGCGTGAGAACGTCAAGATCACTGTCCCCGAGTCGGACCTGCCTCCTGACTTCGTCATTCCGAAAGGTGAAATAGCTCCTGAGAAACTGCGCCCGTTTGTATCAGTCTCTGTGGTCACCGGTGGACAGGAGAAGCTTGTGGCCGCCATCAGCGCTAGTGCGGCTGTGGCGAAGGACGGCAAGGTTAGCTTCTTCTGGGATAGTAAGGCGCCATTCCGCGAAACGGGTGTTAGTGACAAGAACCAGGAGTACCACTGGAAGGACGGTCGCTATACACTGAAGATACAGCTCTATGATGCTACTGGCAAGGCGGGCGAAAGCGCCAGTGTGCCGATCGAGCTGAAGAACAAAGTCTCCCGTCGGGACCAAGCTGTGCAGCTTGTCAATAGAATGGCCTTCGGTGAGAGTCACTCGTATGCTGTCCACGCTGATGTGCAGGTGTATCACGTGGTTTCCGGCACCTATCTGCCTATCCTTGGCGGGATGGGAATGACCAGCAACTTCAAGATCATACAGAGTGTCGAAGACCGCAGGGATGATGGTTCCTATATGCTTCGATGCAAGTTAGACGACGGCTTTGTCAGCTCGTTTGGGCAGAAACAGGAGCTCTATCCCATAGGCCGACCCAAACCTCAGCTCTATCGTGTTGTCGATCGCCTCGGCAATGTGGTCAACCGCAATGTCTTTAGCCGTCAGGCCAAGTTCAGCATAATGGACGTGCTGCCGGTTCTACCGGGCAGGTCGGTTAAGGAGGGTGATTCTTGGCCCACCAAACTGGAACTCAAGGTTGAGGGCATTACCAGGGTGATCCCCTTCACGGGCACCAGCGTTCTTGATTCATTTGAGTGGCAGAACGGCCACCAGTGTGCGAAGATCGTCTCAGACCTAATCGGCAGTTCCACGATATACATGGACAACGGTCGAGTCGTGAGTTCTAGCGACAAAGTCAAGGCCAAGGCCATCACCTACTTTGCGTTTGCCAGTGGAAGAATGCTCCGGCGAGAGGTCAGTCTCGAATTCCCGGCTACCATAAAGCCCGGAGCCGGTCAGCTCGACGGTTCCTCTGTTGCTCAATCCGGACCCTCCTCCGGAGGCTCGCAGATCACTTCCATTGCGACCATGTACTCCGACGAAGCCTACGGCGATGCGCCTCCGATGACTGGCCCTGCCGGTCCTCCTCCCGGATTTGGACTCGGCACGCCCAGCGGATCGACCGAGTCCTCCACGACATCGAGTGACGCGCTCAACAAGAAGGGCAGCGTGCGTATCGATCTCGTCGTGCAACTGGAGAAATAGGCTAGCTTGGGGAGCAATCATGAGAAGAGGGCCGAGCTGTTCGAGCACCTGGCCGAACTAAGAACCAGGCTTGTCAGGTCGGTCATCTATCTTATTGCCGGCACGGCGGTTGCCTGGACGATATACGACCAGTATCTTTTTCCCCTGCTCACGCGTCCGATGATGCCCGTGCTGTCGAGGATGGACTCCAAGTTCCTCCTGACCGGGTTCCCCGAGGCGTTCATGATCCGGATGCAGGTGTGCATGGTTGCGGGGCTCGTGGTGATGCTGCCTCTCGTGACCCTCGAGTTGTGGGCGTTCGTCTCACCTGGGCTCACTGCCAATGAGAAGCGTCCGCTGATGTGGGTCGTGCCTCTATCGGTGTTCCTCTTTGTCTCTGGCGTAACACTCTGCTACTTCATTCTGCCTGCGGCGTTCGCGTGGTTCGTGCTATATGTGCCAAAGACAGCGACATTCATGCCCACGATGCAGCAGAGCCTCTTGTTCACGGTCAAGATGCTGTTCGTCTTCGGGGTTGCGTTCGAACTGCCTGTTGTTCTGATGCTGCTGGCGAAGGTGGGAGTCGTCGACTCCGGCATGTTGAGGGCAAACTGGAGGGCTTGCGTCGTCGCCGTCTCGGTTGTGGCGGCTATCGCGACACCCTCTAACGACGCCTTCACGATGCTGTGCATGGCAGTCCCCCTCGCGTTCCTCTTCTTGTTCAGTATCTTCCTGGTGTGGCTGGTCGAAGAAGAACGCGAACGGCCATGGCTAGTCGTTGCCCGCTCGTTTGGGGGGCTCTTCCGTTTCAGATCACGGAAGTAGCTCCGCATGGTCCTCAGAAGCTCTGCCAGATGGTATAATCACGATAGTAGTGCTGATCAGCTGATTGGCCAACGGATCGGTTATTCGCAGGGAGGCGTATTGTGATTCTCAGAAGTTCCCACGCCAGATGCCACCTACTCGTGGCGATCTCTTGCCTTCTCGCGCTGTGCGCTTGCTGTGTTTCAGTAGCAGATACAGCTGGCCCCGACGCAGACTCCATGATGCCTGATCCCGACGAGATCATCAGGCGCATCCTGGGGGTTGATGACATGGCAAGAAACGTCTGCCTGATCGGCTCTCACCAGATGGTCAACGCGGCTGATCTGCCAGGCAGGCTGATCGCCATATCGCCGGAGCGAAATGTCCCCTCGGACCTGCTTCGCTACAGCTTTCGCAAGCCGGGGGTCAAAGGCATCACTCAGGTCAACCCGCCGACCAACCCCATTCAAGTTACGCGGCTCGAGTCATCCCAGGCACAGAGGGGTTCACTTCTCAACTGGTTTGGGCTCGGGATGGGCAAGGAAGATATCGCCGAACTGCGCACGGTTCCGCTTCCGGCCACGAGCATTTCTGTCGATGACCTCGACGAGACAGCCATCACCGAGCGCTTCAGCACAGTTCCTGCCGAGGTGCGGAGGGGGCTTGGTATCATAACTGATGTCATCCCCTATGAGGTCTGGGCGGCCGTCTGCAAAAAGATCACGGGCAAAGCCGAAGCCGGCATCTGGTACATCCGCTTGGGCAGGGATACTTATTCCAAGCAGACAGATGAGATCCGAAAGTACTACCTGGTCGCTGTCTACACACCGATAGTCTTCTATGATGATATCGGTGTGATTCCGGCCGGAAAGACATCACACTGGCTGCCCGACGTGCCTGTGAAGAACCGCTCAGAGACGCTCAGCCTCTGGCTCAAGGAGCGACCTCAGCTGCCGGAGAGGGACGATTTTGCCAGGGAACGTGCGATAGGCTGGATAGACAGCACTGAGCTTCAACAACAGTGCCCGCCAGGCTGCGATCCAAACGGTGGCAGTGGTAGTACCACGGATGGGGATAGTGGTCAGGGCATCACCACCGTGGTCCCTAAGTAGATCGGCGACACATCAGTCAAGGCAGCTATCTTACCAAGCGGGGCGCTGTAACTAGGCGCCCCGCCGTGCTTTCTTCTCGCGGCGCTTTAAGAACATTCAACAGGCGCGTGATGAAAACTATTGAGCTCTTGAACGGATGTGAGTTAAGATATAGCTGAGGGTTGATCTCTGCGGCTTATCGCAGAGACACGACCCGAACAAGGAAGCGGAGCCCTCGGTTCATCAATTGCCGGCTGCCGGGAGAGGATCATCGACATGGACCATGATACGAACCTAGACCAGCCCAAGCGGATGCTGCAGTTACTCCTCGACACCATCCCCATTCGCGTCCTGTGGAAGGACCGACAATCGGTCTACCTCGGGTGTAACCGTCAGTTTGCCCTTGATGCCGACCTTTCCTCGGTGGAAGAAGTCGTGGGCAAGACTGACTTCGATATGCCCTGGAAGGATAACGCCGAAAGCCGGCGTGCCGAGGACCGCAGCATAATGGAGTCCGGCGAGCCGCATCTCGGCTACGTGGAAGCCCAGACTGCAGCTGATGGGCACGTTATCCAGCTGCGCAAGAACAAGGTCCCTCTGAAGAACGAGTTCGGCGAGACTGTTGGCGTACTGTGTGTCTACGAAGACGTCACAGACCGCAAGATTGCCGAGGACCAGCTTCGCGAACGAGAGTCCCTCTACCGAACCATGTTCGAGCACAGCCCATTTCCCGTAGCGCTAAGCAATCTCGTCGGCGAGCTCGTGGACGTCAACGAGAGGTTCATTCATGTACTTGGCGTGCCTCGGGAGGAAGCCATCGGCCGGACCCTGGCCGATCTAGGCGCCTTCGACAACGATGTGCAGGACGCGCTCCTTGACGAGATCTCCAGGACTGCGGGCCAGCTCGACGACTACGAGATCCAAGCCAGGACGCGCGCGGGCGAGACCAGGCACGCGTTTGTCTCGACTGCACTCGTCAGCCTTACGGAAGAGCCCCTGATCCTGTCCATATTCAACGATGTTACCGAGCGTCGGCAAGCCGAAGAGCGGAGGCGCCAGTCCGAGGAGAAGTACAAGGAGCTTGTCGAGAATGCCCACAGCATCATCCTGCGCTGGGGACGCGACGGCACAATCCACTTCTTCAACGAGTTCGCCCAGAGCTTCTTCGGCTACACCGAAGACGAGATCATCGGTCAGAACGTTATGGGGACCATAGTCCCGAAGACCGAGACCTCAGGCCGAGATCTCCAGGTGATGATTGAGAGCATCTGCGCACACCCGGAATACCACGGAGCCAACATCAACGAGAACATGCGCAAGAACGGCGAACGTGTCTGGATCGCTTGGACTAACAAACCAGTATTCGATGAGGCTGGAAACACCGTTGAGATTCTAAGCGTAGGTCTGGACATAACGCAGCGTATCCACGACCAGCAGGCATTGCAGGAGAGCGAAGCTCGCTATCGGTCCATCTTCAACTCCAACGTGGATGCTTTTCTGCTCATGGAACTGGACGGTCGCATCGTTGACGCCAACGCACGAGCCGCCGAGCTTTATGGTTACTCGCGCGAAGAGCTGATGGCGCGCCACATCAGAGAAATCGTCGACCCTGCTTTCCGTCATTTCTACGATCAGTCAGAAAGCGTGGCCCTTGGCGAATGGTTCCGCAGGGAGTCGCTTCACGTCCGCAAGGACGGCACGCCCTTTGACGTCGAGGTGCACGGAGCACGCCTGCGGTATGGTGCTCAGGAACGGCTGCTCGCGGTGGTGTTCGATGTGACGGAGCGTAACCGGGTCAGAGACTCCATGCAGATGTTCACCAACGTGATCAAGAACATGCAGGTTGGGCTGTACATCTACCATCTCGATGATCCCAACGACGACAGATCGCTGCGGCTGGTCGCGGCAAATCCTGCGTCAACGACCGAACTCGGTCTTTCCGAGGGAGACGTCATCGGCCACTACATAGACGAGGTGTTTCCCGGGCTTCGCGAGCAGGGCATCCCGCTGCAGTTCGCGGAAGCAGCGCGGGATGCGACTTCCTTCAACATCGCCGATTTCGCCTATTCGGACGAGAGATTGATGCCAAGGCACTACTCGTTCAGGGCATTTGGCCTGCCTGGGAGACACGTGGGTGTGCTGTTTGAGGACATTACGGCGGCCGTGCAGGCGGAGGAGGACAGAGATCGGTTCTATCGGAACACCATTGAGGCGGCTACCGAGGGCAAACTGATTATCTGCGATCGAAAGGAAGTACAGAGGATCTCCGGCCCGCTGCTGGGGATATGCAAAGTCACGCACCCCCAGGATGTCGGTGTTGCCAGGCGGGTAGCGGCCGAGGTGGCTGAATCCCAGGGCATGGACGAGTTCAAGATGTTCGACCTTGCGTTGTGCGTGGGCGAGGCGGCAACCAATGCTCTCAAGCATGCCCAGTCGGGCATGGTCTCGATCCACAAACGCGGAGAAGGCCTGCTTGTCCTTATCAGTGATAATGGCCCCGGCATACAGGCGATAAACCTGCCCTATGTGGCTCTGAAGAAGAACTACACGACCGCGGTGTCGTTGGGCATGGGCTACAAGGCCATGCTCTCAATCGCGGACCAGGTCTATCTTGCAACTGGCCCGGACGGCACAACTGTAGGCATTCAGATGAGCCTGCACTACATCCCGGAGCAATCGAGCCCCGTGGTGCTTCCGGATACGTGGTGATCGTTGGGGAGTGTTGCACAAGCAGGAACACACGCTCTCTACCCCTAACAACGTCCATGCGAGCAAAGCATGGACACTGAAGCCTTCCTCGAATCCATCCAGTCGGCCAGGTTCTACCATGGCCAGATAGCGCACCTCGAGCGGGTTCCCGCGCGCGAGGCCGTGCTGCGGGACGTCGATCCCCCCGTCTCAGGCCTCATTGGAGACGCATTGCGCCGACAGGGGATCGAGCGTTTCTACTCCCATCAAGCGGAGTCCATCGAGGCTGTCCGCCGTGGCGAGCACATCGTCGTCGTTACTGCTACTGCCAGCGGCAAGACCATCTGCTACAACGTGCCCGCTATGGAGGCCCTGGAGCGTGATCCCAAGGCTCGGGCGCTCTACATCTATCCTACCAAAGCGCTGGCGCAGGACCAACTGGGCAAGATCAGGGGATACGAGCTGTCGGCGGTCAAGGCCGCCACCTATGACGGTGATACGCCCCGGCAGGAACGGCCGTTTATCAAGGCATCGTGCAACCTGATCCTCACGAACCCCGATATGTTGCACGTCGGCATCCTGCCCTACCACACGACGTGGTCGGATCTCTTCCGCAACCTGCAGTATGTGGTTATCGACGAGGTGCACACGTATCGAGGTGTATTTGGCGCGCACGTCGCCAACATCATCAGGCGACTGCGGCGGATCGCCGAGTACTATGGTTCACATCCTACCTTCGTGTGTGCTTCGGCCACAGTCAAAGACCCAGGCAAGCTTGTGACTAACCTGACGGGAATCGAGCCCAGAGTGATCAGCAACGACGGCTCCCCCGCGGGCGAGAAGACATTCGTGTTCTGGAATCCGCCGAGGGTCGGCAAGATGGGCCAGCGGCGCAGCTCGAACTCGGAGGCAGTGGATCTCTTCACCAGCCTCGTCTCGCGCGACATCCGCACTCTCGTCTTTACGAAAGCACGCAAGACCGCCGAGCTGATTCTCCGCTACGCCAGAAACGAGCTCAAGGGCGTTGTTTCGGCGACACCCTGTCCCGAAACAGAGCAATCCTCCGTTGTTTCGGCGACACCCTGTCGCGAAACAGAGCAATGCCGCCTCGCAGACAAAATCATGTCCTACCGCGCCGGATACCGTCCAGCCGAACGCCGTGAAATCGAACGCAGGCTCTTCAGCGGCGAGCTTCTTGGCGTGACATCCACCACCGCGCTTGAGGTGGGTGTGGACATAGGCGGGCTCGACGCAGTTGTGATGACAGGCTACCCGGGCACCGTCGCAAGCACCTGGCAGCAGGCGGGGCGGTCGGGTAGGGGAGTCGATGAATCGCTCGCGGTGCTGATTGCGCTCGATGACCCCATCGACCAGTATCTCATGCGCGACCCCGGCTTCTTCTTCGGAGCAGAGCACGAAAAGGCTGTCGTGGACTATCAGAACCCGTATATCCTTGCCGACCACCTGGTCTGCGCAGCTTATGAACTGCCGATAGAGAACGAGGAAGTTGAGCTGCTTTGGGGCGAGCGCGCGTGGGACGTGCTTGCGGCCCTGGAGGAGGTAGAGCAGGTCAGCTATCGCCGCAGATGGTTCTGGACAGGGGCGGACTACCCCGCCAAGCGCGTCAATATCAGGTCGGCCTCCGGTGAGAGCTACTTGATCGTCTCCGTCGAGCGAGGCGGGACGCTCCTCGGTACGGTCGATGCCGCCAGCGCATTCGAGACCATCCATCCCGGGGCGGTCTACCTGCACGCAGGGGAATCCTACGTGGTAACCAAGCTCGACCTGCCCGAGCGCACCGCCTACGTAGAGCGAACCGACGTCAGCTACTACACGACCCCCGGCAGCCGGACCAATGTGGCCATCGACGAGCGTGTGGAGTCACGCGACATCGGCTCTGCCAGAGTGGAATTCGGGGACGTGACTGTGTCGAGCCGCGTCACCCAGTACTACCGCAAGCAGCTGTTCACAGAGAAAGTCCTCGACCGCGTCCTCCTCGACCTGCCCGAGACCAGGCTCAGCACGGAATCCGTTTGGATCACGCTTCCCGAGGAACTCACGAACAGGCTCATCGGTCGCGGATTCGACCTGACGGGCACGATCCACGCCATCGAGCATGTCACCATAGGCATCCTCCCGCTTTTCGCGATCTGTGACAGGTGGGATGTCGGCGGAGTCTCACACCCGAGCCACGTGGACACCCGGGGTCTTGCGGCGATCTTCATATATGACGGCTACCCCGGCGGTGTCGGCATCGCCCGCACTGCTTACGACTCCATCGACCAGCTCCTCCAATACGCCCTCAAGACCCTCGAAGACTGCGGATGTGACGATGGCTGCCCCGGATGCATCCAATCTCCAAAGTGTGGCAACAACAACGAGCCCCTCGACAAGGCGGGAGCGATCTTTGCCTTGAGGGAGTTGCTGGGCTTCTGCACAGGCTCTACTACAGGGGAGTCCGGAGGGGTATTGCGGTGAAGCAGTTGTCCGAACAGACCAGGTTGCTGGTTAGTCAGCTCGCTCACATGGAATCGTGGTCGGGGCGGCTTCTGTCGCCGCGAGGGCGTCAAGCCCAGTTGTTAAGGGATATCGGAGCCTCCGGTGAACCGGGCGCGATTCAGGCAATTGTGCCCTATGCAATCGCTGGCGGGCCGATGGCCGTTGTGGCAGCAGAGGCACTGTCTGAGCTTGTTCGCCATATATCTGACCGTGATCTCGTTCACCTGCGCCTTGGGATGTCGTCAAACATATCTGAGCTACGTTCCGACAAGGTTGCCGACCTTTGTCGGTTTGGCGAGTTCTGTGCAGAGCTGCTGGGTGTGGTGGCGACGCACTGGAATGGCCATGTGCGCGAAGCGGCTGTGAGGTCGCTATCGGACATAAGGAGTGGACGGGAGTTGCCGTTTCTGCTGATCAGCGTGAATGATTGGGTGCCACAGGTCAGGAATCGCGCTGCTGCAGCCGTCCGAGACCGTCTAGACCCGGCCCATGCTGCCCACTTCGTGCGCTACATCCAGTTGGTGACAAGGCTGGAGGAATGCAGCAGGGCTTCCCACGTCGAGATCGTGGAGTCGATCAAGAGCCTTCTTCAGAGCCCCGTATGTCTGCCCGAATTGCTCAAAGGTACGACTGCTGACGAGCCATTGATCCGCAGGACTTGCTACCGGATAGCCGCTGAATCCCCTGCTGGGGACAGAAGATCGATCCTGCGTGAGGCGATGTGTGATCATTCTAATGCCATCCGGTTTTGGGCTGTTCGTGAAGTCACGCGCACGTTGCTGGTGGACGAGCTCTTGGACGAACTCACGAAGCTTGAACGCGACCCCTTTCCGGCGATCCGATCTGCCGTACTTGACGCCTATGCGGCAACCTCGTCACCACTGGCGGTGGACGCGTGGATGATAGCACTTCTCGACGTAAATGCGGGTGTGCGGGCAACGGCTCGGCATTATCTAAGGAAGACAGTGGGCATCGACTTTGCGACGTTCTACCGTGAGAGGATTGCGACTGCAAGTGGCCGGGAACTCGAGGCGGCTGTCAGCGGTCTTTGCGATGTGGCGACAACTAGCGATGCCATGTTCGTGGCTCCCTACGCGTTCAGAGGCAAGTCTAGATTGCGCAAAACGGTGATGCGGGCCCTATCCTTTCTAGATCGACCGAACTACGCAGTTTCATTTGCTCGGTTGCTGGCGGATGAGTCGGCAAGTGTGTCGCGGGAAGCCAAGAACATACTCGCGATGAAGCCGAGACTTCTCACCGCAGAGCAACTGTGGGCGGTGTTTGGGGCTTCCAAGTTCCAGCACGTGATGAGGAATGCGATCAGTCTCCTGTCGCAGACCCGCGACTGGGACAGCGCTGTCTATCTGCTTGAGGCGTGTGCTTCATCCGACGATGCTATAGCTCAGAGTGCTGAAGAGGGACTGAGTAGGTGGGTGCGCACCTCTGCAACAATGTACTCTGAGCCGACATCAGAGCAGGCGGAACAGATACGCAAGGGGCTAACGGATCGTGAAAGCCGCATTGATGCGGCTGTGCTCGGCATGCTCAGGTTCGCTGTCAGGGAGTAATGCGCTACTTGCCTTCCGCGTAACAAACCAGCGTTGGTTTGAGGTTGCTCTCGGTCTATTCCAGCTCTACTCACCCATCACCTTCAGCACCACCCTCTTCCGCCTCTGGCCGTCGAACTCGGCGTAGAAGATGGTCTGCCACGGGCCGAGATCGAGGCGGCCTTCGGTGACCGGGATGATGACCTGGTGGTGCATAAGCAGGTTCTTCAGGTGGGCGTGGCCGTTGTCTTCGCCTGTGCGGTGGTGACGGTAATCAGGTCCTTCGGGGGCAAGGCGCTCGAGCATATCCATCGCATCCTGATGAATCCCTGGCTCGTTGTCGTTGACCCAGACTCCGGCGGTGATGTGCATAGCTGAGACCAGCATCATCCCTTCCTTGATGCCACTCTCGCTGAGAAGCGTCTCGCATTCGCCCGTGATGTTGACGAGCTCACGCTGCTGGCTCGTGTTGAACCACAGATACTTGGTGTGTGACTTCATGATGGTCCTCCGGAGACGTGCGTTCAGGAGGCCATGTTACGAGGGATAGGCTGCATGCGTCAAGACGAATTCGTCAGCTTGCTTCTTGTTCTCTGTGTGCCCGCCGTGCGCGTCTTGCCGCCTCTTGCAGCGTGAATCGCTGCTGGACCTTCACCGCACGCTCAATAGCACTGCCACCTAACGGGCAGTCATGCTGCAGGCCGTGGCAGGGGCATTCCATGTCGGCCATGTCACATCGTTCTTCGTCGTCAGCTTTCCACCAGTAGCTGCATTCTCTCACGGAGGCAAACCTCCCCGCGTTACTTGATAGGTGTGATAGCGATCAATCCAACGGCAGCGATCACCAGCGCCAGAGTTCCCAGCACACCGGCATCCAGGGAATAACTCCCGCCGGTGAGCCAGGTCGGTCCCTTGACCTCGCTGACAACCACTCCCCGCTCATAAGGCTTGCCGGAATAGGGCAGACCGAAGATAGGGCCGGAGACAACATTCCATCCGAAGTGCAGTCCGATCGGCAGCCACAGGCTCCCGGTGTAGTGACGGCAGACTGCCGCAAGCACTCCGAACATGAAAGCGTTTAGGGCGTAAAGCACCGGTGTGGTGGGATGTTTGATCAGGTGTGCCAGCGAGAATACCACAGACGATACCGCTATGGCGACCTCGGCTCCGGCGGCTTCGTAG
>CAZFYZ010000049.1:0-25875 GCA_964523735.1 uncultured bacterium | reverse complement strand
ACCCACGATGTCGACCGAATTGTTGTCGTAGTCGACCTCTGCAAGAACGCAGCAGGTCTTCGTAGTGCCTATGTCAAGACCGGCAATGTATTCCTTCTGGCTCAATGATCCCACCCCAGGTTAGGTGACAGATATTGGGTATCGGGTGTCGGGTTCGCGTCACTAACACCCAACACCTGACACCTGACACCTATCACGTGTCTTTCTTCCAGCGCAGGCTGGTCTGTGTCAGCATGTAGCGCCGTATTAGCGACAGGTTGAGAAAGACTCTTCCTCCGAGCGCCACGACGGCGGCAAGGAAGAGATCCACCCCGATCTGATCACCAAGATATGCAAGTCCCGCCGCCAATCCGGCATTCACAAGGAAGCCGGAGAAGAATATGTCATCGTGGAACTTGCCCTCGATCCCGGCCCTGATGCCGCCGAAGATCGAATCCAGCCCGGCAAGCGTGGCCAGGGACAGGTACGCCGACCAGTCCGAGCGCACCTGCACACCAGGCAGCCAGTAAACTTGAAAACCGACAAGAAGCCCCAGAATGGGCCACCAGATCATTTTGCTCCTCAAAACCAGCCGCTACGGCGTGCTAATCCTTGTCCTTGGGGACGACTGGCTTTGCCCAGTTCATCCGTGTGCTTCCTTTGTAGGCCGGCACGGTGATATCCGGCTGCTTGCGCACTTCTATCATGTTGAGCAGGAACAGGCTCTCAGCGGGACCTCCAGGCAGCTCAAGCGCTCTCTGAAGGGTCTCTGGCGATCCAACCGCCTTGATAGCATAAGGCGCTGCCAACTGAACTGAGTTCACCAGAACAACCGGCCCAACACATCGTATCGTCGAGTTTGCGATCAGTCGCTGACCATTGACAGAGATGGCTTCCGCGCCAGCCACGAAAAGCTCGTTTGTCACCAGGCGAATATCGGAATCGTGCACGACGTAGTTCTCTACGACGTCCGGCCTGGTATCGTTCATATCGCGGTTCGGGCTATCTGTCAGCGTTACTACAACGCCGGGTCCGCGGGCAGGAATCGTTCCGGCCAGCATCTTGTTCTCATCGAGGATCGTCTTGAGGCTGCTCGCCCCCAGAGTTCCTTCGTTCTGCTTCCTGATGACCTCCTCGTAGCGCGATCGCACCTCTGCCAGATCCTTCTGCAGCTTGATGTTCTCTTGCTTGAGGTTGGTCAGCTCTGCGACCAGCGCAGGGCCACGACTCGGCTTCCCCTCGGAGACTGCCTGCCTCTGAGTACGAAGCGACAGCGCAAGCAGCATGCCAAGCACTATGCACAGAGCTGTTACCTGGAACACCCATCCTCTTCCTCGAACGGGTGGAGATATGCTAGTGGACATCGGACCTTTCCAATAGGTGATAGGCGCGGGTGGTCCCACGTCGCCGAACATGAACGGATTATGCCAAACTTAGCTTAGCAACCAGCCTTGGTCCCCGAACTGAGTTCAGGGTAACGCGCGAACTGACTGGAGCTATGAAGACTTGGGCTTCCAGGAACAGCCTGGAGGGCTACTCAAGTCGATGTAGGCCGCTTCTCTCGCGATTGAGGGCTTGCATACCAGAACGGTTCGCAGCATCGACATCTTGCGCGCAATCTCGTCGGGCTGCCCCAATTTGACGTAGTATTGGCCCTCCATATTTAAGCACATATCCCCCATAGGGTCAACGGAAATTTTGGCAACCGGGAGGCGTTCATGGCGAGCAATCTTGATGGCTTCGAGAGCTGCATCAACGCATCTCGACGTCACTTTCTGACCTTCCTTGACGCATCCGCAGGACGGGATCTGGATGGTCGGAACTCCTGCCACAGGGTTCTTCACACTGTGAAACGCGAAACCATCGTGTTGAACCATGCAGCGGGTGTCGGGGCTGTTGATGACGGCCGCCGGCTTACGCTCAGTAACCCTCACCCAGACTTTGCTGGGAAAGCTCCGGCCGATCGCTACCTGCTCGACTTCGTGCAGTGCCCCAACACGAGACGATATGCTGCCTGTGTCCACAAGCAGAATGTTCCTGCCAAGAGCTGATCCGGCGATCTTCTCGACCCGAGCCCTTTCGGCCAGACAGACACCGGTGACCTTAACCTCACGGATGATGAGGGATGGGGTCTGAAGCGCGTATGAAACCGCGCTCGAGATCAGGATACTGAGCGCGAACAGCCTGGCGAGCAGCCTGTAATCCGGCTTCTTCCGGTTTCGCTGCCTCCTCTTGAAATTGCGCGGCGGACGTCGCTTGATACTGTTCGAAGATGTGCTCACCTTCCCCCACTCTCCTCAAGTGCATAGCCGATTATCATATCGAGCAGCCTGGGAAAAGCAATCCCGGCAGCCTCGGCGGCCCGCGGTAACAGGCTTGTGGGCGTCATGCCTGGTATGGTGTTGGCCTCAAGAACATAGAACTCGGCATCAGGCGTGTAGATCATATCCACTCGAGACATCCCCCGGCAATCGAGCGACCTGTGCGCCGCGAGGGCGATCTCCTGCGCCCTGGCAGTTGCCTCAGCGCTGATGCGCGCCGGGACGATCTCCTCAGTCGCGCCAGGTGTGTACTTTGCCTCGTAGTCGTAGAAACCTTTCGCCGGGGCAATCTCCACCACCGGGAGCGCGAAGGGCTCCAAGTTCCCCAGAACGCCGACCGTCAGCTCGACTCCCTCGACAAACCGCTCGATCACTATCCGGTCATCGTGGATGGCGGCCTGCCTTATGGCATCATTCAACTCGTCAGGACTGTTCACCTTCGTCATTCCGATGGTTGAACCCTGGCGGCTTGGCTTGACCATGAGGGGGAAACCGAGGTCGGAGACGGCATCGCGGATCGACCTCTCCCCCGGCCCCTCTCCAGAAGTGAGAGGGGAGATTAGATCGACGGAAGGCGCAACCGGAATGCCGTCGGCGGCGAGGACTTTTTTGGCCATCGACTTGTCCATGGCAAGGGCGCTTGCGAGGACGCCGGAGCCGGTGTAGGGCAGGCCGAGCAGATCAAGCATTCCCTGAACGGTGCCATCCTCGCCATACTTGCCGTGGAGGGCGATGAAGACGACATCGGGACGCATGGCCGAATCACTGACTGCTATCTGCTCAACGCTGATCAGCGCGTTTCCGAGCGCATCGCGGGCCTCGGCCACCGCTTCGACCTCGCTGTCGGCGCCCTTGAGATGCGAGCGGGTGCTGCCCGGAAGAAGCGCCGCGTCGACACCGATCACTTCGTACTTCTCACGGTCGAGAGACGCGAGTATCTGCCTGCCTGTTGAGAGGGAGACGTTGCGCTCTGATGAGATACCCCCCATCAGAACCGCAACCCTCAGTTTGCCCTGTCGATCTACCATTCTCCTGCTAATCTGACCTCGTATTCCAGTTCGATTCCTTGCTTCTCGCGAACGGCCGCTCGAACGCGTTCGGCGAGCGCGTAGAGATCCGATGCTGTTGCGTTACCAGTGTTCATAATGAAGTTTGCGTGAGTCTCGCTGACGATCGCCCCACCCTCGCGCCAGCCTTTGCATCCTGAAAGCTCGATCAGCTTTCCGGCGCTGGTGCCTGGGTTCTTGAAGAAGCAGCCAGCGCTGCGTCCAGGAGGCTGCGTATCGGCACGATGGCGACGAACTTCCTCCAGATGCTTTCGGCTGGCCGCACCGTCGCCAGGCTGCATAGCAAAGACGACTGAGGCAATGATGAACGAATGATCCGTCTGAAACCGGCTGCCGCGATATGTAAAACCACAATCCTCTTTAGTGAGCAGCACCTGCCTGCCATCCTCGGTGATAGTTGACACACTCTCGGTCACTGCGTCGATGTAGCCCCGATGAGTGCCGGCGTTCATCACGATCGCGCCACCGACGCTGCCAGGCACGGTGCCCACACCCTCAAGACCGATCAGATCATTCTCTGCCGCGATGTCGGCGACTGCCGAAATGCGTGCCGCCGCACCCGACCGGATGCGCAGGCCATCGACTACGATCTCCGCGAACTGGCCCTTTGGCGCAATCACTACTCCGCGAATGCCTTTCTCTGAGACTAAGAGATTAGCGCCGTCTCCGACGACCATCCAGGGCATACCAGCTTCGTGAATCAGGCTCATCAGAGTCGCAAGGTCGGCTTCGGTCTCCACCTCCACCCAGACGTCAGCCGGCCCGCCGACGCCGAGAGTCGTGTGCGCGGACATCGGCTCGTTCTCGGCAATGCGGCAGTTGATCGCGCCTCGGATGTCTTCGGTAAAGCTCACGTTTGCCTGCCTTCGAACACCCTTGCGAGTTCCTCGCCAACTTGCCTGATATCCCCTGCGCCAAGGACGAGAATGAGATCACCCGAATTGGCGCTGGCGGCCAGACGAGCGGCAAGCGTAGTCTTGTCAGGCCAATAGGTCGCTCCTGAGATGCGCTCAGCGATGCTCTCGCCGCTGACGCCGTCCATCGGCTGCTCGCGGGCGGCGTAGATCGAGGTGACGATGACCTCGTGTGCCAGCGACAGCGCATCGGCGAAATCGGCCTCGAAGTGCTTAGTGCGGGAGTACAGGTGCGGTTGGAAGACAGCTTTGATGCGCTTGGATGGGTAGGCCGCGCGCGCGCCTTTCAGTGTGGCCGCGACTTCCGCCGGGTGATGTGCGTAGTCGTCCACGACCATTATGTCGTTCTGATCGAACAGAACCTCCCATCTGCGGGCCGCGCCACGGAAGGCGGCCAGGCCGTCGCGGATGGCGGCGAAGGCGTTGCTTCGGGACACCTTGTCCCGAAGCTCCGAAGAGGACGTTTCGGGACAGGGTGTCGCCGAGACAACTATTAGCTCGAACGCCACTGCCGCAGCAGCAAGCGAATCGATCACATTTTGCTCGCCTGGAATGCTCAGCCGAATCTCGCCGAGTTCCACTCCATTGCGAACGAGAGTGTAGCTCGGGTTTGGATTGCTGAGGTCGACGTTCGTGGCGCGGATGTCATTCTCCTCGCCAAGGCCGAAGCGAACGACGCGGCGGGTGCTGCTGGAGTACACGCGGCGGACGCGCTCGTCGTCCCAGTTCGCGATGATACAGCCGTCCGGGTCCACAAGCTCCCCGAACTCGGCGAACGCTTCCTCGATGCGCTCGATTGTGCCGTAGTGATCGACGTGGTCGAGGTCGATGTTGGTGATGGCTGCGATGGACGACTTCAGGTGCAGGAACGAACTGAAGGCCTCGCAGGCTTCAGTCACAATGATCGACTGGCCGCCGCGCCGGAGGTTGTTTCGATCGGTCCCCACAAGTACCGTCGGATCGAGACCCGCGTGATCCAGAATCGAGGCGACCATCGAGGTGGTGGTCGTCTTACCGTGGGTGCCGGAGATGGCAACGCGCTGGTCGTATGCTTGCATCAGCTTGCCAAGCATCTCAGGTCGCTCGATGAGCGGAATGCCTTTGTCTCTTGATGCCACGATTTCCGAGTTGTCCGAGGGTATGGCTGCTGTGTAGATAACAGCATCCGCGCCGTCCACGTTGACCGCATCATGGCCGACAACTACACGAACCCCTTGCTCACGAAGGCGTGCTGTTGTGCCGCTCTCCTGCCGGTCTGAGCCGGAGACAGTATGCCCGAGGTCCTTGAGCATCAGCGCGATGGCGCTCATGCTGACCCCACCGATTCCGATAAAATGGAATTTCATATTGAGTATGGACTACTTGCCAAGCCAAGAGCGATTTGAGCCACTTGCTGGGCTGCGTCGGGTTTGCCAAGGGCCTTGCTGGCTGATGCCATGGCGCTCAGCCTGGCCGCGTCGGCACGTAGTTCTCTGATAATGCCTGCAAGCTTCTCGGATGTACAGGCTGCCTGCTCACACAGGATCGCCGCGTTGTGCTCGACCAGGTAGCCGGCGTTGGCTTTCTGTTCCAGAGCGATGCCGTAGGGATACGGAATCAGGATGCTCGGCAAGCCGCAGGCCGTGATTTCGGCGACTGTCGATGCGCCACTGCGGCCTATCACGAGATCGGCAGCGGCCATCGCGGTGGGCATGTCGACGTACGCCTCTATTCTGTAACGCTCAGAAGCCCTGAAAAGTTGCCGTGTCTCCTCGAGATTCCTCTGCCCCACCTGGTGGAGGACCTGCGTGCCGCCATCGTCTATTGCAGGCCAGGCGCCAATGATTAGTTCGTTCAGGCTCCTGGCGCCCTGGCTGCCTCCAACGACCAGGACCGTGAACAGGTCTTCTGCCAGGTCCAGGCCGCGGCGGGCCTCACTCTTCTCGGGAAGATCCGCGAAGTCCCGGCGGATCGGGAGGCCTGTCACGACAACTTTGTCCTTCGGAAATGCTTTGGCGGAATCCTCAAACGTAACACACACACGGCCGGCGATCCGCGCGAGCCATTTGTTTGTACGTCCGGGGACTGCGTTCTGCTCGTGGATCACGATTCGTCCGACGAGCAACCGCTGCGCAACCAGGACAGCAGCGGTCGTGTAGCCGCCGGTGCCGATTGCCACATCTGGGCGGAAATCCTTGAGTATCCGCCTCGCTCGGAAGACGCCGGCCATCAGCCGCGCGAGCGAGACCGCGTTTCGGGCGGATATCGACTTCGTCAGCGGTGAACTCGGAACAGCGCGGAACTCAAGCCCCGCATCCGCCGCGATCTTGCCCTCAGGCCCGTGTGAGCTACCTACGAACAGTAGCTCGGTCTCGGGATCCGCCTCCCGAAGAGCCTGAGCGACGCTTATGGCGGGGTAGATATGTCCTCCGGTGCCGCCCCCGGTCAGTACGATCTTCATCAATCTCGCCATCCAGTTGCATATGTACGTGCCGCGAAACCGAGAGCAGAATGCCGGTCCCCGTAAGAAGTATCACAAGCGAAGAGCCGCCGTAGCTGACAAATGGCATTGGCAGACCTGTCGCAGGAATGGAGTTCGTGGCCACTGCCATGTTGATCAAAGCCTGAATAGCCACAAAGGATGTGATTCCCACCGCCACCAGCGCCGCGAACGGGCTTGCGCATCTTCGGGCCACATCCAGGCCCCTGTATGTAAAGAGAGCAAACAGGCCAAGCAGCACCAGACTGCCGATCAGGCCTGTTTCCTCGGCAACTGTGGAGTAAATGTAGTCCGTGGACGCGGCAGGGATATACGCCTTAACACGACCCTCGCCAATGCCCACGCCGGTCACTCCACCCGTGCCGAATCCGATCAGCGAGTGCACTATCTGGTAGCCCTTATCATAGCGCGCCTCCCAGGGGTCCTTGAAAGCGTCCACTCTAGGCTTGCAGTGAGGAACGAAGCACATGAGGGCGCAGACCGTCACGGCCCCCGCCGTCCCCAGAAGCACCAGGTATCGCTTTCTTGCGCCGGCAACCGCGAACATGATGAAGACGACAGACGATAGAACCACGGCTGATCCCAGGTCACGTTGAGCGATCACTAGGAAGATCAACGCGCCCGCGACCCAGAGAGCTCCAACCCACCTCGGCGGCGCTTTGCGCGCGAAGATCCTCGGTCGGCCAAGGACCCGCGCCAGATAGACCACCAGCGCGAGTTTCAGCAACTCCGACGGCTGGAACGAGAGCGGCCCAAGTCTGAACCAGCTGCGCGAGCCGTTGACCTCTCTCCCCACCCCGGGCACCAGCACGGCAATCAACAGCACGGCGGCAAAGAACAGCAGGGGAATGCTCAGCTTGCGCATGAAGTCCACCGGAACGACGGATGCAACGAACATGCAGAAGAGACCAATCCCCGCAAATATGAGCTGACGTTTGACGAAATAGAGGGCGTCGAAGTTGTATGACTTGTAGTCCGCGGCGCGCATGTAGCTCGAGTCGAAGACAGTGAGAACGCCGATCGCGACAAGTATCAACGTCACGCCCAGCAGGCATACATCCGGCGGCTCAATCCTGGCTA
Source organism: uncultured bacterium (assembly GCA_964523735.1). Taxonomy (GTDB): domain Bacteria; phylum Armatimonadota; class UBA5829; order UBA5829; family UBA5829; genus CAZFYZ01. The sequence goes on along the minus strand of CAZFYZ010000049.1, from coordinate 18,035 downwards.
GCTTCTTCATGTTACTTCACCCTTCCCCGGTTCATGGAGAGTGGAGGGTGGAAAGTGGAAAGCCACTTCCCGCGCGTCCATGCTTGTCTAGTGCTTACCGGCTTTGCCGGCGTAATCCTTCACAATGTCCTTGAACACCTGGCCGCGGTGCTCGAATGAGTTGAACATGTCGAAACTGGCGCACGCCGGGGTCAGGACGATGGTGTCCCCCGCCTCAGCAAGCGCACGGGCTTTGTCAACGGCGTCTTGCATCGACTCTGCGCGAGTTGTTTGCTCGTACCCTGCCTTGCGAGCCGCTGACTCAATTAGCCCGGCATCCGCGCCTATGAGAACGACATGCTTGGCCCTGCGCTTGAATGCTTCCGCCAGGGCCGTATAGTCGGAGCCTTTGTCCTTGCCGCCGGCTATCACGATCTGGGGACCGTCTATGGCCTCCACGGAACGCACGGCAGCATCGACGTTGGTGCACATAGAGTTGTTAACGTAGCGCACGCTTTCGACGGTGGCTACCGGCTCGAGGCGATGCTCTACTCCGGTGAATCCGCGAACGGCCTGACGGATGCTTTCGGGCTCAGCGCCAAGGGCACTCGCAGCGAGGGCAGCGGCCAAGACGTTCTCGACGTTGTGCTCGCCCGGTATCTGGATGTCCGAGCGGGTGCAGATCACCGTCTCTCGCCCGGCAAGCCTGACGACCAGGTCATCTCCTCGCGCAAACGCGCCATCAGGTGGCTCGCTCAGACGGGCAAACTGCAGAACCCGCCCATCGAGCTTCGGCACAAGCCCCGCAGTGAAGGCATTCTCCGCATTCACAATGGCGTAATCATCGGGCGTCTGGTTCTCGAATATGCGTGCTTTGAGACCGGCGTATTCCTCCGCCGAGGTGTGCCGATCCATGTGATCGCTGGTCACGTTCAGAAGCGCGGCGATCTTTGGCCTGAACGTACTGATCCACTCGAGCTGGAACGTGCTGATCTCAGCCACGATCACTCCGTCGGGTGAGGCATTCGCAGCAGCAGTGATCAGCGGCAGTTTGATGTCCCCCGCAAGGACGTTCCCCGCAATGTAAGTTTCACGACCATCGGCCATCAGCATCCGGCCTGTCAGGACGGTTGTCGTAGTCTTGCCGTTGGTGCCGGTGATGGCTATCATAGGAGCCTTCGCTATGCGATAGGCCAGCTCGATCTCGGAGATCACCTCGATGCCACGGCGCTTGGCCTCGGCGAAGGCGGGATGGCCGATCGGCACGCCAGGGCTGGTGACCAAAAGATCGGTGTTCGCCAGGTCGATGTCTTCGGTTTCAGGTCTTGCCTCGACGCCGAGGGCCCTGGCAGCCTCAAGGGCTTCGGTTAGCTCTGAAGCTGACTTGCGGTCGTAGAGGGTGACCTGCGCGCGAGACGACATCACCTCCGCGACGGCCATTCCGCTTCGAGCCATTCCGATGACGGATATTCGTTTGTCTTTCCAGTCTTGCATAGAATTGCTAATGCGCCCTCACCCCAGCCCTCTCCCCCAGGAGAGGGGGCAGCACGGAAGCCTCACCCCCGCCCTCTCCGCCGGGAGAGGGGGCACGTGTTACCATATCCGAGCCGCAGCGCCTGCGAAGCCTATTACGGCGGCGACTGCGCCGAGGATCCAGAATCTCACAACAACCGTCTGCTCCGGCCAGCCGGAAAGCTCGAAGTGGTGGTGGATCGGGCTCTTCTTGAACACTCGGCGGCCAGTGCCGGTCGTGATCCTCGTGAACTTGAACACCGCCCATTGCAGCGCGCTTGATAGCCCGTCCAGCACGAACACAAGGCAGATCACGATCAGCAGCACCTCGCGATGCATCAGGATGGCTATGGCTGGCAGAGCGACGCCCAGCGCCATCGAGCCTGTATCGCCCATGAAGACCTTCGCCGGGTTCGCGTTGAACCACAGGAACGCCAAACACGCGCCGGCGATGGCTGCGAGAAGCGGCAATGCGCCCAAAGCAGTCTGTTCGGGAAACCCAAGCATGCACGCGAGCCAACCAACACTCGCGATGGCCACAAGCCCGGCAACCAAGCCGTCCAAGCCATCCGTGATGTTCACGAAGTTCGACATCCCCACAAGCATGAGACCGGCGAAGATCCAGTAGGAAACACCGCTCAGAATCGTATAGTTGCCAGCCATCAAGACAGGTGCGAAGCCATCTGCCCGATGCGTTCCCAGCCATATCAGAAAAGCAACCGCCACCAGTGCTTGAGCCGCTGCCTTTGGCTTGCTGGCTATGCCTCTGACGTCACGGATAGGCCTGATCGTCAGATAGTCATCCACCAATCCAATCAGCGCGTAAGCGACCATGAGAAGCAATACTGCCACAAGGTCCTCGAGAGCGCTGCCCCTGAGCATGTAGCTCCACGCTACCTTGGATGAGGCTATGCTGGCGGAAAGGGCTACACCAAGGATTCCGGCCATGATGATCAGTCCACCCATCGTGGGTGTCCCGGCTTTGGCCTGGTGCGACTCTGGGCCATCGGTGCTTATCACCTGCCCGGCTTTGCGCGTGCGTAGCATCGCGATCACACCCGGTGCAAGGAGCAGGGAGACCACGAACGCCACAAGAAACGGCCCTACAACATATACGAATTCAGCCGGCAATCAGCCCCTCCACAACCCGCTCCATCTTCATCGAGCGTGAGCCTTTGACCAACACAACGTCGCGCTCCCTGATCTTCGCGGGAACCTCGCGCGCGGCCTGGTAGCTGTCATCGAATTCCAACACGGATTCGACAGGCAGGCCCGCGTCGATAGCGGAACGTGACGTTAGCTTCGATAGCTCGCCGACCACGACGAGCATATCGACCCCTGTCTCTTTGACAACCCGCCCGATCTCGACGTGCGCATCAACAGCGTGGTCGCCCAGTTCGAGCATGTCGCCAAGAATCGCGATCTTCCGATCACCCTCCATCATCGCCAACGTCTTGAGGGCGCTCGTAACCGAGGCCGGGCTCGCGTTGTAGGTGTCATCGATGATAACGAACCCCCGGCGCGTTGGGATTACGTTCGAGCGCTTCTCAGGCGGGGTGTACTTTGCCAGTGCCTCTCGCATGTAGTCGTGGTCAATCCCAAGGACCTCGCCCACGGCTATTGCGGCGAGTGCGTCTTTGATATTGTGCTCGCCCGGGACCGGAATGCGAACGTCGAACGATCCCCTCGGCGTCTGCACCTGGAATGCGCAGCAGCCCTTGGAATCGAGTCCCGCAGAGATCGCACGAACGTCGGCCTTGGGTCCCTCGCCAAACGAGATCACGCGGGACTTTGCGCGGCGGCTGAGGGTTTCGAAGTAGGCATCGTCAGCGTTTAGCACGGCAGCGCCTACCCCTCCCCCACTGGGAGAGGGGGGAAGGTAATCGAGGATCTCGCCCTTCGCGCCGGCTATTGCGTCCATCGAGCCTAAGAGTTCAATATGCGTCATGTGAATGTTGGTGATCACGCCGATCGAGGGCCTGGCAATCCTGGCGAGATAGGCAATCTGCCCCGCTCCGCGCATCGCCATCTCGACAACAGCAGTTTCGTGCTTGGGCGTGAGCTGGAGGAGGGTCAGCGGGAGGCCGATCTCGTTGTTGAAGTTGCCCGCGTTCTTAAGGACTGGACCGCGCGCGGCAACCACCGCAGCGATCATCTCCTTGGTCGTCGTCTTGCCTACGCTGCCGGTAACGCCAATCACAACCGGGTCGAACTTCGACCGGTAGAACGCCGCCAGCTCGCCAAGAGCAACGAGTGTATCGTCAACGCGGATCGCGAGCTGCCGGGCCTCGACCTTGCGCGAGACAACGACTCCCGCCGCGCCGCGCGCCAGAGCGTCGTGCAGGAACTTGTGGCCATCCGAGCTCTCGCCTGTCAGAGCGAAGAATAGGTCGCCCGCCGCGATCGTGCGCGTGTCGGTGCTGACGCCGGTGATCTTGATCTCCGGGTCGCCGGAAAGCAGTTCTCCGCCGCATGCCTTGATTACGTCAGTTGCCTTGATGGGCTGCATCGTACCCTCGCTTGGCCAGCGCTTCGCGCGCCACTTCTCGATCATCAAAGTGGATGGTGCGGTCGGCGAAGATCTGGTAGTCTTCGTGGCCCTTGCCGGCGATTACGATCAGGTCACCAGGCTCCGCCAGGCCGATGGCTTTGTGTATGGCCTCCCGGCGATCCACCACGATCTGCGTACGCGGGCGATCCGCATCGGGGATACCGGCCATGATGTCCTGGATGATCGCCTCCGGGTCCTCTTTGCGAGGGTTGTCGGAGGTGATGACTGCAAGGTCTGCGATCTCCACGCCCAGCCGGCCCATGATCGGACGCTTGCCGGTGTCGCGGTTGCCTCCGCATCCGAAAACGGCAACGAGCCGCCGTGATGTAAGCTGGCGGGCTGTCTTCAGCACGTTCTCGATCTCATCAGGCGTGTGAGCATAGTCCACTAGAACACCGAAATCCTGCCCGCAATCGACTGATTCGAACCGCCCCGGCACACCCTTCGCGACACGCAGGCCTCGCACGATTGTGTCCAGATCAATGCCAAGCGCAATCGCCGCACTCGCCGCGGCCAGGGCGTTGTAGACGTTGAACGCGCCGCCTATGCCCAATTCGACCTTCACCGACCTGCCTGCGCAGCCCAAGTCGAATGACACTGAGCGCTCAGTGACCACAGTGTTCGAACCCTGCACATCCGCAGGCGTGTTCAAGCCGAAGGTCAAGACCGCCCCAACGCGCGCTTTCACTACGTCTTGCGCGGCCGGATCGTCAGCGTTGACTACCGCGTGAAAACACTTCTGCGACAGCTTCGGGTAGTCGCGGAAAAGCATCAACTTGGCGTCCAGATAGGCCTCCACAGTCTTGTGGAAATCCAAGTGATCGCGGGCGATGTTGGTGAACACCCCACAGTCGAATTCACATCCAAGCACCCGGCCCTGGTATAGGCCGTGCGAGCTGACTTCCATCGCGCAGGCCCCAACGCCGTTGTCGGCCATCAGCCTGAGCATCTGCTGCAGGTCGGCGGACTCTGGTGTCGTGTGCTCGGTCTTCAGTCGTTCGTCGCCCATGCGAGCGCCGATCGTGCCGATTAAACCAGCCTTTACCCCTGCCGTGGTGAAGATCGAGTGGATAAGATGCGTGACAGTCGTCTTGCCGCTGGTGCCGGTGACGCCGATCAGCTTCATCTGCCTGCTTGGAAAGCCATAGAACGGGGCGGCGATCTCGCCCATTGCCCGGCGACCATCGGGGGCCGTCACGTAAGGGATCCCCGCGCCGGCCTCATAGCCCACACGCTCCGCGACTACAGCCTTAGCGCCGGATCCGATGGCTTTCTCGATGTAGTCATGACCGTCGAAGCTGCCGCCGGCCATAGCAACAAACGCAAAGCCGGGCTCGACCTTGCGGCTGTCGTAGGCGACGCCGGTGACCTCCGCATCCGCATCGTTCACGATCCGGGCATCCGATATGTGCTGCCTGAGTTCGCTGAATTTCATCTTGTCTATTATAGCGCGGGAAGGGGCCCTGTCACGAAAGCACGAAAGAACGAAAGAACGAAAAGACTGACCTGAAGGACCATAGGCTAGTGTCCCGCCCGCCACTGGAATAACGCACTGATTCGTCTGGAATAACGCCCCTTTTTGAGTTCAGTCATTCGACTGGGGTCAAAAAAGAAGGGGTTGCACGTAACAGAACAAGACTCGCCCAGTTGTCTCGCTCAGCGCACAACCCCACGGTGTTCAGCTCCGGCCAATCGGCTGACCGGACGCATGCCCTCAAGTCAGGCGTCTCCGCCTGGGTAGTCGGAGGGCAAGACTAGATGGGACACCGGAGAGAACGGCCGGTTCGCCCAAGTTCCAACTGCTCCCCTGCCCGCTGTCCCAAACCAAAAGTCAAAAGTGCAAAGTGACAAGTCCAAAGCTCACAACTGCCACTACTACAGGACGCCCTGTCGCGGAGTACCACAGCGAGAGTTCGATGGCTGGTAGTCCGATAGCTATCCGCTATCTGCTATCGGCCATCCGTCATTCTCTACACCAGCTTCTTACGATCGCCATCTTGATCGCGCTGCGGATCGGTTTTCTGTGGCGCGTCCGAAGGCACCCGGTAGTAAAGAAGCCCTTTCTCGGCGATCTCACGAAAGACCGGCGCGCCGACTGTTGCACCGTAGTGCGAGCCCTGTGGTCGATTGACTACAACCGCGATCACCAGCTTCGGCTTGTTCGCCGGAGCGAAGCCCATGAATGATGCCACGAAAGCACCCTCCAGATAGCCGCCCGCGTTGGGGTTGGGTATCTGAGCGCTGCCGGTCTTGCCGGCGACTGTCCAGCCCTCGATACCTGCGTTCTTGCCCGTCCCCTCATCGACACAGCTCACCATCATTCTGGTGAGCTGCCGTGCGGCTTCTTTTGAGATCACTCGCCTGCCCTTGGACGGTGTGAACGCCTCGTGCACTGTTCCGTCGCTGTTCCTGACTTCACGGATGATCCGAGGCGTTACGTAGGTCCCGCCATTGGCAATCGTCGAGTAGACGGAAGCCATCTGTAGGGGTGTAACCGCTATCCCCTGACCAAACCCTATGTTTGCAAGCTGGATCTGCGGCCAGGTGTTTGGCTTTGGAAGCCAACCAACTGCTTCGCAACCGAAACCGGCCTTCTGCCTCTCCAACAGCCCGAACTTCTTCTCATACTCGTGAAGCTTGTCCGCCCCCAGCCGCATTGCGACGTGAGCGGCGCCGATGTTGCACGAGTGCCGGATGATCTTGCCCATGTCCGCCGCGCCGTGCCCGTTGTTGAACGGGTGATGCAGCGAGCAGGGCACACTCCCGCCTTTCATCTTCTCGCGGCCCTTGCAGTACGCATAGGCTGCGTGCGGATCGAGGCCCTCATTCAAACCCGCCGCAATCGTCAACACTTTGAGGGTACTACCAGGCTCATAGAGATCAGCAACAGCCCGATTACGCCACTTTGAAGGCGGCACAGCCCTTGGACTGTTTGGATCGTAGCTCGGATAGTTCGCCAGCGCAATGATCTCACCCGTGTAAGGATTCATCACAATAGCGCAGGCACTCTGCGGTTTGTAGGTCTTCGCCATCCTGGCGAGGGCCTGTTCGGCAAGGTGCTGGATAGTCGTATCTATCGTCAGATACACGTCCTTGCCGTCTTCGGGCTTGCGGACAGTATGCCTGGTCTCCGGAATAACCCGCCGCCTGGCATCGAGCTCTGCCTGCATCAGGCCTTCTCGGCCCCGCAGCAGGCTGTCCATCCTGAACTCCAGACCTTCGCGGCCGTTACCGTAGAAGTCCGTGAAGCCAAGTATCTGAGCGGCCATATTCCCGCCGGGGTAGACCCGCTTCGTATCGCTCTGCACGCCTACGCCGGGAACACGCCGCCGGTACTGCTTGCCATCCTCAACAACCCTGTAACCGCGCCGAACTTCATCTCCCAGCCTGGGATCGACGTTCTTTGCAAGCCAGGCAAGCGTTCGCTTGCTCTCGATGCGCCGTTTGATCTCGCCGGCATCGCCTCCGATCAGAGAGGCAACCTGGATTGAAGTCTCGGCAGGATCCTTGACCTCGCGAGGATTGGCATAAATAGAGGCTGTCTCGATGCTGACAGCCAATACTCGTCCGGTTCGATCTCTGATGCATCCGCGCGCGGCCGGGATCGCGAGTCCACGCAGGCGGATGATGTCGGCCCATCGCCTGTACTGGTCGGCCTCGCAGACCTGGATGTAGGCCAACCGTCCCGCGATGGCTGAGAACAGCATCACGAAAACGGCGAACAGCCAGACCGTTCTCCTCTTAACAAACCCTCTCTTCCCTGAAGCCATGGCTGCACCCTAATCAGTTGTGAGTGTTGAGTTCTGAGTTATGAGTTGGTCAGAGTTCAACTCATAACTCAAAACTCACAACTCAGAACTCGGCGAGCCTATTCGCCGGTACGTGCGCTGGCCATTGTCGGCGGCCGCCGCAAGTACTCGTATTCGGTCGCATAGACCATGCCAGCCCTCTGCGCGGCGGATACCACGTTGCCTGGGCTGGAGCGCCTGGTCAGCTCGACCCTCAATCGCTCGTTTCTGATCCTCTCCTGCCTGCAGAGCTTGTCTACACGGCTCTGGGTGTAGGAGGTCGCGGTCAAACTTGCGTAGAGGCCGACATAAAGGAACATAGCCCCAACAACGAGCGGGCAGGCCAGTCGAAGCAAGCTCCTTGACCTGGCGTGACGCTTCCGCCTGGCGCGCATGTGCTTCCCTGCCGCCTCCGGTCTGGATGCTCGCCTGGGCATCTGCTCTGTCTTCAGTTTCTGAACCGCTACTGCCATCAGATTCCCACCCTCTCCGCTCCGCGGAGCTTTGCGCTCCGACTGCGGGGGTTTTCCCGTATCTCCTGTTGGCTTGGCACGATCGGTTTCCGTGTGAGAATCCTCACGATCTGCCTTGCCCCGCATCTGCACTCCGGAAGCCTGGGAGGGCATTCGCATTTGCCCGCGAGCCTCCGGAAGATCGATTTCACAATTCCATCCTCAAGCGAGTGGAAGCTGATAACAGCAATCCTCCCGCCCGGTTTCAGGAGTTGGACTGCAGCGGTGATACCTGCCTCGGCCGCTTCCAACTCCCGGTTGACTTCGATCCGAAGGCCCTGGTAGGTGCGGGTGGCGGGGTGGATGTCCTGCCCGCGGTATCTCGCCCCTACCGCACTGAGTATGACTTCGGTGAGCTCTCCCGTGGTGCGGATAGGCGATATTCGCCTGCGCTCCACGATCGCCCGGGCAACGCGCCCTGCGTAACGCTCCTCGCCATACTTCCGGATGATCCCTGCCAGGTCCGGTTCGCTATAGCTATTGACAATGTCCGCCGCATCGGGCGACGGCTCCGACGGGTCCATCTTCATGGAGAGGGGCTCGTCTCGCATGAACGAGAACCCTCTCTCGGCGTCCAACTGGCGGCTCGAGACGCCTAAGTCGAAGATCGCTCCATCGATCTGGCTGATCCCCAGCTCTCCGAGGATCCGCCCTATGTCCCGGAAGTTCCCCTGGACGATCTTCGCGCGTCCCGGCCCCTTTGCCAGTCGCTTCGTCGCATGTTCGATCGCTTCCGGGTCTCGGTCTATTCCTATCAGGAGGCCATCGGGGCCAAGGATTCCGAGCAGTTCGGCCCCGTGGCCACCTCCGCCCAACGTTGCATCAACGTAAACGCCGCCCGGCTTGGGCTCGAGCAGCGCGATGGTCTCTCTAAGCAGGACCGGTATGTGATATTCCGGCATTATCTCTCGCACCCGGCTGAGGCAGAAGCTCTGTTCCAGCGCGGATCAAATCCTCTACGCGGTCATGCTTCTCCCGATAAGCTTCGAGCGATTGCGGCGACCAGAGCTCGATATACGCCCCGCAGCCGCAGATCACGACCTCTTCCTCGATGCCCGCATAGCGCCTGTGTTCCGGCGTCAGTGTGACGCGGTTCTGGGAGTCGTCATTGGTCGTGACCATCTCCGAGAAGAAGTGCCGGCTCAGCCGGACGATATCAGGGTTCAGAAGCGACTGCAGAGGGCTGCCGAGTGACTCGATCTCGCGCGTCAGCTTCAGGTCAACGTAGTCCTTAGTGAATATGCAGAGGCAGCCCAAACCCTTGGTGATAACGAAGTCGTCGCCGAGGCTGTTGCGGTACTTCTTCGGAAGGACAAACCTGCCGACCGAGTCTACGCTATGGGTTTGTGAACCGTAGAACATCGATTCCGCGCCTCAGTATCCACTATCACTCCGCGCTTTTACCCTGAAGTCTCCTTGGTTATTCCATGATTCAGCCAATTGTTCGGCCTATTTGGAGAAGAGACTCCACTAAGTCGCCACGGAGTGGCAGTGAGAGTTTAGCAGCAAGCAGGGGCCTTGTCAATAGCCTGTAAACAGAATTTAGAACTTTTTTTGGGAGGAGTGGTACAGAGGCTGGTTGGAGTCGGACAGAACGATAACGAACAAGCGTTCGCTATCCCACAGAACATCTGTTCTGTCACAGGAAAGGCAAGAGATGAAGTGGCGAGAACTCACGTCAAGCATGACGTCTTGCCGCACTATTCCCCAGTTACGACGTGTGAATTCCCATCCGAGCCGTGCCCCGGTCGGTTACCACACGACCACGGTCTGGTTGATCTGCGGCGCCATTGCCGGCCACACGAGCTTGCCAGCAGATGTCTGAGCAGTAATGTAGTACTCGAACGCCTCTCTGGCGGGAGGTAGCGTGACCTCGTGGACCCCGCGGCTAACGTGCTGGATCGGCAGCGTCTTGTATGTCCCCTTGCCAAGCGGCCGCCAGTGCAGCACAGCATCTGCCGATAGCTTCCTGTCCGGAATGATGACCCTGAGCTTGATTGATTCCCCGGGTCCGGCTTGAGATCGAACTGTAGGGACTATGATCCTGGGAGAGCCAGCGTAGGCAGTGGAGACCTCCAGGTCAGCCGGAAGCGACGTCCCCAAGGCGCCCGCAACCAGATCGTCGTGCTTGGTCAGGAACATCTTCATCTTTCGATTGTGGCGCTCGAGGTTGTCGATGGTCCCCATTTCGCCGGGTGTGTCGACGGCGGCCAACTGCAGCGCTACTGCCCGCTCCCACAGCCGCGACAAGCGAACGCGCAGGCCAAGAGCCTCGCGCGCAAGCTCGGCCTTGGCGGCCGGGGCAGTCGCCGACTCGATCGCCTTCGCTTTGAGGTCGAGCTGCCCGCGCAGGCACCCGAGTTCACCGATGGCCCTCAGGAAACTATACGTGTTCAGCCAGTAGTCGAACCGTTCAATGTTGCCCTTGCCGCGAACCCGGCTCCGCAGGTCGTCTAGTTCATCGACAAACGCGTACTTGGTTTTCTCGGTCTCCCAGGGCTGTTCGTTCGGGTAGATCATGCCTGGTCCATCGTTACCTTCGTTCCAAGCTGCCGGCATGGGCATCCGGCGTCCGTCCACACTCGCCAGAATCCTGGCCACCGAAGCGGCCACATTGTCCCCGAAGTTCGCGCGTGCGAAGTCAGTGTAGAAGTCCGTAGTGGGCATCGTTCGGTCCCAGCCCTTGTCAGCAGCCTTCTTGAAGTCAGTATAGCGGTAGGTAGCCGGCGCCCATGACTGGTCCCATCCGGCAGCAGCGAGCGCGGAAATGTTCTGGGAGATAACCTTGGTGCGCCAGTGGATTCCAAGGAGACCGTCGCAGCCGAGGCTCCGGGCATCGACCGCGTCGTGCCGCATCCTGCCCACCCAGGACTGGGGAATGATCATCTGGCCGTCGTTCTCCAGCCAGGGGATCGCCCACTTCGGCCTGTCCTTGACCTCGGCGAAGCCAGGCTCGATCGGTTCGTGGCCGACCGCGCGGTTAATACAGCTCATGGGGCTGTCCTTTGGCAGGATCCTGTCCAGCGGACCAAGCACCCACCCACAAGAAGCGAGCGTAAACGGCTTGCCAACGGCGTCCAGTGCGGCAAGTGCCGACTGGAAGTCCTTGATCGTCGCATCCACCTGCTCCTGAGTGTTGCCTTCAGCAGTCCAAACCTCCGGCGTCCACAACCAGTAGTAATCCACCGGATGGGCGCGGGCGATGCGCGTAAACATGCCCTCATAGACCGACCTGGCGGACGCGTCCTTACCCTGCTGCTTGAGATGCTCACGAACCTGAGCGGGCACCTGCAGCGGGGTCTCGGTACCGACGCAGGTCTTGATGCCGAGCTCGCGGGCATAGGAGAAGACGCTGCGAAACATGTCGGCGGTGTTGTTGAAGACCTGGTTACTCTCCTCGACCGTCTTCGGCGCTGGCAGGTAGCCGTTCATCACATCGTTACCATAGGCATCGCCGGGGAACAGAAGTGAGGCGCCGCTCGCGTATGCGCTCGTGGGCATCGCGGCATAAAGCCAAGACCCATCGAGGGCGGTGTTCGCCCATCGCGCCGGATAGCTGAAGCGCACCTTGCCATCCGGTTCAACGTCGGACTTGTCACCTATCCAGACGGCCGGCTCCGGCGACCACTCAGGGTAGCAGTGGAACCCGATGAAGTTCATTCGCAACTTCGGAAGCTGTGAGACGTAGGCAAGGTAGTCATCCGTGTTCCACCAGTCGGGTCCCTCGGGGAAGTCGTGGAAAGGCTGGATGCCGCGGAGGGCGAAGATGGGCTTGCCGGTCTCGTTCACCACCGGCAGCTTGCCAAGGCGCTTGTCCGGGATCACATCGCCGTGCAGATAGAACCGAACCCCAAGTCTTTCGACGAACCGGTAGGCCCCGTACAGGGTCCCGGGGTCGTCTCCGCCGACGATCCACCACGTGCGGGAGTTGCCCTTGGTGGTAGTCCTGATCAGGTACTCCTGTGGCCTCAGATCGGAAGCGGCCTTGGCAACGGCTGTGTCGGCGATCACTGCACCGCCTTTGCGAGCAACCACAATACGCTGGGAGGCGGGCTTGTCTGCGATCTCCGCCAGCCCACCCGTCCTAAGGTAGATATACCGCTGCAGTTCGCGCTCGGCGAGCTTCTCCGCCCGCGAGGCTTTGGTCGGCGCTACTATGACTGTAGCCGCCTGAACCATATTACTTGCCAGCAACCCTGTGACCGCAGCCGCTATCGCAGTGTGCTTCATACATCTACCTCCAAACAATAGGCCAATTAGTATCACTCCGGTAGTTGGCATTGTAGCACCTCATTGAGCCTGATAACAAGCAGAAGGCAACTGCTCAGTTACTACGGTCCACTTCGTCATCCTGAACTCGATTCAGGACCCACATGGTCTGGTGCCGAATCGACGTTTGATGCTACAGAGACCGCCTCGAATGTCCGCCTGGAACAAAGTCGCTTGTCGGGCAGTATACTACATAAAGCTCTTTACGTTATAAAGTCCTCACCCAGACAAGGAGGCACAAGATGAAACCAACGACAAAACGCTTCTACCGCAGAAGGGAAGCCCTGAGGACATTCATCGCTCTGGTCGCGGCGTTCTGCATCTGGGCACCGTGCGTACATCGACTCTTCGAGCGCCCGGTTGCGAACTACCGGCCAGCCGGCGGAAACTCGGTTCACGCTCAGGAACTAGCCGATGCTCAGGTGGCGATCTGGCTCAAACCCAGCCTGCAGACCGCCGAGTTAGGCAAGTTGCGCAAGATCAATCCCGAGTGGGACTTCATGAGCCGCACCTATTTCGTCCTCTCGATGGCGAACATGGCGCTGCGGGATGACTCGTATCGCACAACCGCATGTCGTGCCATGGATGCCGTCATAGAAGACACGCTCAAGCACGAACAGCAAGGTGGCTGCGAGTACTTCCTTCTGCCCTACGGGCATCGTGAGGGCTGGATGGCGGAGCGTCGCGGCAGTGTCTTCGTCGATGGAGAGATCGCGCTGATGCTCGCCTCCAGGCGGATGGTCGAGGAGAAGCTTGCCTACAAGCCGTTGCTGCAGCATCGCGTGCGAAAGATGGTCGCGCAGATGTCCGAGAGCCCGGTGTTGTGCGCGGAGAGCTACCCAAACGAATGCTGGATCTTCTGCAACTCGATTGCGATTGCGTCGATCAGGATGGCGGATGCCCTGGACGGCACGGACCACTCCAAGTTTGTCTCCTCCTGGCTCCGTTTGGCCAAGTCTAAGCTGATCGAGCCGAAGACCGGGCTTCTCATATCGGCGTTTTCGTTCGATGGGTCACCGGCGGTCTGTGGGGCCGGCGGGGAGGGCTCGTCGATATGGATGGTCAGCCACATGCTGCAGGTCGTTGACCCGGAGTTCGCTCTGAAGCAGTACAGGCTGGCTCGCAAAGCTCTGAGCGTCCGGACGTTAGGGTTTAGCTATGCGCTGGAGTGGCCGAAGGGCAGCGACGCAGGGCTGGATATCGACTCGGGACCGATCGCGCCTCTGCTGAACGTCAGCCCCAGTTCGACCGCGCTTGCCGCGGTGGCAGCGGCGGCGTTTGACGATGACGACTACTTTCGAGGCATCCTGGCATCTATCCAGTTCGGCGGTATGCCGGTTCGCCGTAACGGCGGACTGACCTATAAGGCGAGCAACCTGGTCGGAGATGCAGTGCTGCTTTACGCTATGACGGAGGGACCACTATGGAACGCTGTGCACGAGAGAACTCAGCAACAACACATAGCAATCGCGCAGTAAGACACTCATCCACCCCCGCGAGAGAACTCGCTCGGCGGGCAATCTGGCTGGCAGCCATCTACTGCACGGCGCATCTGCTGGGGCTGAGGGGATATGTGTCGGCCCTGCTGGAGGGCTCGAAGTCCAGTCTGATCGAGCGCATCGACTGCGTGACTTACCTGTTCCTCTATGGCAGCTTCGTGATGCTCGTGCCGACGCTCCTGATAGCGGCGTTGATGCTTGTTGCATGGAATCGGCTTCGAAGATCTGCTGTAGACGGGCTCTCCGAGCCCCGACCGGCGTCGGAGACGCCAACTACAACGGGGGACTATCCTTGTAGCAGGGCTCTCTGAGCCCCGGCCGGCGTCGGAGACGCCAACTACAACGGGGGACTATCCTTGCAGACGGGCTCTCTGAGCCCCGACCGGCGTCGGAGACGCCGACTACAACCGGAGGACTATCCTTGTAGCAGGGCTCTCTGAGCCCCCTCAGGCGTATGAGACGCATTCCACAACAAGACGGAAGGCGGCGCGGAAATGAAGGTCAAGTTCATCATCCCGGCGTTGTCGGAGTTGAGGACGCCACACTACCGGCAGATCAAGTACTCCCTATTCGCGCCGCTTGGTATGGCACAGTTGGCGGCGTATCTGGATGATTCAGACGAGGCGGAGATCCAGGACGAGAACGTGGAGCGGCTGACACTGGATGATCAGCCTGATGTGGTGGCGATCGATGTCAGGACTACCTCAGCCTATCGTGCCTACGAGCTTGCTGATCTCTATACAGCGCGCGGAAGCTATGTATGCCTGGGCGGGCTGCACGCCACAGCCCTGCCGGCAGAGGCAGCTCAGCATGCCAACTCGATCTTCCTGGGGCCAGGCGAAGACACGTGGCCGCGGTTCCTGAGCGATCTTCGCGCCGGAGTCTCCCACCCCATCTACCGATCAGAACACCGCTGTCTTGCTGGCGAGCCGAGGCCGAGGCGCGATCTCATCGACCTGGATCGCTATCTGGTGCCGAACACGATCATGGTTACTCGGGGGTGTCCCCACCAGTGCTCGTTCTGCACGAACTCAGTGTTCTTCGCGGGCGGCAGACACTACTACACGCGGCCGGTAGATGAGGCTCTGGCGGAGATCGAGAATCTGCCCGGACAGCATCTCTACTTCCTCGATGATCATCTGCTCGGCTGTCGGGAGTTCGCGGATGCGCTGTTCGACGGGATGCAGGGGATGGGACGGGTCTGGCAGACGGCGGCATCGGTCGACGGCATACTCGCGCCGGGCCTGCTTGAAAAGGCCGCGGACTGCGGCTTGCGGAGCCTGATAGTCGGCTTCGAGACCATCAACGACAGCAACCTGAGAGGAGCGTGCAAGCCCCAGAACCTCGATGGCAGGTCCCGGGCCGCGATCAGGCGCATGCACGACAATGGCGTGCTCGTCAATGCGACGTTTGTCTTTGGGTTCGATGAGGACGATGAGGATGTGTTTGACCGCACAGTCGACTGGGCGATAGAGAACAGCGTCGAGACCGCCACGTTCCACATCCTGACGCCGTTCCCAGGCACGCCGTTCTTTAGCCAGATGATGGCAGAAGGCCGAGTCCTGACGACCGACTGGAGTCGGTACGACACCTGCCAGGCTGTCTTTTGCCCGGCACGAATGTCACCCGAGGCTCTGGAAGCGGGGTACTGTCGGGCATATCGCAGGTTCTATGAGTGGAGGTCGATCTGGGCCAGCGCAACTCTCAAGACTGATCCAGTCGAACGCGCGCGGCACCTGCTCTACGCAGGGACGTGGCACACGCTGGCATCGGGTTGGGACCTGGCGATTAAGTGCCACGCCTTGCCCTACTTCCGTCCGCTGCTGCCGATGCTGCTGGATGGATGCAGGGGGAAGCTAGAGACCGCACCGGAGGACATTCGACGGGTTCAGGACGTGGAGAGTGGAATGCGCCCTCACCCCGGCCCTCTCCCCCAGGAGAGGGGGTAGGTAGCCCCCTCACCCCAGCCCTCTCCCGCGAGTGGAGAGGGGCGCTTTGAGCGGTGCCAACTCGCACAAGGCTAGCGGGACTTCGACCTCAGCTCCTCCAGCGTCTTCTTGAGCGCGTCGGTCTGCCTACCGTATTCAGCCCAGTTGCCTGATCGCTGAGCGGCCTGGGCTTTGTCGTACTGCGAGACCGCCTGATCTACGAGACGCTTTACATCTCCCGATGCCACGGCTCCTGCAGGCGCACCGGGCTTTCCGAGCACGCCGCCAGTGGAAGGAGCCGTCGATGGGGCAGCCATAGAAGGGGCGGTTGGTATGGGCGCGCCAACCACCCTCTCAAGGGCTTCGCCGAGGGTGGGCTCCATAGCGATGTTTCCTCCCATGGCCACGATCACGCGCTTGACCTGAGGGATCTGCGTTCCAGTTGAGGACAGGTATATCGGCATCACATATAGCAGCGAATCTTCGATCGGAATCACCAGCAAGTTCCCACTGCCAACGGACGAGCCCTGTTGGTTCCACAAGGCCAACTGCTGCGAGATCGTCGTATCCTGGCTCGCAAGGCCGGCGATCTGCTGCGGGCCATAGACATTCTTGTCCTCTGGGAACTGGTAGAGCACGATCGTGCCGTACGCCGGCTCATCGCAACGAGCGCACATCCAGGCGACCATATTCTTGCGTTCGCCGGAGCGCACGTAAGGGGTCATCAGAATCATCTCTTCGGCGGAGCCATTCGGGAGCTTCATAATGACGTAGTACGGCTCCATCAGTTCCTCACCGCCCTCGGCCTGGGCGCCGGTCACATACGCCTTGTTGGGAACCTCCCAGTTGTCGTTGTTGCGGTAGAACGCGTCCGGGTCGGAGGCAGGATAATGGTAGCGCGTGTACACCAGCGTCTGCAGGCGGAACTGATCCTCCGCGTAGCGCACGTGCGACTGCAGTTCCTTGGGCATCTCAGAATATGACTTGAAGACGCCCTTGAATATGCGGTTGTAGGTGTGGATGATGGGGTCCTTGAGCGGTTTGTCCATTATGTAGGCAGTCACTTCGCCCGAGTAGGCATCCACCACGACTTTGACTGAGTTGCGGATGTAGTTGACATCCACCGGCCAATCAGCGCGAATGTGCGCCGAGTAAGGATACGCATCGCTATAGGTGTAGGCATCGCGCATCCAGTAGAGGTTGCCGTTGGCTGTGACCAGATATGGGTCATTGTCGAACTGCAGGAACGGCAGCAGGCGCTCGGTGCGCTCCCTGATGTTGCGAACATACAGGATGCGGCTGTCGGCATTCAGGTTCTCGTTCAGCAGTATGTTCATGTCGGAGAACTGGAGAGCGAACATCAGCTTCCTGAAGAAGCCGCCAATCCCCACCCCGCCGGAACCTTTGTAAGTCGTTGCTTTGTGCTGCCCACCTGTCGGGTAGTCAAACTCCTCCGCGCTGGTCTTGACGAATACGTAGTCGTCGGTCATCTCGCCAAAGTAGATGCCCATGCGACCCACGGGCAGGTCAACAGACGGCACCGGAGGGACGTCTTTGACAAAGAACTGAGGATCGCCGTCCTTGGTGATCTCGTTCACCGGGCTCATCGCGTAACCGTAGCCGTGCGTGTACTGCAGGTGGCGGTTAATCCAGGTCTTTGCGCTGGCAGGAAGCCGCTCTTCGCTCAACTCTCTCGCCCCCAGCCAGACCTGCCGGTAGCGCGGCTCACCGCCCTGCTTTGGCGCAAGCCAGTAACGATCGACGTCAATGTCCTGGAAATGGTAGTACTGCTGAATGGTCTGTATCTGGTTGTAGGCTCTCTTCAGGTGATCCTCGTCCCACAAGCGCACGTTCTCGACAGTGGGCTCGTTGGCGGCAACTTGCGCGGCCGAGAGCGAAGGCTCCGCGGCAAACTCTCGTCCCGCCACGGTGCTCAGGGCGTAAGCGTCCTGAGTGGCCTTGATGGCCCGCTCTATGTAAGGCCGCTGCTTCTCAAG
>CAZFYZ010000048.1:0-25898 GCA_964523735.1 uncultured bacterium | reverse complement strand
TGGGACCGCGATCTGCCGGGGCGTGTCTACACGCCGCTGCTGTCCGCGGGAATGACCGCCGGTCTGCCGACGCAGTAGTACTCGAAGCCCAGCCGACGCATTCTTTCGGGGTCGTAAAGGTTCCTTCCATCGAATATTATCGGCTGTCGCGTCGTTTCCTTGACCCTGGCCAGGTCAAGGAACTTGAATTCATGCCCATTCTGTTGCCAGTGCAACCGCGTCGGCCCCACTCGCGGCCTCGTAAGCATTCTCACAGTAGCCTATCTGGGGGAACAGTTGCGGGGGGTTGTCAATAGCGATGGGATCCTACCCCGCCCCCCTGACAGCAAAAAATGGCGGACCAAAAAGTCCGCCATTCCAAACAAAGCTGCTCTTTTCCACGGGTCACCGACCCAGCCCGCGAGCAAGTAGCTGGACATGTCGCGGAACTCGAACCACTTGGCCAGGACCCATTGCTGACTAAGTCAGGACAGGCTAGGCCTTGCCGATCTTGAACATCTTCGTGCCGCAGGTCGGGCAGATGCCCTGAGTTGCGGGCTTTCCGTTCTTCATCGTGACGGCTTTCGCGTCCTTCATCTCTCTCTTTGCCTTGCACTTAACGCAGTAGGCTTCCATTGTGAGTTCACCTCCCTTTCCGTTCTCCATGGACTAGTGGCAGGCAACCTGTCACTCTCCCTCGGCGCATCTTTCAACAGCCTCTGCGGCATATCCTTCTTGATTGAGCGTGTACACGAAGAAAAGTTTCGAGCATGGGTGTGCCTGATCTGCCAAGGGTGTAAGCGTGAGGATCAGCGGGCATCTCCTGGGGGTCGGAGACCCCGACTACAACGACTTTGCCCGTTCGCTGCTACGGCAGTGCCACGTCAACGACGGTGCATCCTGTCGTGACCGCGATATTCTCTACCCACGCAGGAGAGAGGCCGGGCACTTCGACGTAGATTTTGTACGTCTTGTTCGCCTCAAGCTGGCTGATGCAGTAGGCGCCCTTGCCACGTTCGGCCGCATCGGTTGAGCCAACCGTCAGCACGTAAGACCGCTCCGGCGCCGGATTGCCGGCAGGCTCATACACGGGGGAGCCATCCTGATGATAGATGTGCACCTTGGCGTTCGAGACCGGCCCACCTGCCTTTGTGACTACCCCTACTATTGAAGCATTGACCAGCGGAGGAAGCGCCGCAAGGCTGCCGGTGCGCGCATTGTTGGCGTGGAATGTCGGCCACGGGTAGAGAGCCGGATTGTCCCTGTTGTAGGTTGAGGCGAACCTGAACACGTAGGTACCCTTGTCGCTTGCTGCAACCACATCGACCCTGCCGTCGTTATCGATGTCATCTATGACCGGCGAACTCAACACCTGCCCGGTCGCCTCATTGGGAGGCACGCAGCACCGAGCCCACGCCAGCGGACCGGTGGGTACTCCGTCTACGACGTGATCCACCCCATCCGCATAGACAGCGTAGACGTTACCGTCATTGCAGCCGACGATGACCTCAACACTCCCGTCGCCGTTGACATCAGCAATCACCGGAGAGGACTCCACCGGGTAATCGCCGCTGGTGTTGAGCTTGATTCCTCCGTCCCAGCCGGGTGCCGCAGTGCCGGCGGCCGTTATGGCGAAGATCCGCCCCGAATCCGAACCGGCAACCACGGCGTCCAGTTGTCCATCGCCGTTCAGGTCAGCCATCGCCGGAGACGACTTCACCGTGCCTCCAGTAGCGTAGCCCGACCAGGTTCCATACAGGCTGGATAGTATCCAGATCCCGCCGTCATTGCTTCCAACAGCAAGGTCGTTCTTGCCGTCGCCGTCTATGTCGCCGATCGCCGGAGACGTCGCCACAGTACCGCCTGCCGACCGAGGGAAGCCATCGAGATAAACCGGCGAATGCAGGAAATCTCCCCACAGATCGCCAGAGAAGCCGAATAGCGCCGTCTGGTGGTTGGAGCCAACATAGACATTGAGGCTTCGGGCCGGTTGTGAGTCAGTGGACAGGTATCCCAGGGCACAGGTCGTGTTTGCTATAGTCGTGCTCGCCGTGGCCGTGATGCTTCGGAACAGGAATGAGCCCTCGACAGTTGTCTGTCCCTTCCAGTTGCCGGTAGGGTTCCACGAGAACACATAGCAGCACTCATCGCCTCCCACTATCTCCATAGTGCCGTCGAGATTGGCGTCTCCCACAGCTACGGCCGATCTTATAAAACGGTAGTTTGTGTACACAGGCCAGCCCGCCAGAGGACTTCCGTCGTAGGCGAAAGCGTAAACCTTCTGCTGGCTTTCGTCGGGCATGAAGATGCACGGTCTGCCCGAGCGCTCGGTCGGGAGCACGGCGCAGGAGGGCGTGTTTTCGCCAGGGGAGTGGTACTGTTTCTGCCAATAGATCGATCCGGAAGCCGTCAGCGCTGTCAGGTTGCCGTTGGTGTCTACCAGCACCACTTCTTTCTTGCCATCGGCCCCACCGTCGAGATCAACCACGAGCGGATGTGAGCGCCTGACCCCTGTTGCAGCCCACGGGCTCCCCTTGAATGCAACCACAGTCCAACTGACCGTCTTCTGAGAACAAGCATTGGTGTACACCGCGAGGACGCGAGCAGTGCCCGAAGAACTCAGCACAAGTGTCGCACGAGCAACCCCATACGAATCGGCAATCGTTGAGAAGCTGGACGACCCGCTCTCCTGAAACACCCCGAAGTCCGTTCTGAACGTCACAGCAGCCGAAGGGACAGGCACTCCTCGGTTGGTCACGGCGGCGCTTATTGCGGAAGTGTCAGGCGTCTTGAGGAAGCGAGGATTCGCCAGCATAGTGATATGCGGGCCGATCAATGCGATGCTTATCTGTCCGGAGCTGAGTTCCTCCGGCTGCTCTCTGACAGTAACCACGGCTATTCCAGCGTTATCGGAACCTGAAGAGAGCTGCGCAGTGACAAATCCGGACGCATCTGTGGTCTTCACGATCCAGTCGGGATGGTCCGGCGCCTCGATAAACGAGCCCTTGTTGGTTGCCAGCTTCACCGGGCGGTTCGGTATGCCCTTGCCCTCGCAATCTCGCAGCAGTGCGGAGATGAGCGCCACCTCGGAACTGCACGTTGAGATCCCCGATCTGTCTGTCTTGACATCGATCGCCAGTCCCGCCGGTTGCAGGGAGAAGTCAACGTCAGTGTCTCCTCCGGTAGCTGCACGGGAGTCGGAGATGTACCCTTTGGCCGCAGCAGACACCACTGCGCCATGTATGGACCTTTCGGGGGCTTCCAGAGGAATCGCGGCCAGAGTGAACGGAGTGTACTCATCCGTCACATTGTTGATCGTCACCGCCTGATTCTGAGTGTAGACCCGCACCGTCCGTCCCGGCGGGGACTGACCCACTAACCTGACCCGACCTGATATTGGCGCTGCAGCCACGTTCTGACCCGATGCTCCAGGAGGAGCGGGATCAAGGTCAACATCGCAATGGATGGCCGGAACCACAAAGAGATCGCCCTCTTGTCCCAGCAGAGACGGGTCGACGAGTTTGTGGCAGAGCACCCCCGTTACTACAAGAAGACTGTCCAATTCGGGGGGCGTAGTTGAGTAGATGCGCACACCAGTCGCCAGATTCGCGGCATCCTTCTTACCCCAGCCGTCATCGAGGTAGAAGTAGTAGCCTTCTTCATCCGAGAACGAGGTCATTGTGACCCGGCCACAGAGCCTGATGAAGAGCCCAGTGGGCAACAGTCCAGTTATCCTCGCGCCGTCGGGGTTCCTATAGTCCAGAGGCCAGCCCATTATGGCGCTGGTTGCCATGCCGAGGGGGGCTATCGTTGCGCGGGCTTCCGTGTCGCAAGTCAGATCAGACACGGCTTCGATCACGCGCTCCCCCGCGATCGTTGCGAGCCGGCCGGTCAGGCTTATCAGATTACCCCTCTGGAGTATTGCCGGTGGGTAGTGCTGATTGAACTCGACCTTGATTCCGGCAGACCGATCTGCTTCTTCAATGTAGACGTAATCGAAGGCTGATCGAGTCACGCACTTGCGGTTGACACAGACGAGGGCTCCATCCGGCAAACGCCGCATGCACGCCAGCGGTGTCGTGTTAGGATCAGGACACGGTAGAGGATAGGGGGAAGGTGTTGATAATGATGAATCGGCGGAGATATCTCCGTCTTGTCCCCCTGTAGCTTGTGCTGCCGCGCCCGTCACCAAGCAGAACCCCACCGCCGCCGTCCACAGAGCCACGAGGACTATGAGACTGCTACGATGCAGAGCCCACAATGCAAAACCCTTCCTGACTTGCCTGCCCAGTTTGCGCAGACAATGCCCGCTTGTCATGCGCCAAGAGCCCTGCCAGAGGCCGTCAGCGACTACGAAGGTCTGTGGCTGGAACATATCTGGTGGAGCACCCAATCGAGACTGCCGACTTCGACAATGGCTGCGCCTGGCCCCAAGCCACCATTTAGTATGAACGCACCAACTGTCCAAATGTTCCACACATTCCCTTTTGTAGACGGAATATTTTCGCCATCGTTACATTACCCAGCCATTTGTAGCAGGCGTCCCCGACGCCGAGGGTTCAGAGAACCCTACTGCAACCGACTTTGTCTCTTATAGCAGGCGTCTCCGACGCATTCTGTATTCGACGCCGACCGCTCTACGCCTGCTTGTTCAGCCGTTTAACACTTCAGACCCTTGGGTAACCCTTTCATAGGCGCCTTTCAGAGCGAAAGAGGTGATTCGCATGCGGGAATTTGACCGCTTCACACTATCTGCGGGACCTGAGGTAGGTCGCGAGGAGATTGGCGAGTTTCCGCTGCCAGTGGCGGAAGACTGGGATGACTTGGTAGCCAAATCTGACGAAATGGCTGATGCGATAGACAAACACCTGGACTTCGAGTCCAAGCTGCAGGGCAGGGAGCTTCGGCCTACGACCCTTTGCCCTGAGCAAAAGGTGAGCCTGGTCAGCGATCTGACGGCTGTCTGACGCGAGTTGCAGGGACTTATGAAGAAACTCTATCCCGATATGCCCGACGTGTCTCCGGCGGTAGCTAACCGAGCTATCAGGATCATGGAGAGGCACTTCAGGACCCACAGGGTCACAAGAGCCAAGGATCTACCGGAGGAGGCAAAGATCAGGCTATATCGGGATTTGCGTTTGTTCTTTGAAGGTGATCAGCAACCTCCTGACATCGGCGGAGGCAAGAAAGCTGTCTCATTTCGCGGCTTGATGTCGAGGCTATGGGAGAAGGTTGAGGATTTTCTGAGTGCCTTTGCAGCAGCACATCTGTCTCGGCCGGCCGCTCTAGATCAGCAGCCGTGTTGAAGACAGGATAACAGAATCCACCCGGCCGGGAGCCGCAAGCCCCCGGCCGTTTTGCGTATATCGACCAAGCGAAGCTACTTCTGACTGAGCGAGAAGATCGAGTCCGAAAGCCCCGTGTTGGGCTTGATGTTCTTGTAGCTGACCATGCCGAGGGAGCGGCCCTTGACGTCGAACATGTCAGAGGTCGCGGCTATTGGCAGCTTGGATGTGAGGCTCTCCCAGTCCTTGAAGACCGTTCGCAGCCGCAGCTCCCCGCTGCCACGGTATTTCTCCCGTTTCAGTAGCCTGAGGGTCTTCGGGTCGACCCACACTCTGTCGTGGCGCTTGTCGTTGTCGCCGAACTTTGGGTCGAACTTCAGAACGACGGTGCCGTTCTTCGCGGTGGAGATGACGGTGATCTTGTTATCGACCCAGAGCCTGCTTGAGAGGAAGCCCAAGTCCAGGGTATCCTGGCGCTTCCCGGGCGCGTTCTTCACATCCACGATCTGCTTGATCATAGGCGCGATGATGAGTTTCTTGTAGCCATTCTGGACGTAGGCGGCCTTGATGCCCTGCGCATAGCCGTCGTAGCGGATCTTGTCCGGCTTCTTGTAGGAGATCACCGCCTTCTCGAGGCGCAGGATGTCGCCATAACCCTCGCCCATGCGAGAGACATTGTTCTTGTTGGCCTCATCGATCACCATCTCGGCGCGGTAGTCCTTGAGGCCGGCCTCCGCAGCCTTTACCTTATTAAGGATATCGGAAGATGTGACTGCGCCAGCCGCGGCGGCCAGCACAATGATCAGCAGCAGCGCGATAGCAGAGTATAGCGTTCTTCTCATGTAGTCGGGCCTTTCTGCGGGATCGGGTCTGCCGACCCCCTAATCTATTACGACGGTGCAGAGCGTGGGATGTTTCCATCTGCCATCCCCCTCACCTTACGAGAGGAAGCTACTGCGACCACGCCTCAAGCGCTGCGATGAGACGGAGGGCCATCCCGTGGAACTTTGGCGGGTCATAGCGGTGAAGAAGTGCCAGCTCGTCCTTGATCTGCTGCAGACCCAGCTTGTCCAGTGCTGCATAGAGCCCCTGCGCGTCACCAAGGTCCGCGAACCCCGTTCTCTGCTGCCAGGTTCTCCAGGCTGACGCGAGCGATCTGGCTGCCGTGCGGGCGCCGTCGCCTCCCGCCTCGCGGTCAACATCTACAATTCCAGCCTTGAATGCGAGCATCTGTGCAAGGTCGATCAGGAATCGCTGCGGGTTACCCATCAGAAGGCCTCTCAGGGGGCCGGCCTCTGGATTGGACACAGCGGCGTTGGTTACCTCGGTTGCCATTTCACGCATTCGCGCACTGTCCGGAGTCTGCATCGTCCGCCAGGAAGTGGCGATCAGACTGCCGAGGCCTGGAATGAGCCTGTCAGCGAAACCGTCGAGATCAGCATCCGCAAGGGTGCCGCCCTGAGCAAGATGGCTGAAGTAGTAGGTGTTCGGGAGCTGCAGCACATGGCTCTGGCTGTTTGCCATGGCACCGAGCCGCATGCTGTTGAGATCGTATCTCTCCATCTCCTTGGCGATCAGTTCCGGGTGATGGTTGGTGAGGGGCACGGTGGGTTCCCCCTCAACCAAGCCATAGGGATAAAACAGCGTGCGGGCTTGGGCGCTGAACTTCTCGACCGCCTCCTGGTGGGTGGGCCAACAGCTAAAGAAGCCCCATTTCTGATCAGGTCTCTGCATCAGCGCGCCGACTACATCGGTGAAGTCCTCGAGGTTGGGGTCGAGGTGCACTGGCTCACCGTTCTGAGCGCATTCCCACATCCTGTTGTAGGTCTCCCAGCCGGACCACATCCAGTAGTATAGCCGGCCCTCTGGGTTGAAGTCTTTGAGCAAGTCCATGTGGCGGGAGAGGATGTTGACGAACTCCTCACTTGTCGAGCCTATGTAACCGCCGGGGTCGCTGTCGATGATCGAGAAGCCGTCGGCCTTGCCGACATACTCGAAGAGCTTGCGGCGGAAGCCGATCAGCCGGTCCATGTCATTCTGATCGCCGGGGTTGAGGCGGAGGTCGGATGCAAAGAACGGGCGTTTCTCGAACTCGTAGTTGGCAGCATTCTCGTTGCCGACCGTGTTTGGGCCGAGGGTGATGATCACGTCCATGCCCAGTTCGTTGTGCAGCATATCAATGACGCTGCCGATCTTGCGGAGATGCGCGACATCGCTGGCAGTCGGAGGGTCTGGGATGGTCTCGAACATCGGCCAGATCATGATCATGTTGTAGCCAAGTTGCTTGAGGCCGCTGGTGTAGTTGCGCCAGTCAGTCATTGTCCAGGTTCGCGCGGCGTAGGGATGTTCATAGCTCCAGTGCATATGGACATACATGCCGAGATAAGGTCTGTTCATCTCTTCCCCTCTATAGAAGTTGGTTGGGGGCCCCTTCTGCGTTGTTGGCGCCGAAACCTGCCGGCAGGCGATGGTATAATGGTGCGTGCCATTTCTGCCTCTGGAACTACTGAAGACGGGCGCTTCTGAGCTGGGGATCGAACTGTCGGACCATCAACTCGAGCAGTTCGACCGCTACGCAAGCGTGTTGGTCGATGCCAATAGCCGCTTCAACCTTACGCGCATCACAAGCCCGGAAGCGATGGTCACAGATCACATTCTGGATTCGCTCCTGTGCTTGTGGGCGGTGGAACTGGCGGCGCACGCTCGTGTGATCGACGTCGGCACCGGAGCAGGCTTCCCCGGGTTGGCTATCAAGATCGTGCGGCCTGATCTGCAGGTCGATCTGCTGGACGGGACGGCGAAGAAGGTAGGGTTCCTGCGCGACGTGATTGCCGAGTTGGGGCTGGCGGACGTTGAAGCCGTCCACGCGCGGGCGGAGGAACTGGGCCGTGACAAGGCGCACAGGGAGCGATACGATCTCGTCACCGCCCGTGCTCTCGCTGATCTTACGGTTCTCGCGGAGTTGTGCCTGCCGTTCGCTCGTCCTGGCGGACGGGTGATCGCGTGCAAGGGCCCTGAGGTTGGCGAAGAACTGGCGGCGGCTCGCCAGATGATCAGCAAGCTGAATGGGACTGTCGAGAAGACCGTCCGCACCCGGATCCCCACAACAGACATTGGGCGGACGATGGTCGTGATGACCAAGATCAGGCCAACGCCCAACGAATTCCCCCGCCACTACTCACAGATCGCCGTCACTCGGGCGCGACATCAATCAGGCTGACTTTGGTCTTCCAGTAGGCCAGGAACACGACCGTTATGATGAGGACCAGGATAGCCGGGTACTTCTAGGTAAGCCATCGCGGTCGGTGACCACGACCTATGACTCGAAGCATCTAGCGGGGCCTCGCTATTGCGGAGAAGTGAACGTGCGCACGTAAAGGACGATTGGCCACCTCTGATCTGGAAAGACCGTCTTCTGCATCACAGGGTCGTGACCCGGGCCTGTGAGCATCCTGCGGTAGAGTTGTCCGTCGGTCAGCTTGCCTAGATCGGGTCTCTTAAGATCGCTGGCCTTGGGCACGTAGGCTAATCCAACCGGAGTCTGCCCGTCACCCTTATCACCGTGGCACATTGCGCAGTAGTAGCCATAGTAGACTCTGCCGTTTGTCAGACTGGTCTTGTCTGCCTTGACCGGACTCTTGGCCAGGCGAGACTCTCGATCCAGCAGAGCCTGTGAGCTGCCCCGGGTCGAGACCACGTTGGCGGGCATCGGCGGCATCTGGCGCGTGAACGGCTGGACAGACTGCTGCCGGTCCATATGCGGCCCGCACGATGCGCACATTAGGGCCAGAGCGATCACAGGTAATGTCCTGGCGATCATTCCTGTTGTTTCGGTGACACCTTGTCCCGAAACACGTCTTCCAGTTGTTTCGGTGACACCTTGTCCCGAAACGAACTCCCCGGGGCTTCGGGACAGGGTGTCCCGAAGCAACGTAACGGCTAGCGCCGGCAAGCACTTAGCGATTCTCACGAGCTGCCTCCCCAGGCACCTCCGGAAGCACGACCTGCTTTGGAACCTTGCCCTTTGGCACACCGCTGGTGGTGAACACCGACTCCGCGGGAACGTAAGGTATGGTGCCGTACTTCCACGTAGTGGGGCGGTCGCCGATCAGCGCATAGATCAGCAGCCCCCACAAGACCGTGAATGCGGCAGCAAGGACCGGCGAGAACCACTCCCCTACCCAGGGCGGCCTTGTGGGTGCTCTCGGTTCACTCGACTCAGTCAATAGGTTGCTCCTGACAGCCAGATGCCCAGAACATACCCGAGCATCGTGATAGCGATGAACACATAGAAGATCCAAAGCGCCGGAGGTATTCCTGTCAGCACTTCGGTGATCTCGTCCGGCAGTTCGATGTGATCGAGTTCCTTTTCCTTCTCCCGGCTGTGCACCCAGAAGACAGCAACAAGCCACCACACCGAGATGGCGATGCCCGCCAGTATGGCAAGGACCACGATCATATTCACGAACGGCGTTATGAGTTCCACTGATCCACCCTCAACGCTATGAGCTCGGCCTTATGGAGTTGTCATTTCGAACGCAGTGAGAAATCTGCTTTTCAGCCTCTGCCGGAAATTCGCCAAAAGCAGATTTCTCGCACTGCTCGAAATGACGGTGAACAAGACCAAGATCTTGTCCTCAACGAGCCTTCTTGCCTATTGTACCCTGCCTGGCATAGCTGCCCTCGTACGACGCCGGGATGCCAATCGAGGGGTATCCATCATCCACATGGTTGATGAACGAGTACTCGATGAAGTTGCCTACATCCCATATCTTCGCCGACTCCAGGTGCTTCTTGAAGTAGGGCATTGCACTACCCGTGACTCCATTCATTATCTGGTAGTACAGAATGCCGCCAATATACTTGCCATCCTCCAGGTGATGGCGCAGCATCGTGAAGTTGACCGGCGTAGGCATCAGGAACTCCGCCGCCGGGCCATTCCCATCACCAACCGCGCCATGACAACCAACGCAGTAGTCCTGATATACCTTCTCCCCACGCTTGACGGATGCGGTCGTCACCGGCGAGGCCGTGGGCAGGATTCTCCAACCCCTTGGGACCCGTGAGTGCAGCCACTCGATCTTCGCATCCTCGCCTTTGGCCGCGGCAGCCTGCGCGAGCGCGCCCCAATGCTCCTGGTCAGCCACTCGAGCCTTGGCTTCCTTACCGCCGAGACTCTGCACGTAAGCTATCAGTAGACCTATCTCCTCCATGCCCAGGGACTCAAACCTCGGCATCAGCGAGCGCGGACTTGTATAGCGAGGGTTGATGAAGTGCGCCATATGCCAGTCATCCGGATGCTCGCCGCCCTGCTGCGACAGGTCAGGCCCGGTCCTTTCAGAGCCCAGCAGATGCGGCTGCTGTTTGAAGTAGTCGCCAGCCTTAGCTATGCGCTCTGCGCCCTCACCCCAGTCCTGCGGCCGGATATACTGTGAGTGGCAGTAGGTGCAGCCATTGGCGATGTAGATCAGCCTGCCTTGCTCCGCCCTCGACGGCGCCGGGGTCCACTGCCTGGACGGCCCCTTCGCCGCCGTGTGCACGGGCCAGATGACGTTGGTGAATGTAGCTGCCACGGCCACCAGCGCTATACCGGCTATCAGGATGATGTCTGCGGCCCTCATGTCTCGATCACCTGGCCCCGGCGGAAGGTCATCACCACGTTGTAGAGCCCGATGAACGCGCCGATGATGATCAGCAATCCGCTCGCCAGCCTGAGAGTCATGTAAGGCTTCATCTGTGGAACCGTTCGATAGACGGTCTCCCCGTTCAGCCAGTTCTGACCCTGTATCAGCCCCGCCGCTGTCAGCACAACGAAAAACCCGAGGAGCCCAAGAAGCACGAGCCAGTACTGCATGTTGATGAGCTTCTCGCTGTAGACCCTGCGGCCCGTGACGTACGGCAGGACGTAGTACATACCTCCAAGGGCAATGAACCCCGTGAACCCGAGCACTGCTATATGCGAATGCCCGATCACCCAGTTGTTGAAGTGAGTAACCCTCTGCACCCACGCCAGCGACTGCATCGGCCCCTGTATGCAGACAATCGCGTACCAGATGTTACCGACGAACATGAGCTTGGCTGCGGGACTTGCCAGGAAGCTGTCGAACCTGCCTCGCGACGTATACCAGAAGTTGATCAATACAGTTGCCACCGGCACCATCATCGCGAAGCTATCGATCACCGATATAGTCTTCAGCCAAGCGGGAATCGGCGCTTGCAGAAGGTGATGACCTCCGATGTGACCGTATAGCGCGAGCAGCGTCCAGAACCCAATGATCCCGAGTAACTGGCTGTAGAGCGGCGCCTTAGCTATGCGGGGGATCATGTAGTACGAGATCCCGACCGCCAGCGGCGTCACCAGCAGGCCGAATATGTTGTGCCCATAGAACCACAGCAGGATTGCGTCCGAGATCCCCGAGGCAGCCCCGGTCGGCGGATTCCACATGGCGTTGCCGACGAACCAGGATGTTGTGGTCCAGACTCCGGCCGCCGCAAAATACCAGACGGAGATATAGAGCACCGGCTCTCGCCGGTGGGCAATAGTCATGACAAATACGACAGTCAACAGCACAAGAGCGATCAGGATAGCGCAGTCCGCCGGATAGACATACTCTGCATACTCCCTGCCCTGCGAGTGGCCTGCCAGAAGCCATATGTCACCAGAGAGGATGCCCAGATTCATGAATACGGCCGCAAGGTTTGCGAGTGGCTCGCTGAAGAGCGGCCGCCTGAGCAGCCTGGGCAGCATGTAGAGCGCTGACCCGACCAGCATCATTGTGGCGAATCCCAACAGTACGGTATTCGTGTGCGCGGGGCGTACCCGGCCGAACGAGAGCCAAGGCAAGTTGCCGAGCATATCCGGCGCCACCAGATGAATGGCGCTGAACAGCCCGAATGTCGTGCCAACAGCCATCCACGCGGCGCCGCTCACCAGCCAGTGCTTCGCTGAGCTGTATTCAGTTCTCCAGAAGGGCTCTCTGGGCATACAACTTCCTTCTAGTAGTGACAGTTGGCGCAGGAGTCGGACACCTTCTTGCGCCAGTGACATGTCACGCAGAAGTTCATATCAAACTCGTTGACCACTTCCACGCGGTCCATCTGCGCAACGTTGCCATGACATTCCCCGCAGTCGACTCGCCTGGTTAGGTGCGCCTGGTGGCTGAAGCGAACGAAGTCCGGAACCTTGTTCACCCGCTGCCAGGGAACAGCCTCACCCTTATTATTGTAGGTGTGCAGCCTTGCGATCGGCGCAAACTTAGGCGCGATAACGTTGTGGCAGAGCAGGCACTTGTCCACGGAGGGGATGCCGGCCGCACTGGACCTGGGCGCTGAGTTGTGACAGAACAGGCACTGAAGCCCCTTCGTCTGAACATGGAACTTGTGGCTGAACGGAATCGGTTGATCGGGAGTAGGCGGGTTCAGATAGACTGCGAATACCGCCACCAGAACAAGCACCGTCACGAAGAAGCCCGCGAGCGCCCCACGCCTTACCCACAGCGGCACGAGCGGCAGAGGCGGCTCGACCCGGCACCCGTGCACACGCGACACCAGGTCCTCGCCAAGGAGCACGACACGATGGATGAGAGCCCCTATTGCCTGGCGAAGCCTCACAGCTCTCGATCCTCCCTCGGAATATGCTTCAGCGCCTCGTCAGCGGACGAGATCAGCGGATACCTCCCCAGAAACCACGAAGTAGTCAGTCCAAACAAGCCCACAAACCCCAACAGACTCAGCCCGGCCATGGGAAACAGCATCAACTCGTGCGGCTCCAGGCTCGGGACCACCAGCACGTATCTCTCCAGCGCGACACCAAGCATAGACATCAGGACTATCGGGACCAGAATCCGCGGGCGGTGTTTGATATAGCGGCTCTGCAGCAACACGAATGCGATGGCATAGCCAAAGATGAACGACGCCCAAGACAGGTAGCGCCAGGGATGGTGTACATATCGCGCGAGCAGGAAGAACGTCTCCTCCGGCAGGTTAGCATACCAGATCGTGAGATACTGCGCGAAGAACAGCCCCATATTGAAGAGCGAGAACGCCAGCATCAGAGTACCGGTGTCCTGAAACTGCTGCGGCTTGAGGTGATCGCGCGCCGGCTCAACAGTTCGGATAGTCGCCGCGATGACGATGATCACGCCCATCGCCAGATACAGCCCCGTACACCAGTAGTACGGCGCGAACATCGTGCTCACCCACTCAGGCGCGAATGACATCACAAAGTCGTAGGAAATCAGCGAGGAAGCAAGCACGTAGGCCCACGCCACTCCCACAGCAATCGCGTTGAGGCGCTTGTGGTCGCGCTGGGGGATGGGCTCTCCGCGAGATGCCCTCGCATCCGCCAACAGGCTCCACCTGACCATCAGCAGCGACAGCCCCCAGAGCAGTCCGAGCATGACCAACTCGCGCGTGATGAAGAACGGCAGGCTGAACCACGCTTCCTTCGAGTGCGGCGGGTCATGTGTCCAGGGCATGTACTGCCGGGCCCCTGCCAATAGTGCAATGAGGACAATCAGCAGCACGGGCGCAAACGCAACCGAAGAGTGACAGATGCGCGAGACAACCGGGACCCATCTCGCCTGCGCGATCCTGAACGTCGCGGCCCACGCGAGCATACCGTTGACTATGCTGGAGAACACCAGGAAGCATATCACAAGCCAAAGCCAGGTATCGCGCGGTGACACGGCGAATCCGGCAACAAGCCCAATAGCGCCGACCAACGTACAAAACACGAACCAGAGCTGGCAGCGCCTCATCACAGCTCCCGAACCTCCTCCGCTCCGCACTCCTCGAGCATCGCTCTCACATCCGAGCACTCGCTTGGCGCGCAGCAGACTCTGATCCCGTAGCTATCGCCGGTGAATCTGTCCAGACCGGGCGGCGGCTTTCGAAAATCCAGGCGGGCGAACACGATGGCTCCCAGAAACGCGAAGATGCTACCCGCAAGGATCGTCCCCTCGTATGTCGGGACGATGAATGGGACATTGGCCCACGGGGGCTTGCCGCCCACGATCAGCGCATAGATGAGCGACGTCGTCCAGCACATGATCCAGAATACAAGCAGGCCTACAACGGCGCCGGCCGTCGCCGTGAATCTCACCGGGCTGCTCTGCCTGGGCATAAGGTCCCCGACCTCATCCAGATTCGTCGGGCCGTAGGCCGTGTAATCGTTCACATTGGGTGAGTCCTTGAGGCGAGCAAGCGCCGCTCTGAAGCCGTCGTACTCGTCGAAGCGCGCCTGGAGGGTGACCACTACGCTCCCTCCTCTTCCGGCAGCGCATCGGCCTTTGCCTCGCTCATCGGTATCGACGGGAAGAGCTTCACAAAGAGCAGCATACACAGGAGGAAGAAGCCAAGCGAGGCGCCGGTAATCGCAACTTCGACAGTCCTCGGCGCGTACAGCCCCCACCCTGATGGCAGGTAGTCGTGAGCCAGCGAAACAACGATGATCACAAACCGCTCGAGCCACATCCCCACGTTGACCAGGACCGCCGCGATGAACAGCCAGGTGATGTTGGTTCTGAGCTTCTTGAAGAAGAACGTCGCTGGCACGAAGCAGTTGAAGATGATCATCAGCCAGAAGAGAGGGCTGTAGTAACCACTGCCCCACGCGCGGAACGCCGCGAACTGCCTTTCGAACACTTCCCCGCTGTACCAGGAAGAGAACGACTCGGCGGCATAGGAATAGGTCATAATGGACCCGGTGAGGATCATCAGTAGCGCGATCTGCTCGAGGTAATACATCGAGAACAGCCGCTCAAGACGTAGCGCCTTTCTCAGCGGGATCAGGAGCGTCAGGGCCATGGCGAGCCCGGAGTGAATGGCGCCCGCCACGAAGTATGGCGCGAATATGGTCGTGTGCCAGCCCTTCACCAACGCCATCCCGAAGTCCCACGACACGACGCTGTGGACTGATATGACAAGTGGCGTGATCAGCGCCGCAAGCGCAAGATACGACCGCGCATAGTGCCGCCACTGGTTATACTCGCCGGTCCAGCCAAGCGAGAGCAGAGTGTAGACCTGCTTCTTCCTGCCCTCAGGCAGCCGATCGCGGATAGCCGCCAGGTCAGGAATCAGTCCCAGATAGAAGAACAGCGTGCTGGCCACCAGATACGTTGTCACCGCCACCACATCGAACACCAGCGGAGACTTGAAGTTCGGCCACAGGTGCCGCCAGTTGGGGTAAGGCAGCAGCCACCAGAACACCCAGACCCGCCCCAGGTGTATGAGCGGGAACATCCCCGCGGTCAGGATCGCGAAGACAGTCATCGTCTCGGTGAACCTGTTGATGTGGCTCCGCCATCCGGTGCGGAAGAGGAACAGAATGGCTGAGATAAGCGTGCCTGCGTGTGCAATACCAATCCAGAACACGAAGTTGGTGATATAGACCGCCCAACTGACGGGGATGTTAAGGCCGGTCACGCCCATCCCAACGAAGTACTGGACCAGATACGCCACGACCCCCAACATGACGAGCCCCAGACACACGCCGATTGCCGCGAGATAGCCGCGCGACGGCATGCTCATGGACTCGATGACCTGGTTGTCGATCTCCCTCATCAGTCGGGTGGTCATTGGATACTTCCTTAGGCCACAATACGCTTCAAGTACAACACAGCCGGCTTCGTATTGAGCTCACGCAGCACCTGACAGGCACGCGGGTCCTCGTTGTACAGCCGAGATACTTCCGAATCCCGGTCCATCAGATCGCCAAAGGTGAACACTCCGGTCGGGCAGGTCTGCACGCAGGCCGGGACGACCTCGCCATCTCTAACCTGCCGGCCCTCACGCTTTGCCCTGATCTCCACTTCTCGGATGCGCTGGACGCAGAACGTACACTTCTCCATGACTCCCCGGCACCTGACAGTAACATCGGGGTTGAGCTGCCAGTTCAGCGGCTCCGGCCATTCATTCTCAAACCAGTTGAACCTGCGGACCTTATAGGGGCAGTTGTTGGAGCAATAGCGCGTGCCCACGCAGCGGTTGTAGACCTGCATGTTCAGGCCCTCATCGCTATGCGCCGCGGCGAAGACCGGGCATACGGGCTCGCATGGCGCGGCATCGCAGTGCTGACAAAGCATCGGCTGGAATAGAAGCGGCGCTGAGTCGTCCCGAAAGTCGATGTAGCGGTCGATACGAATCCAGGGCATCTCTCTTCTGCGCCAAACCCCATCAGCCCCAACAACAGCAACATTGTTCTCGGCATAGCAGGCGGTGACGCAGGCGTTACAGCCGATGCACTTGTCCATGTCCACAACCATCGCCCACCTGTGCTTGTTGTGCTTGTGTGGTGGAATGAAGTCGTGCTTGGTGTAGCCCGCCGGCAGTGGCATGATGACCGGTTCCTCGCGATGCCACTCGCCTTCGAGCCCGACTGTCTGAACGATCTCGCGCCCCTGCTGATCAGTGGAGCCCTTGATCCTCGCCAGCCACTTGCTCTCCCCCGTCGCTCTCACACTCAGTTCGCCCGAGCCAGGCTTCAGCAGAGGGTATACGTTGACGCCAACGCCTTTGGCGAACCTGCCGTAGTCCGTGTGCCCCTCCCCGATGGGCACGGCAACAACCCCCGGCGCAATCCCCTCCCAGACATAGACAGGCAGGTCGACCTTGGCTCCGCCCCGCTCGATGCCGATAACACCGTCCGTCTTCACGCCTAGCCGCTTGGCGGTCTCGGGGTGCAGCTCCGACCACGAACCCCACACTGCTTTGGTCACAGGCTCCGGCGCCTCCTGGAGCCATTGTCGATTCGCCCCCCGACCATCGTAGTAGTAGATGTGCGGGAACGCCCAGAGCTTCATCTCGTCGCTCCCCCGCGCGATCGAAGTCCCACCGATGCCCGTGCCCGCCGCCAACTCCGCGCTTGCTGTCGGCTCGGCTTCCACGGATGTCCACTTACCACCGACTTGGAGCAGACTGTCCCACTCGCCCGAGACCGCCCACTGCTGCTTGAGATACGAGTACCAGTCCTTGGCAGCAGGCTTCGCACCCACCTGCCTGGCCAACTCCAGCAGAACGTCGCCGGCCTGCCGGGTGTCATGGACATTGCCCATCACCGGCTGCATCAGGTTGGCGACATCGGGATACGGGCTATAGTCGCCCCAGGACTCGAGCGGGGTGCTGGAGGGCAGAATCCAGTGGGCATGCGCCGCCGTCTCATCAAAGTGGCTGGACAGGCTGATGATTGTCCTGACCCGCTTCAGCGCCTCTCTGAACCTGTCTGAATCCGGCAGGCTGAAGACCGGATTCGCGCCGAATATGAGCAGGGCATCGACCTTCCCGCTCTCCATGTCCGTCATCAGCCCGGTCAGGTCACTCATAGAGGCAGTAGTGGAGAGCGCGTGTCGGCGGGTCCTGTCGATCAGCCTGGAGCCCATACGTTCATTCACGATCGCCGCCGCACGAGCGGAGTCCATATCCCACCCAGGCATCGCCAGCGGCGCTTGCGCTGCAGCCAGGCCTTGAGCAACCCTGTCGAGAAGCCCCTTGTCCAATCCAAGGCTGGATGCTGTCTCTGATGTGTCACCGCTGACGAGAGATCCGGCCACTTGTTCAGCGACGCCAGGAGGTATTAGCAGCCGCGCGTCGGCGCTGCAGGCGGTCGCGCCCATCCTCGGCCCGACGTAGACGAAAGCCCCTCGCGCGCCATCGCGGGTCTGGCGCATCCGCGCGAACTCGCGAGCGTACTCAACGGGGGAAACCCAGTTCTCCAGGAAATCGCAGGCGAATGAGATCAGAAAGTCGGACTGGCCGATCCGGTACGTGGGGACAATACCGCCGTTGGTAGCTTTGACGGGTTCGTAATCGATGGGCTCATAGACAACCAGCCGGGCGCCCATCCAGGAGCGCATCAGCTTTTCGAGGGAGCCAGTCTGCAGGTCTGAGATCACGGCAATGCTCTTGGCAGTTGCCAGGTCGCCGCCCACTGCCTTGAGAGCCTCATCCCATTCGACATTCTCGAACTTGCCGGAACTCAAGGCTTTCCTCGGGCCTCGCACGCGATCGGGGTCATAAAGCCCCTGCAGAGCCGCCTGCCCGCGAGCGCAAAGTCGGCCCTGACTGATTGGATGCGATGGATTGCCCTCGCACTTGACCGCGCGCGATTCCCTGTTCCTGATGAGCATCCCACATCCGGCGGGGCACTCCCTGCAGCTGGTCGCGAACCAGGTCGAGACTCCTGGGACTATGTTCTCAGGCTGGTTGAGGTAAGGTATCAGAAGATCGGAGCCCGCTGCGGTCACCCCAGCTGCGCCGGCAACCACGCCCAATCCTTTGAGAAACTCTCGCCTCGTTACATCCAAGCCATCTACCTCATCATTGGACGGCGCACGCCGGGCCGCCCTGCAAGCTGAAGCATCGACCTATGGTTTACCCACCTGGCGGCCACTCATAACCTGCCGGCCGTGCTTATTATACCAGCAGCCCCAAATGCTGCGGGAACGACGTTGACAACCGGCCTGACAGGGCTGCACAAGACAGAGTTCCCGCGGGGGCCTGCCGGATATTCCGGCTCGCTGGCTGCAAGGGAACTCTGGCTTGTGGAACTCTGGGACGCAGGTGCTCAGCCTCGTTCCCTCACCATACTTGGTCTTAGTGCCTAAGCTCTGCCGCCGAAGCCTTGACATCTGCGCAATATAGTGCATAATGTGTACAAGAGACTTCGCACAAGGTGTTGAAGGTCCGCATCGAACAACCCCTGGAGGGCAGCATGGGATTGGGATTCGTTCTAGGATTGGTCGCCGGTCTTCTCAATGGCAGCTACGCGGTGCCGATGAAGAAGACCCTGAAGTGGGCTCCGGAGAACGTGTGGATTATCTGGCTTTCGACCGCACTTCTGATCTTTCCCTGGTCCATAGCTCTGGTAACGGTGGGCGACCTGGGCGCCGTCTTCGCCAATGCAGGATGGGGTGAAGTCGGAACCGTCTTCTTCTACGGGATTCTCTGGGGGCTGGGCATCGTCGCTTTGGGCGAGGCGATAGCTGCCGTAGGGATCAGCCTCTCGTTCGCTATCTGCCTCGGTGGGTCTATTGCTGTTGGCTCGTTCGTGCCAATGGTTGGAGACCCGCAGATATTCGGCAAGAACTATGGTCAGACCGCGACTGCAGGTATCATCCTGCTGACGATTGGGGTTGTTATATGCGCGATAGCCGGAATGCGCAAGGACCGGCAGGCCAAGACACAGTCTGTGTCTGAGCAGAGCTCGACCCGAACCTCCTACG
Source organism: uncultured bacterium (assembly GCA_964523735.1). Taxonomy (GTDB): domain Bacteria; phylum Armatimonadota; class UBA5829; order UBA5829; family UBA5829; genus CAZFYZ01. The sequence continues at coordinate 6,415 of CAZFYZ010000048.1, read as the reverse complement.
CTAAGGGCATAACGTACTGCATTCTTTCCGCAATACTCCTCTCGTTCATCAACATCGGGCAGGCAAAGGCCGGGGCAATCGTGGACGCCGCGACGAAACTCGGCGCTACTGCTGCAGCGGTCAAGGATCCGGTGTGGGTGGTGGTACTGTTTGGCGGATTTGTCGTCAACGCACTCTACTGGATAGTCCAGCTCACCAAGAACAAGACCTGGAAGCTCTACCGAGCACCGGGGTCAGCAAGTCACTGGTTCCTCGGGCTTTTGATGGGTGTTCTCTGGATGTCATCCGTCGCGCTGTTCGGCAGAGCGGTTCTGAGGATGGGTGATCTCGGCAATTCGGCGGGCTGGGCGCTCTTCATGGGGACATCCATTCTGATCTCCAGCATCTGGGGGATACTCTTCGGCGAGTGGCGAGAGGGCAAAGGCACACCCATGCGCACGATGTGGACGGGGCTGACCGTTATCATCGTCTCGATCGCCCTTATAGGATACGCAAACAGCTTAAGATAGGGCTGTTGCGATGGAGTTGTAGCGGGCGTCTCTGACGCCCCAGGGAGGCGTCGGAGACGCCTGCCACAACTGCGGATCGCGGGAAGAGCGATCTATCGCAACTGCCTCAGACAGGACCCAATGACTCAGACTGTTAGAGAAAGAACAGTAGAGATCGAGCACCTGCTGGGCATGTACCGGCAGGTCGTCCGCCTGCGCGCATTCGAGGAGCGTGTCAGAGACGTCTATCACGCCGCACTCATGCCCGGGCTGGCGCATCTCTACATCGGCCAGGAAGCCGTCGCGGTTGGCGTTTGTGAGAACCTCGGCGACTCCGATTGCGTCACCAGCACCCACCGCGGACACGGCCACTTTTTGGCCAAGGGCGGTGATCCAAAGCTGATGATGGCCGAGATCATGGGCCGCTCGACTGGCTACTGCAAGGGGAAGGGCGGGTCGATGCACATCGCGGACCTGTCCCACGGCATCGTGGGCGCGAACGGCATTGTTGGCGCCGGAATTCCCATCGCTGCCGGCGCTGGTCTGTGGCTGAAGATGAGTAGAAGCGGTGGTGTCGTCGCGTGTTTCTTCGGTGACTCCGCCTCAAACCAGGGCATGTTCCACGAGGGACTGAACCTCGCATCTCTCTGGCAGCTCCCGGTAGTCTTCGTCTGTGAGAACAACCTCTACGGCATATCCGTCCGACAGGATCGGCACCAGAACATCAAGGACATTGCAGTCCGCGCATCGGCCTACGGCATGCCCGGCGAGGTCGTCGATGGCTGTGACGTCGAGGCCGTGCACCAAGCCGCCAGGCGCGCAATCGATCGAGCTAGAGCAGGCGGCGGGCCAAGCCTTATCGAATGCAAGGTCTACCGCTGGCTCGGCCATCACGCAGGCGACCCCGCCAGGTACCGGCCCAAGGGCGAGCTCGAGGAGTGGAAGAAACGCTGTCCCATCATAGTCTGCGGCAAGAGACTCTTGGACGCCGGAATTCTCTCAGAGCAGGAGAATCAGACGATTCTTGATGACGCCGCAGCCGAGATGGCGGCCGCTCAGGAATGGGCTGAGGCGCAGCCCTGGCCGGATATCAACTCTGCCTTGGAGGACGTCTATGTCTAGACGCATCAGCCAAGCCGAGGCGCTCAACGAGGCCCTGCGCGAGGAGATGCTGGCGGACCCGCGAGTCTTCGTGATGGGCGAGGACGTGGGACCCTACGGCGGGATCTACAACGTCACCAAGGGGCTGTGGGAGGAGTTCGGCGATGAGCGGGTACGCGACACTCCCATCTCGGAGAACGGGTTTGTTGGCGCGGCACTCGGGGCAGCCGTAGTCGGCGGCAGACCCATCGCTGAGCTCATGTTCGGCGACTTCATCGCCCCGGCCATGGACCAACTGGCAAACCAGATAGCCAAGGCAAGGTATATGTCGGGCGGCAAGGTTCGAGCACCGCTCGTAATCCGAACGACCATCGGCGCACGCGGTTCGACAGCAGCCCAACACTCGCAGAGCCTGCACGCATGGATGATGCACACGCCGGGCCTCTATGTGGTCGCTCCATCCACTCCGGCCGACTGCAAGGGCCTGCTCAAGACCGCGATCCGCGACGACAACCCGGTCATATTCTTCGAGCACAAGAAGCTGTATCCTGACAAAGGCGAAGTGCCCGATGGCGACTTCACGATCCCACTCGGGACCGCTGACATCAAGCGCGAGGGCAGACACGTCACGATTGTAGCTATCTCACTCATGGTGAGTAGAGCGCTCGCTGTCGCCGAGAGACTGTCCGCGCAGGGCATCGATGTGGAAGTACTGGACCCACGCACGCTTGTGCCGATGGATTGGGAGACCATCTTCACCTCGGTGCGTAAGACCGGTCGCGCGGTGATTGTGGACGAGGGGCCATTCACATGTGGTGCAGCGGCTGAGATCGCCGCAAGAATCTCGAACGATTGCTTCGACTACTTGGACGCGCCCGTTGTCAGGGTCTGCGCCAAGGACACACCCATCCCGTTTAGCCCGCCTCTTGAGAACTTCGTGATTCCCGGGGAGGACGATATAGAGAACGCCGTCCGGAGCGTCGTCAGTGGTTGCGTCTAGGATGTTATAAAGCCGCTGTGTTACAATGAATGCGAATACAGCATACCTTGTGCAGATCACTGGAGACTTGAATGAGGCTGGGACTGAAACAACTGGACCAACGCAACATAGACAGCCGGGTCTATGACATCCTGACTGAGCAGATAGTCTCGGGCGTTCTGACCCCTGGCACGCGGATAACCGAGGAGCAGTTCGCGGCCGAGTTGGGCGTTAGCCGCACACCGGTTCGCGAGGCTATGAGGAGACTGGCGCAGGACGAACTCGTCGAACTCATGCCTCGGAAGGGCATTCGTGTAAAGCAGCTCAGCCGTCAGGATGCCGCTGAACTCTACGAGATCCGCGCGATCCTCGAGGGCCTGGCTGCCTCGCGAGCTGCGACCAGATTCTCCGAGCGCGACATCAGGAATCTTGAGACACTGGCCGGCAAGGCAAAGGCGGCGCTGAGCGTTGACGATCCCGAGCCCGCGTTTGAGTTCGATGCTCAGCTGCATCAGTTGATAGTCGAACGCAGCGGAAACAAGAGACTGCAGAAGATTCTCTCGAACCTCAACAACCTCGTCAGCTTCTTCCGCAGGGAAGTCGGGCAGGAGTTCGAACGGGCCAAGCAGGCCGTCGAGGAGCACGAGAAAGTGCTGGCTGCTCTAAAGCGCAAGGACGCGGCGGCAGCGGCTGAAGCAATGAGATCGCACGTCTCCAAAGCACTTGATGGAGTAATCCATAACATCCCATTCTCAACGGAATAGAAAGGGGCTTCATAGTGAGACTCGCAAACAAGGTAGCTGTAGTAACTGGTTCGGCATCGGGAATTGGCAAGGCAATCGCCAAAGGCTTCGCGGCTGAGGGCGCGTCGGTCGTGGTCGCTGACCTCAACGCGGCAGGAGCACAGGCTGTCGTGGATGACATCGTGGCAGCAGGCGGAAAGGCCGTCTCGATCGCCGGAGACGCGGCAGACAGCGCGGCGGCGAAGGCATTTGTGGCCAAGGCTGTGTCGAGCTTCGGCCGGCTGGACATTATGGTCAACAACGCCGGCATCATCCTTCAGTCCTACACCATCGACACCAGTGATGAAGACTGGGACAGGATTCTCCGCAACAACCTGCGGAGCTGTTTCGTCAACTGCCGTGAGGCGGCCAAGCAGATGATCAGCCAGGGCGGCGGCGGCAGAATCGTGAACATCTCCTCGATCCACGCTCAGCTCTCCGAGCCGCAGGCCTGCGCCTATACGGCTGCGAAGGGCGGTATGGAAGCTTTCAGCCGCACCCTCGCAACGGAGTTGGCACCGCACAAGATCACCGTCAACTGCATCGAGCCAGGCGCGACCTACACGGAGTTGACCCTCCCCATGTACACCCCCGCGGTCAAAGAGGCTCTCTACCAGCGCATCCCGCTGCAGGAGATCGCGCAGCCTGAGTGGATCGCCTCCGGCGCGACCTATCTCGCCTCCGAAGAGGCTAGGTACATGACCGGCCAGGTGCTTGTCATCGACGGCGGCTATGTTATGGACGGCAGCCTGCCCGGCGCCAAGTACTGGACCGAGTAGGGGCAAGCGTCCTTGTGTCGTTGGGTCATGGGTAATGGGTCGTGAGTCGCGGGTCGTGGGGCGGCTTCCATGACCCATAACACATGACCCATGACTGGCTTTGCTGGAGGGAAGATGGACAACGAGAGACTCACCAACGTGAAGAGCGTTATGCACGTGCGCACGCTCGACGCGCTCGTCTGCCGCCTGCCGGAGAACGTGCTCCTGCTGAGCGGGTGCTGGCCGCTGAATGGCTGGTCGTTCGTGCTGTTTCCCGCCGACGGAGAGCCAACCATAGTCGTCCCCCATTGCGAGGAGGCCGAGACCGCAGCAGACCTCTGGCAGGGCCGCATCGTGACGTTCAAGTTCGGCGTTCTGGGCTCGCCTAACCCCTACGAAGCCATCGCTGACGCTTTGAGGCAGGCCTCGGCCGGTAAGGGCTGGAGTCGAGTCGGCCATGAGGGAAGCTTCGAGGCCGTCGCCCCACCCTGGAACGCCGCCGAGCCTGCTGTCCCTGCATCGGCCACTCGCGGCATGCTGGAGAGCGTGTTTGGCACGGAAGCGCTTGTCGACGCGACAGACGCGCTCCGTCAACTTCGCGCGCGCAAGACATCGATAGAGGTCGAGAAGTTGCGCATAGCCTGTGAGGCCGCCGCGTTCGGGCTGGAAGAGTTCTTCAGTGTCGCCGATGTGGGAATCAGCGGGCTGGAGATTGTGACGGCGGTCGAGCGGGCGGTAATGCTCAAGGGCAGCGGCCACAAGGGCGCGAAGCGCGTACGCGCTTTTGCGCAATGCTCTACAGGCGCGGCGGAAACAGCCCTCGGCTACCGGCCTATGGAAATCTCCACCCACCGCAAGCTGGAATCCGGCGACCTGGCGCTGCTTGAACTCGCGGTGGTCGCGGACGGGTTCTGGAGCGATCGGACGCGCGTCCGGGTCGCAGGAACCCCGAGCCAGCTTCAACTCGATGTGTACCAGGCTGTGCTCGGTGCACAGGAAGCCGCGATCAACGCGATTCGCCCGGGGGTCAAGACGGGTGTTGTCGATGAAGCGGCGCGGTCGGTCATCCGAGACGCAGGCTTCGAGCACGGCTTCTTCCACGTTACCGGCCACGGGCTGGGTTTCGGCTACCACGAGCCGACCCCAGTGCTCCTCCCAGGCGGACGCGAACAGATCGACACGGGCATGTTCCACACCGTCGAGCCCGGCGTATATCTGCCTGAAATGGGGGGAATACGCATCGAGGATAACGTTGCGATGACCCAGACCGGCCCGGAAGTGCTCGGGCCGTTCGCGAAGGACCTCCGAACCCTCAACTGAGCGGAACGAACTCGTGCTTGCTGCAAGCGTGGGGAGGAGTTCGTCTGGCGAGTTGCGATTTGTGGGGCTGGAAGGGAAGGGGCTCTTATCGCGAAACCCCGAAATGAGCGAAAGCCAGAAAGACATTTTGGGAAAGCTTCTTTCAGAAGGGAAGGGACTCCTATCGCGAAAGCCAGAAAGTTAGAAAGCCAGAAAAGGCATCTTGGGGAAGCTCCTTTGAGAAGGGACATAATCGCGAAAACGCGAAGGGGCGAAAGCGCGAAAGACATATTTGGGGGGCTCCTTTGGTTTGGAAGTGGGTGGGTTCTGAAACGCTGAACCGCTGAATGACTTGATTACGCTGAAGGGAAGGGAGGGGGACAGAGTGCGAACGGATGTTTGCCTCCCATAATTACAAGTCGCTTCAGAGGGCAAAAAGTACTCCGTACTGGCGGGATATTTCAGCTAAATCTTGTTCACGGGGATTTAGCAAGGGGTTGGGAGCTAGGAGTTGGGGATGCCTTTGGTTTTGAGTTTTGAGTTTTGAGTTGGGGGGGTCGCGCTTCAGCGCATTTGTGGTTTGAGGTTTGTGATGGCCAGCGGCGTGAGCGCATGCTTCGGGAGGCTTTTTGCACCGAAGCAGGAGCGGGGGAGCGGGCGAATTACGAGTTATGAATTACGAATTATGAATTGGGGAAGGCGGGCGTGGTGGCAGTGGCCGGGAGCTAAGGGCGGGTTGTGAGTTTTGAGTTTTGAGTTTTGGGTTGGGCGGGGCGCGTCCCATGAGACACGCATTCAGCTAAGCACGAGCCCACAACCGTTCATCTTGAGCACGTCGAAAGATGCCCCCACGTGACTGCGAAGACTCGTGCCTCCGACTCTGTAAGTGTGTTGCGTGGATGGCGGGCGTCAGCGGATGCTTCGGGAGGCCTTTTGCACCGAAGCAGGAGCGGGCGTGGTGGCAGAGGCCGGGAGCTAGCGTCGGTGCAGACTGCCCTCCGACGCATA
>CAZFYZ010000047.1:0-26002 GCA_964523735.1 uncultured bacterium | reverse complement strand
TTCATGCCGACGATGTTGAGGTCCAGATCCGCCTTGATCTCGGCAAACTCGTCCATTATGCGCTCGAACCGCTCGTCCAGGCAGATCTGCAGGAACACATCCCAGCCGAATGTCAGCAGCGGCCACATGAACATAGTGTTGTAGAACCCAACACTTGCCTTTGATCCCTCGGGCGCCTTGTCTCCCCACTCGGCCGGGTACCAGCTCCGGTATCTTTGGTACAGCGCTTCTTCGTCTGTGTAGTCCTGCGATTCCACCACGGGGATATTGGTGAAGTCGCCCTGCTCAAGGGGAGAGAACTCCAGAGCCTCCTCAACGGAGCCGAAGCTCTTGCCCCAGTCCCAGACCCAGCTATCGCCCTGGCCCCAGCGAATGCGGTGCCTGTCCTCTTCTCCCCTGTCAGGCTCGGGGCGGGGGATCGGCGTGTCCTCAGCGGGCACTCCCAACCCTAGACACGGATACAGCTCCCGCAGGCGCTCCCGGCAGAGCTTTGGATGATCGTAGTAGTCGATCCCAGCCAGATATGTCTCGGCGTCCGGGCAGGACCAGTGCTCGACGTGCGGCACAGGCTTCGGCCCGAGACCCATATATGCTGCGTACAAAGCATCCATATTCGTTGACCTGGGCCATTGTGCCACAGCCCCGCGCTCAGGTCAATTCCCGCCTTTACAGCTTCATCGGGCGCGGACTATAATATCCGCGGAGGGAAGAGCATTGGAAACAACCCCAGGTAACAACATCACACTAGCTATCGGCTCCGACCACGCGGGCTACCCGCTCAAAGAGGAGCTTCGAGACCTTCTTGAGTCAGCAGGCTATCATCCGCAGGACTTCGGCACGTTCTCGACCGAATCAGTGGACTACCCCGACATCGCGCGCGAAGTCTCTGACGCAGTCGCATCGGGCCGGTTCGAATACGGCATCCTGGTCTGTGGGACCGGTATAGGCGTGAGCATGGTAGCCAACAAGACCCGCGGCATCCGAGCCGTGGCATGCTCCGAGCCCTACTCAGCGAAGATGGGGCGGCAGCACAATAACGCCAACATCCTGTGCGTCGGCAGCCGTGTAGTAGGGGCAGGCCTCGGCTTCGAGATCGCCCTGGCATTCCTTCGCACGGAGTTCGAAGCCGGCTCCCGTCACGAACGCCGAGTCGAAAAGATCAACGCAATGGACAATCGCTAACAGGAGAAAGACCAATGTCCCAGCTTATGAGCGACATCGCTGCCCCGCTATCTCAGGTAGACCCGCAGATCGCGCAGATCATCGCGGACGACGTCAAACGGCAGAATCAGAAAGTGATGCTGATCGCCTCGGAGAACTACGCCAGCCAAGCAGTCATGGAAGCTCAGGGTTCGGTCCTTACCAACAAATACGCCGAGGGTTACCCCGGTAAACGTTACTACGGCGGCTGCGAGTTTGTGGACAAAGTCGAAGAACTCGCCATCCAGCGCGCGATGGAGCTCTTTGGCGCCGACCACGCCAACGTCCAGCCCCACTGCGGTTCTGGCGCCAACATGGCCGCATACTATGCCGTGATGGAGCCGGGCGACAAGTTCATGGCGATGGACCTGTCGCAGGGCGGGCATCTGACCCACGGCCGCAATGTCAATTTCTCCGGTGTGCTCTATCAGCCTTGTTTCTACGGTGTCGATCGCAAGACAGAGCAGTTCGATTACGATGAGATCGAGAAACTGGCGATGGAGTGCAAGCCCAAGCTCATAGTCACCGGCGCGACGGCTTATCCGCGCACCATCGACTTCGCCCGCTTCCGGAAGATCGCGGACAAGGTCGGCGCGGCGTTGATGGCGGACATCGCACACATCGCGGGGCTGGTTGCGGGAGGCGAGCATCCTTCGCCCGTGCCGCACTGCGACATCGTTACGTTCACGACGCACAAAACCCTCAGGGGTCCGCGCGCGGGGATGATCCTCTGCAAGGAAGCGTTCGCCAAGGCCATCGACCGCGCGGTCTTCCCAGGCCTGCAGGGCGGCCCGCTCGAGCACGTGATCGCTGCGAAGGCCGTCTGCCTCAAGGAAGCCATGCAGCCCTCATTCAAGGACTACCAGAAGCAGATCGTGAAGAACTCCAAGGCGCTGGCTGAGGGCCTCGCCAAGGGCGGGATCAGGCTTGTGAGCGGTGGAACCGACAACCACATGATGCTCGCCGACTGCACCCCGCTCGGCACGACAGGCAAGGCCGCGCAGGAGGCGCTCGACGAGATCGGGATCGTGGTCAACAAGAACATGATCCCCTATGACGAGCAGAAGGCCACAATCACCAGTGGAGTCCGTATCGGAACACCATGCGTCACCACGCGCGGCATGAAGGAGCCCGAGATGGCCAGGATAGCCGATCTCATCGTCCGCTGCCTCACCCATCTCACAGACTCGCCCACCGACGCCGCCGAGCGAGCGAAGATTGCCAAAGAGGTCCTCGAGCTGACCGGCGCGTTTCCGGTTTACGCGATGTAGTCCCGGGAGGGAGTGCTCTCGTGTTCCTAAAACAGGCCGAGCTTCGGAACGTGCCTGACAAGTTCTGTGTGCACGACTGGGATAACATCGACCGTAGTGCGGACAGGCTGGCTGTGTTCGGCAGCATCAAGGACTACACGCCTCTACTGGACTTTCCGAAGCTCAGGCATCTGTGGGTGGCGCAGACGAACCAGCGGCAACTTGACGTTGTGCGCTCTCTGCACCGACTTGAGAATCTTGAGATTGCCTGGCTCCGCTCCATCCACGACCTCATGTTTCTTGATGATCTGCCAAACCTGCGCGTGCTGGCGCTCACGATCAGCAAGAAAGACTTCTCAGTGGAGCCTGTAGGCCGGCTCACACAACTTCATGTGCTCTCGCTTGCCGCAACAATGAGCATCCCTGCCAACTGCGGAGCGATCTACTGCGAGAGCTTCAGTCCACTCGCCGATCTGAAACACCTGGAGTATTTGGAGCTATTCGCCGTCAGACCGCGCGAGGGAGGACTGGAGCCGCTGACAGCCCTGAGGAACCTCAAAGAAGTCCAGATCGGGAACGAATACTCACTGGAGGATTATGCCCGGCTTTCAGTAGCACTACCGAGGACAAAGGGCCTCTTCCACAAACCCTACTGGTCGAAGCCTGGTCACCAGTACTCCGTCTGCAAGAGATGCGGCGGAACCGCCTACACAATCCTCGCCGGCAGGAAGCAGGGAGCCAGTATCTGCTCGGCGTGCGACAAGGACAAGCTGACAGCTCATATCGCAGAGTTCGAGCGGCTGAAGCGGACGTTCGTGGAGAGATATCGATGATCAGACCCCACCACCAACATGTTATCGACAAGCTCACCGAGCGCTACGAGCCGGACTCCCGCTACCTCGCGCTCATCATTGGCGGGTCGGTCGCCAAGGGCACGGCTGGCGAGAACTCGGACGTGGATGTCATGCTTGTGACGACGCCGGAGGAGTACGCCGACTGCCGGGAGAGGGGCGATCACTTCCTCATATCGCAGGACTTCTGCGACTATCCCGACGGCTACATCGACGGAAAGTATATCGACCACCAGTTCATTCTCGACTGCGCCGATCACGGCAGCGAACCCGCCAGATGGGCCTTCACCGGCGCGTTCGTGGCTTACTCCCACATCCCAGGGCTCGAAGAGCTGGTGAAGAGCATCCCCGTCTATCCGGAGCACCAGCAAGCCGACAAGATCAAGTCGTTCTACTCACAGGTGGCAGTCCTGCCCTGGTTTGCGGGCGAGGCCGAGCGCCGCCAGGACCCGTTCCTCCTGAACAAGGCGGCCGCCGATATGGCCCTCTACTCCGCGCGGCTCATCCTCGCGCACAACAAGCTGCTCTTCCCATCCTACAAGTGGCTGATGTGGCAGGTGGACCGCGCGGAGAACAAGCCCGAGGCGTTCAAGCAGCTTACACAGGAGCTTCTGGCGCACTCTTCCCAAGCTGCGGCGCGGGAGGTTCTCAACTGTCTGACCGATCACTACGGCGACCACGGGGTCAGCACTACCCAGGCATTGACCCGATTCATCGAAGACATCGAGTGGAACTGGCGCGACGGCCGGCCTCCACTGCAGGACTGCTGAGGGGCAACCAGGCCCGGTCCTGCCTCCCATCGGGAATGCTTGAGCACGTCTATGCCGTATTGATGAGTGTATAGCTCCGAACGCTTGCCAAAGTCTCTCCCAGGTGATCGGAACCACACTGCACAAGGAATACCCTTACGTGGGACATCCTGCCGAGCAACCGAATACAAGAGCGCGTGGCCGTGTGCTGATAGCCGCTGTCTTTATCGTGGTGATCGCGGCGGCTCTCTTCGTGCTGCCGTTCATGCTGCATCACGACAAGCCCGCGCCTCCACTCAAGCGAGCAGCGCGCGTTCTGAAGCCGGCCGAACAGGCCTGCGTGCTCGGAGTTCCGGCCGCAAAGCCGAAAAAGGACAAGTGGCACCCCCCGCACGTCGTCAAGCAATGGATGGCTGTTCACAAGGGCCGAACTTTCCGCGTGACACAGCTTCCGCACTGCGAGCACTTGGAGACATTGATAACCTACGACTCCTCGGGCGAGACGTGCAAGCAGGCCAAGCTCAGGACGAACGGCGTCATTGCCTGCACGGGCAGTTTCCACAACTCGCAGTCCATGGCGCTCGCGGATTTCCTGCAGCGAGACGGCGCGATCCTCGCTCACGCACGCACCGGCCGGAGCTATGTGGCCGTACATGCCGATGGTAGGCTGGGCATCTCCCAGGACTACTGTGCCGTCAAGGGCAAGACCGGGATCAGCGCCCTTGCGCTCGGACAGCGCCTTGTTCCGCTCCAACGAGACGGCTTCTCAGTCGCGTTCATGAACAAGCACACTGATCGTATGGCGATAGCGCTCAACCAGAACTTCATCTTCATCATCCAGGGCAAGAGCGACATCTGGCGCTTATCCCACTTCATCAGCAACACTCTGCCCGTGAACTCCGCCATCAACTGCGACGGCGGCCACGTGGTGAGAGGCAAAGGCCCAGTGCACCTGGTCTTCAGGTGGAAGTAACGAGCGATCAAAGATGCCTGCCTTTGCCGCCGCGGTTCCCGGTTGTAGCAGGCGTCTCCGACGCCTCCCCGGGGCGTCAGAGACGCCCGCTACAGCTCTATCGCAGCACCCTCTGCCTTAGTGCGGTTGATGGAGTCCTGCGCACCGTAGTATAATCTCCCCAGCCCAATCACGCGTCTACGGAAGGACCATTGCAAGCTATCTACACCGTTATCTTGGCTGCCGTCGTGAGTGCGGTCGTCGCGCTTCTTATGACCCCCCTGGTGCAAACACTCGCGCACAAGTGGGAGGTTGTCGCGCATCCCGGTGGCAGACGAGTACATGCCAGGCCGACCCCCATGCTCGGCGGTGTGGCCATGTATGCAGGGTTCGTCGCCGCGCTAGTTGCGGTCCTGCTCTGGCGGCCGGAGATGCTGAACGACAAGCAGGTCCTCCGCCAGGTCCAGGGCCTGCTGCTGGGCGGGACGCTGGTTGCGGTTGTGGGCGTCTTGGATGACAGATTTGAGCTGCCGGGGTGGGCTCAGGCGCTGACAATTGTCGCCGGCGGTATCGTATTGGTCCTCTTCGGAGTTGAGATCAAGCACATCACCAACCCGTTTCAGGGCGGCGGGCGTCTCGTGTGGCTCGGATGGCTCGGCGCCCCGCTTACGGTGCTCTGGATACTGATGGTCACCAAGGCCCTGGACTGTATGGACGGGCTTGACGGACTTGCCGCCGGAATCGCTGTAATTGCTTCCGGCAGCCTGATGCTTATGGCTATGCGCTCCGGCCCAAGGTTCGAGATATCGGCCGTGATGGCGGCAGCGCTGATGGGCGCGGGGCTCGGATTCCTGAGGTTCAACTACCCCCCGGCCAAGATATTCATGGGCACGGTGGGAGCGCAGTTCCTGGGATTTGCGCTTGCGGGGGTATCGATCGGCGGCGCGTTCAAGATAGCTGCATTCGTGGCGGTCGCGGCGCCGGTGCTGGTGCTGGGAGTTCCGCTTTTCGACACCACTTTCGTAGTAGTGCGGCGGATTGTCTCCGGTAGGAAGATTCACGAGGCCGACACCAGCCACCTGCACCATCGCCTGCTCGACCGGGGCCTCTCGCACCGGCAGACGATCTGGGTCATCTACGCGATCACCCTCGCCTTCTGCGCCGCCGCCTACCTTTTGTTCAGTTACGTTAAGTAGGAAAGGGATTTCGATCGCGAAAGCGCGAAAACGGAAAGAGAGAGGCCGCCCTTCTCCATTCGTCCCCTTCCCGTTTCGTGCTTTCGTTCTTTCGTGACTAGGGTTCTTGAAGAGTGAATATGAAGAAGATCCTCGCAATCTGTGGTACGAGGCCGGATGCGCTGAAGATGGCGCCGGTCGTGATAGAGCTCAAGCGCCACGCTGACGAGGTCGAGACGGTTCTTGCCGTCACCGGTCAGCACCGCGAGATGCTCGAGCAGGTCATGCACACGTTCCAGCTCACGCCTGACTACGACCTCAACATCATGTCCGCAAAGCAGACCCTCGCGCAGATAACGACGCGCGCTCTGGAGGGTCTGGAGCGTGTGATCAGCGAGGTCATGCCCGATCTGATCCTCGCCCAGGGCGATACGACCACCACCTTCGCCGCAAGCCTTGCCGCGTTCTACTGCAAGGTCCCATTTGGCCACGTCGAGGCCGGCCTGCGCACGGACAACAAGCTCGACCCGTTCCCCGAGGAGATCAACCGCCGGCTGACGGGTGTGCTGGCCGATCTGCACTTTGCTCCCACCGAACGCTCAAGGCAAGCTCTTCTCGCCGGGGGCGTGCAGGACTCAAGCATCTTCGTCACCGGCAACACAGTGATCGATGCCCTGCTGAACGTCGCCGCGATGGAGTACACATTCGAAGATCCCAAGGTCAAGGCCGCTGCGGAATCGGGCAAGATGATTCTTGTGACTTCTCACCGGCGCGAGAATTGGGGCGAGCCTATGCGCGACGTCTGCCGCGCGATCAAGACGATCCTGGCGCGCCACCCTGATTTGAGCGTCGTGTTCCCGGTTCACAAGAACCCCATCGTGCGCGAGGTCGTATTCCCCGAGCTCGAGTCCGTCGATCGGGTCACGCTCATCGAGCCGCCGGACTACGTGCCCTTCGTACACCTGATGAAGGCCAGCCACCTGATCCTCACGGACTCCGGCGGTGTACAGGAAGAGGCGCCATCCCTCGGCAAGCCCGTTCTGGTCCTGCGCAAGACCACGGAGCGACCCGAGGGCGTCGAGGCAGGCAACGCCAAACTCGTTGGTACAGACCCGGAGGTTATAGCGAGCGAGGCGGAGAAACTTCTAACGGACCCATCCGCGTATTCGGCCATGGCCCAGGCCGCGAATCCTTACGGCGACGGCCATGCGTCCGAGCGGATATGGGAAGCCATCAGGGGTTTCGGGTCAAGGTGACCCGAAACAACGGAACAACCGGGTGGCCCTGGCTATGATGCGGGAACGAGTCTGACAACTAGCGCCATAACGCTGCACAGGCCGGAGTTCCCGCAGCATATGAAAGAACGAAACCATGTCCAGAAACCGAGCGTTGTTTCGGGGTCACCCTGACCCGAAACGTGGTTCCCAGTTCGCGCTTTCGCCCTTTCGCGTTTTCGCGATTAGCTCCCTTCCAAGGCGGTTGGAGTGACTGACAACTACGACATCGAGCGTTCTGTAGAGATAACCTGGGGCGTGTTCCGGCGCCTGGGGGCGTGGCTTGCGCGTGTACTCCTGTGGATCGCGCTCGCCTACGTCATCTATCGCGTCCGCAGCGTAGTTATCTCTGTGCTTGCCTCCATAGTTCTGACCTATGCCCTGCTGCCTGCGGTTGACTGGCTGGCTTGCAGGCGCATAGGGGGCAACCGGATCCGCCCCAAGACGCGTCGTCTCATCGCCACAATAGTTGTCTTCACGGCGTTCCTGGCCTTGGCGGGGCTGTGCATAGCACTGTTCATCACACCGTTCCAGGAAGAACTCAATCAGTTCTCGAGCAAAGTTGGCGAGTACACGGTCCAGCTCGGTGAAGTCTTCCAGTCCGCATCTGATTGGTACAAGACCCAGGTGCCACCCAGCGTGAAAGAGATCGTGGGCAAGCTCGACTACACTCGTCTGACCGCGGGTCTGGGCGCCTCGGCGCAGAGGCTCCTGCAGGTTACGACCTCGTCCGTCGAGTACGCGCTCGAGCTGATCCTGATCCCAGTGCTTGCCTTCTACTTCCTGTTGGACTACAAGGGAATGAGCCGCGAGATGTATGGCTTGGTCTCGCCTGCAAAGCGACGAGAGGCACTCAAGATCGGCCGCGCCGTCGGCGAGATCCTGCAGAGCTACGTGTTCGGGCAGATCATTCTGTGTGCGCTGGCCGGAATCCTCACCGGCGGGTTTCTCTATTTCGTGGGGCTGCCTTACGTTGTCGTGCTTGCGCTGTTTGCCGGCGTCACTAGGGCGATCCCGATCATTGGCCCGGTCGTGAGCGGGATACCGATCATCCTGGTTGGGCTGGTCTACTCCAACGGGGCTCTGGCGCTTCCGCTCTACCTGCTTCTGTTCATCGTCGTGATGCACTTCGCCGAAAGCAAGTTCATCATGCCCAAGTTGATCGGCTACCGGCTTCACCTGCACGCGGCGGCGGTGATCATCGTGCTGCTGATTGGTGCGGAGTTCATGGGTGTGGTGGGTATGTTCATCGCAGCGCCGGTGGCCGCCATCGTGCGCGAGATGCTCAGGCTCTATTACATCAAACCGCGTGAGCAGCGGGAGTGCTCCCGCGATGCGGCCGACCTCGAACTGATCAAGTAACCTCAGGGTATTCCGGAGCGACGTATAGTGATTCTGCACGCGATAATACTAGGCATCATCCAGGGACTGACCGAGTTCCTCCCCATATCCAGCAGTGCCCATCTGCTCACCATCCCGACCATTCTGCGCTGGAAGGACATGGGGCTGGCGTTCGACGTTGCGCTGCATTGGGGGACAATCCTTGCGGTCATCATCTACTTCCGCAAAGACTGGGCAGCGATTCTGTCCAGCCCGCTACGCCGCAATACCGCAGAGTCTGGCGCCAACCGAAACCTGCTGCTGCCGATCATGGTCGGCACGATCCCTGCCGCGATCGTGGGAGCATTGCTCGAGGACAAGATAGAAGCTCTCCGCGGTTGGCCGCTGATGGTCCCGGTGATTGCCTGCGTGCTGATGGGCGTCGGCCTCATCATGTTGCTGGCCGAAAGAGTCGGCAAGCAGAAGCGCGGCATCGCTTCGATGAACTGGACCGACTACATCACCATCGGAATTGCTCAGGCACTGGCGCTGTTCCCGGGCGTATCTCGTTCGGGGATCACGATCTCCGCGGGCCTCTTCCGCAACATCGACCGCGCCTCCGCCGCCCGATTCAGCTTCCTTCTCTCGACTCCGGCTATCCTTGGCGCTGGCCTGATGAGCTTCAAGAACATAGGCGCCGACTTCCAGGCCGCCCCATTCGTCGTTGGGTTCCTGTCCTCTGCTATCGTGGGATATCTTGCCATTCACTTCCTGATGCGGTTCCTGGCGAAGAACCCCCTGAACCTATTCGTCAACTACCGCTTCATCTTCGCCATCGTGCTGCTGCTGGCAAGTCAGTAGGCGATCAGGTCAACGGAATACACTTCGGCGTGTTACTCCCGCCACGATAAAGCCATCTCAGCTATTGATCTAGCTTGCCTACAAGCGCTATGATTAGCCCACGAGATGCAGCTATGCAGCCCTGATGACGTAGTCCGACGGGCTTTGCACTTGGCGCACTCGTTTGTTCATAGGACAGGGGTGCAACTCCCCACCGCTCCCGTCTCGGCGGGTCTGCCCTTGGCAACACGTGTACGGCCCTGCAGGCTAACCCCTCCGCCGTCCATCTGTGACCTGCTGAGCCGGGAGCTTATCTACTGAAAGGCAAACAAGATGAGCCCATACTTGATCCTGCTCTACGCTGTCCTTGCTATTGTGATCGCCATCATCTACCGGCGCATCATGCTCACGGTTACGATCTTTGAGTACCAGCGCGGGCTCAAGTACGTTAGAGGGCGATACGTGGGCCTGTTGCCGCCAGGCAGGTATGCCTTTTGGCGGCATACCACGCACGTAACCTACGCAGATATCCGCCCGGTAACAGAGTGCGTCCCCGGACAGGAAGTGCTCACGTCCGATGGGCTGCCGGTCAAGACCAGCCTGGCCGTGGACTACCGAGTCGCGGACGCGGATCTGGCAATCAACAAGACAGCCAGCTACCATAGCTCGCTCTATGTTGCTCTGCAGGTCGCTCTTCGTGAGGCAGTGGGCGCCGTGACTCTCGATGATCTATTGGCTCAACGGGCAGAGATTGCGGAGAAGCTTACCGAAGCTGCTCGGCCGTTGGTCGAAGCACTCGGGCTTGAGCTGATCTCGCTCAAGCTCAGGGATATTACCCTGCCGGGAGAGCTGAAGAAGGTGTTTCTGCAGGTCGTGAAGGCAAGGCAGGAAGGCCTTGCGGCGCTGGAACGCGCCCGAGGGGAGACCGCTGCTCTACGGAGCCTCGCGAACGCTGCGAGAATGATGGAGAAAAGCCCGGGCATGCTGCCTCTGCGGATCATCCACTCAATGGGCCTGAGCACGGGCAATACCTACGTGATGGGTCTGCCGTCCGGGACGTTGCCGCTCGTCAAGGATCAGACCGATGCAAACGTAGAACCGTTTGAGCCGAACGAGGACCCCATCCCTTGACGCACCTCCTGGCTGAGTCTACAACCAGCACGACAGACTCAGCCAGGCCATAGAAATGCTCAAGTATCTCACCGCAGCCCTGCTCGCATTCCGCTGATCTCAGCCGTCGGACCTCGCGATGCGGGTCCGATTCCCCCTCCGCTTTCGCGTTTTCGTCCTTTCGTGCTTTCGTGACGGGCTCGATTCGCCTTGACATTCCACCCCCCTTCGCGGTTTAATAACATCGTTTCAGGGAGGTGGCATGGCAGAAGAAGGCGCAACCTACAAAAACGCGGGCGTTGATATCGAAGCTGGCGAAGAAGCCGTTTTTCGGCTGAAGGAAAGTGTTCAGTCGACCTATACTGCTAACGTCCTAACGGATGTCGGCAGCTTCGGCGGGATGTTCAGGCTGGATGCGGGCGATATGAAGGACCCGGTGCTGGTATCCTCGATCGACGGCGTCGGCACCAAGATCAAAATCTCCGGGATGATGAACCGCTACGATACGGTCGGACAGGACATAGTCAACCACTGCATCGATGACATCCTCGTCCAGGGCGCCAGGCCTCTGTTCTTCATGGACTACTACGCGACCAGCAAGCTGCAGCCTCAAGTCGCCGCGGCTGTCGTGAAGGGCATGGCGGACGCCTGCCGCGAGGCCGGATGCGTGCTTCTCGGGGGCGAGATCGCGGAAATGCCCGGCGTCTACATCGAGGGCGAATCCGATATAGCGGGCTGCATCGTCGGGCTTGTGGATCGAGAGAAGATCATCGATGGCTCCAAGGTCCAGCAGGGCGATGTTCTGATCGGACTGGCCTCCTCCGGACTCCACACCAACGGTTTCTCGCTCGTCCGCAAGGTTCTCTTTGAGGATAACGACTACAAGGTCGATCAGTATGTCCCTGAGCTCGGCGCGGTGCTGGGCGACGTCCTGCTCACGCCGCACAAGTCTTATCTCAAGTCCGTCCAGGCTGTGATGGCCGAGTACGAGGTTCATGCGATGGCGCATCTCACCGGCGGCGGGTTCTACGGCAATATCCCCCGCGTGCTGCCGACCGATTGCCAGGTGACGGTCGAGCGCCGCTACTGGGGCGTGCCGCCGATCTTCCAGCTCATCCAGGACAAGGGCGGGATCGACCCGACCGAGATGCACCGCACGTTCAACATGGGTATAGGCCTCGTGATGGTTGTGGCCAAGGAGCGCGGCATCGAGGTCGTTGACATCCTCCAGCGCGAGGGCGAGATCGCCTCTATCATCGGCGAAGTCCACAAGGGCGGCCGAGAAGTCACGGTCATATGACCTCAGACCGACGTCATTTCGAGCAGGGCGAGAAATCTGCTTTTGGGGAGTCCCTGGAAAAGCAGATTTCTCACGGAGCCTGTCCTGAGCACGGTCGAAGGGTTCGAAATGACGAGGACATGGGGGATGCTGGTGGAATCAGAATCGCCGTCCTCGTCTCCGGTGCGGGCCGCGGCAGCAACATGCAGGCTATCATCGACGCCTGTCGCTCGGGGCAGATCAAAGGCGAAGTGGCCTTGGTGATTGGGGTAAAGGATGACGCACCCGCAATGGAGCGCGCCCGAAGCCAGGGAGTGCATACTGTTGCGATCTCCCCGAAGAGCTTCGAGACTGACGACGCCTACAACAGCGCAGTCTTCGCCGCTCTCAAAGATAGCTCGATCGACCTTATCTGCCTCGCCGGCTATATGCGCGTGCTGGGGCAGAACATAGTGGATGAATACCGGAACAGGATCATGAACGTGCACCCTGCCCTGCTGCCGGCGTTCGGCGGGAAAGGGATGTATGGCCATCACGTGCACGAGGCAGTGATCGCGCGCGGCGTCAAGTTCACAGGCGCGACCGTTCACCTCGTTGACGAAGAATACGACAGCGGCCCGATCGTGTTGCAGGCGGTAGTCCCGGTCGAGTACGACGATACACCCGATACTGTTGCTGCCCGCGTCTTGACGCAGGAGCACCGGATCTATGCGGAGGCCGTCGCCCTCTACTCGCAAGGCAGGCTCGAAGTCCAAGACAGAAGAGTGCGAATCCTGCCGGAGTAATTCCGCGAATTATGGCCTTTTTCGTGTTTTCTCCCTTTCGTGCTTTCGTGATTAGGAGAGCCTGGATATGCACTCACTCCTGATCGTGAACCCAACCTCCGGCCAGGGCAAGTCGGCCAAAGAGAAGCGTAAGCTGCTCGACATGGTCTCCAACATGCCGCACGTCCACGCCTGCGTCACAACGCATCCCACTGAGGCGTTCGAGTTTGCCTCCCAAGCGGTGGGACAGGGCTTCGATCAGTTGATAGTCGCCGGCGGCGATGGCACGATCAATCAGGCCATCAACGGCATCGGAGATTCCGGCCTCCCGCTGGGGATCATTCCCCTCGGAACCGGCAACGTGTTGGCGCACGAGCTGGGCATCCCGTCGAACAACATCGCCAGAGCCTTCGAGATCATCGACGCCGGTAACATCCGCGAGGTCGACGTCGCCGAGGCCAACGGCAGGCGGTTCATCCTGATGGCAGGCTTTGGCTTTGATGCGGCGGTTGTAGAAGCAGTCCAGCCGAAGGTCAAAGATGTGTGGGGGACGATGGCCTATGCGCCGGCGATTGTCCAGCAGCTTATCAAGTACACCCCGACCAGATTCTGCTTGACTTTGGACGACGGCGGCGTCTTCGAGACCGAGGCATTCGCTGTCGTGGTGGCCAACTGCGGCACGTATGCCTACAGCTTCAAGATCGCGCCCGAGGCAGTCTTTGACGATGGCCTGCTGGACGTGATCGTGTTCGAGAAGGGTAACGCGACTACCAAGCTGAGGCTTGTAGGCCAATGCCTCTCGACCATCTTCCAGACCGATCTCGCCGGCCTTACCGCCACCTGTCTCAAGAGTGCCAGTGTCCGTGTCGAGTCCGACCCACCCGTCCACTCTCAGATCGATGGCGACGTTACCGGCGAGAGCGGCGTCCTCATCAGAGTCCTCCCCAAGTGCCTCAGACTGCTGGCGCCTTAGCCGACAATAGCCACAACCGCGATCTGATGGTATAATGGTGTAGCCGGGGCGTAGCGCAGTTTGGTTAGCGCGCTAGTTTTGGGAACTAGAGGTCGCGAGTTCGAATCTCGCCGCCCCGACCAACAGTCAGAGCGTGACCACTCTCAACCGCCGCCTCCTCTATCGACCTGATGCCCGCCCTCCTTGGTCTCCCCTCACGTTGTCCCAGATATCCATGAGAGAGTTCAGTCATGCGGGAATGTCATTTCGAACGCAGTGAGAAATCTGCTTTTCGCGCGTGCCGTCCAAGACGAAGACTGGCAAAAGCAGATTTCTCGCCCTGCTCGAAATGACATGTGCAGAGGACCGAACACATACATATCCATTGCTGAGGTGGACGTTAACGGCCTATCGCGCTATGATGGAATCAACCACTGCCACAGAGCAGCATCTGACAACAGCTGAGAGGATCTTTGTGAATCAGAGTGACCATAACCTCAGGCTCGTCTTCTGGGAAATGACCACAGCGTGCAACCTCAAGTGTGTGCACTGCCGGGCGTGTCCCGTCGAGCAAAGATCGCCGGAGGACCTGAGCACCGATGAGGGCAAAGCTCTTATCGACCAGATAGCGTCGTTCTCCAGTTCGGCCTTAGTACTGAGTGGAGGCGAGCCGCTTGTGAGACCGGATGTCTTCGAGATCGCCCGTTATGGTACGTCCAGTGGCCTGCGGATGCTGCTTGCCACCAACGGCACGATGGTAACGCCGGACGTGGCCCGGGAGATTTCCTCGGCGGGTATACAGCGCGTGAGCGTCAGTATAGACGGGGCAACGGCCGAGTCCCACGACTCCTTCAGGCGCATCCCCGGCGCGTTCCGGCAGGCTTGGGAAGGCATCGCCAATATCAGAACGGCGAACGTGCCTTACCAAATCAACACTACTGTCTCCAGGCACAACATCGCAGAGATTCCAAATATCCTGGACCTCGCCGTCAGCGAAGGCGCCGTTGCCCTGCACTTGTTCCTGCTGGTGCCGACGGGCTGCGGCAAGGAGATCGCCGACGACGAGATGATCGATCCTCAGGAATACGAGCGGATACTCAACTGGTTCTATGATCGGTCGAAGGACGTCCCGATCCAGCTCAAGGCCACCTGCGCGCCGCATTACTATCGCATCATGAGAGTCCGAGCGAAGAAAGATGGCACCAAACCGCAGTTCAGTTCACACGGCCATGATGCCGTGACTAAGGGCTGCCTGGCTGGGTCGGCGGTCTGCTTCGTCTCGCACAAGGGCGAGGTCTACCCCTGCGGCTACCTGCCGGTATCAGCCGGAAACATCAGGCAAACGAGCTTCCAAAAGATCTGGGAGGATGCCGAGGTATTCAGGGCTCTCCGCGATGAGGACAACCTGCAGGGCAAGTGCGGGTATTGCGAGTTCAAGCGAGTCTGTATGGGGTGCCGCGCGCGGGCGTATGCCGACACCGGCAGCATGTTCGCCGCTGAGCCTTATTGCGTGTATGAACCCAAAGGAGCGCATAGTTGATCGGCATTACCAAGCTCTACTGCGGAACCGCCACTACCGGAGACACGCTGAGATATGGCCGGCAGAGCAAAGACATGCCCGCCCACCTGCTCCAGTACTCGTCCGACAAGAAACCCATCATCGTGTGGAATATGACGCGGCGGTGCAACCTGCACTGCATCCACTGCTACGCCTGCTCAGAGAACAAATCCTATCCCAATGAGCTTACGTTCGATGAGGCTCAAGCGATGATCCGAGACCTGGCCGACTTCGGCGCGCCGGTGCTGCTTTTCTCCGGCGGAGAGCCGCTGATCAGGCAGGACATCTATGACCACGCGGCATTGGCCAGAGAACTCGGCATCCGGCCTGTGATCTCCACGAACGGCACCCTTATCACAGAAAGCGTTGCCCGCCGGATCAAGGAGATCGACTTCGGCTACGTTGGGATCAGCCTCGATGGCATCGGCGAACGCAACGACTTCTTCAGAGGCAAGGAGGGGGCATTCGAGGCCGCGATGCGCGGATTCGACAACTGCGTTGCCGTGGGGCAGAAGTGCGGCCTGCGTCTCACGCTGACCCGGCACAACTATCTTGAGCTTGATGCTATCTTCGACTTCATCGAGGAGCATCGCATACCCCGGGCGTGTTTCTACCACTTGGTCTATACGGGACGGGGAAGCGGGATGACGAAGGACGATCTCACGCACGAGGAGTCCCGAAAAGCCGTGGACCTGATCATTGACCGCACCGCGGACTTCCACCGCCGTGGGCTCGATGTCGATATCCTCACCGTGGACAACCATTGCGACGGGCCGTATCTCTACATGCGGATGCTGAGGGAAAAGTCGCCTCGTGCCAACGACGTCCTCCGCCTCCTGCAGTGGAACGGCGGCAACAGCTCCGGGATCGGCATCGCGGATGTCGATAACGAGGGCAATGTTCATGCCGATCAGTTCTGGTGGAGCTACTCGTTCGGCAGCGTGCGCGAACGCAAGTTCAGCGAGATCTGGACGGACACGTCCGACCCCCTGATGGCCGGCCTCAAGAACCGCAAGCCCCTCCTCAAGGGCCGCTGCGCGAAGTGCAAGTGGCTGGACATCTGCAACGCCAACTTCCGCATCCGCGCACAGGCAGTCCACGGAGACGTCTGGGCTCCCGATCCGGCGTGTTACCTTACAGACGCAGAGATCGGGCTCGAAAACGCCTAGGATGGTCTGGTGCGGCCGGCCAATCGCCGGCCGCGGCTCTAGTCCGCCGTCAAATCCGGCTTGTAGTCCTTGTGCTTGTCCTTTGTTCTGATCTCGACTCGCCGGACCTTGCCCGAGATAGTCCTCGGGAGCGACTCCACGAACTCCACAATCCTCGGGTACTTGTAAGGCGCGGTTACCGACTTCACGTGGTTCTGCAGTTCCTCTACAAGCTCCTCGGATGGCGAGTAGCCGCTCGATAGCACCACCGTCGCCTTTACCACCTGCCCGCGCAGCTCATCGGGGACGCCCGTGATCGCGCACTCCAGCACCGCCGGGTGCTCGATCAGTGCACTCTCGACCTCAAACGGACCGATCCGGTACCCGGAGCTCTTTATCATGTCGTCGTTCCGACCGACGTACCAGAAGTAGCCGTCCTCATCGCGCCACGCGACGTCGCCTGTGTGGTAGAGGCCGTCATGCCACATCTTCCCGGTCAGCTCATCGTCGCGGTAGTACCCGCGGAAGAGGCCTGGTATCTTGGCGCCATCGGTCCTGATGACTATCTCGCCCTCTTCGCCGACTTCGCAGGAGTTCCCCTCATCGTTGATTATGTCGATATCGTAGCAGGGCGCCGGCTTGCCCATGGACCCCGGTCTGGGCTCCATCCAGGGGTAGTTAGCGATCATCACGACGGACTCGGTCTGCCCGAAACCCTCCATGATCCTGAGCCCGGTCGTCTTCAGGAATCCTTGGTAGACCTCCGGGTAAAGCGGCTCGCCCGCAGTAACGCAGTACTTGATGTTGCTCAGGTCGTACTTGGTCAGATCCTCCTGAGCCATGAAACGATAGACTGTGGTGGGACCGCAGAATGTGGTGACCTTGTGTTGCTGCATCATCTGCAGTAGCGCGGCCGGGTCAAACTTGCCTTCGTAGTCATAGACGAAGATCGCGCTTCCCGCAGTCCACTGCCCGTAGATCTTGCCCCAGGCTGACTTAGCCCAGCCGGTGTCAGCAAGCGTCAGGTGGAGCCCATCGTCCTGCACGTTCTGCCAGAACTTGGCTGTTAGTATATGTCCCAGCGGATAGGCGAAATCGTGGAGCACCATCTTCGGCATACCAGTCGTGCCGGATGTGAAGTACAGGAGCATCTTGTCGCCGTTCTGCGTGGCGGCATCGCCCGTAGGCCGAACAAAGTCAGCAGAAGCCTTCTTCATCTCATCGCCGAAAGAGTACCAGCCCTGTCGGCTCATTCTGATGACGGCCTTGTGCTCCAAGGTAGGGCAGTCCTTCTGTGCTTCGTCCACTGCGTCCAGCACGCGCTCGTCATCGCAGGCGATGATCATCTTGATATCCGCGCGGTTGATCCGGTAGACAATGTCCTTCGTAGTCAGCAGGTGCGTGGCCGGGATGGCGATCGCGCCGATCTTGTGCAGCGCCACCAGCGTCACCCAGAACTCCCAGCGGCGCTTCAGGATCATCATCACGGGATCGCCCTTCTTGACCCCGATAGAGGTCAGGAAGCTGGCGATCTTGTTGCTTATCTCGGAGACCTCGCCGAAAGAGAACTCCAGGAAGTTTCCTTTATCATCGCACCAAACCATGGCGCGCTTATCCGGCGTCGTGCGGGCGAATTCGTCAACCACATCGTAGCCGAAGTTGAAGTTATCGGGGATAAGGATCTCGAGGTTGGACTTGAAGTCTTCGTACGAGCTGAAATCACGTCCTGAGATGAATCTGTCCAGCAGCATTGGCGCTTCCTCCTGTTGGGTTACACTACCACGGCCAGGAATTGCGCCTGGCGGCCGTTCAGGGCCCGCATCTGATGCGGGTGGCTAGAGTCGAAATAGAGGCTGTCTCCCTCGTTCAGTATCACTTCGGCGTCGCCGATGGTGACAGCCAGTGTGCCGCTCAGCACGTAGTCAAACTCCTGTCCCGGGTGCGAGTTGAACTCATCACGCTTCTCGGACTTCTCTGGCTCCACTGTGACCAGGAATGGCTCGGCCTTCTTGTGCACGAAGTTGGGCGCCAGGCTCTGGTAATCGTAGTGCCGGCTTCGCTGGACACTGACTCCTTTGCCCTTGTGCACCATCGAGTAAGTGTGCAGCTTGGGGCTCTCACCGGTCAGTATCTGGGTGAGCTCGACGCGGAATCTAGCAGCAACCTCATACAGGAGGCTTACAGGAATGTCGCTCTCGCCGCTCTCGTAATCGCGGTACGTCTCAACCGGCACACCCAGGTCCTTCGCCAGGGACTCCTGCGTAACGCCCGAAACCTCCCGAAGCTCCTTGATGCGTTCGGCCATCTGCCTGATCTGATCGCCCATAGGGATCCTCCACCACAGCATTAGGTTTTGCTTATTCTAGCACAAGCGGCGGAGGATGTCTCCATTCTTGCAACTGCGTAAAAGCCAGTCTTCCGGAGTTGTCATTTCGAGCAGGGCGAGAGATCTGCTTTTTGCGTGTTCACCTTGACATGCCCCGATTTCCAGGACTAACATGAAACCCAGACGAATACCGGCAGACCAGGGTTTTGGCTCCCGCTCTATGGCCAAAGCCCTTTACGGCTATGTACCTGCACTTGGTGCGGACCAAATATTCAATCCATTGAGTCTCAACAAACTACTCCAACTGAATAACAATCACCCTCGCACGCGCGAGGTCTTGGACTCGATCGAGGACGGTGTGAAGCTCGTCCAGATCGAGGGCCTTGCCGCGGCTGCCAAAGGGTTGATGCTCGCCGGCGTCTTCGAGGAGACTCACCGGACGATGTTCGTCGTCACCTATACACACGAGCAGGCCGAACGCATCTGCGAGGACCTCCCGCACTACGGCATCCCCAAGGACCGAGTGCTCTTCCTGGCCTCCAGCGACTCCCTCATATATGAGGAAGGCCCTCCCGACTTCAGCGTGATCGGCGAGCGCCTCGCCGCGCTTCAAGCCCTGGCCGCCGGCAAGACGTGCGTGGTCATCGCTACCATCAACGCTGCCCTCCGCAGGACAATGCCCCGCGACCTACTGGTGCGCTCCTATGCCGAGGTCAAAGTAGGCGAGATGATGGACCTCGACAAGTTCATCGCGCTGCTAGTGAGCATGGGCTACGAGAGCACTGATGTCGTCGACCGCCACGGCGAGTTCAGCCGCCGCGGTGGCCTTGTCGATGTCTATGCCTCCAACGAGGACGACCCTTTGCGAATCGAGCTCTTCGGCGATGAGGTCGAGTCCATCCGCCACTTCGACTCCGCCAGCCAGCGCTCGATAGACAAGGTGCCATCGGCGGTTATCCTCCCCGCCCGCGAGGTGCTGCTCGAGCCCGACAACACCAAGAAAGCCGTCGCCAAGATCCGCCGCGAACTCGAAGCGCAGGTCAAAAAGCTCGAGGGTTCCCTTCCCCCTCCCGCTTCAGGGGAGGGCCGGGGAGGGGTCTCCCCTGATATCCCTCCAGGTATCATACCTGGAGGGATATCAGGGGGGCCAGGGGGGGGTGACCGGGAAGCCGCCAAGCGCCTCACCGAGAAGATCGAGGATGACATCACCCGCATCGAGAGTCTCGCCTACTTCGACGAGATCGAGCAATACCTGCCCTACCTCCACCCGGATGAGTGCTCGGTCTTCGACTTCCTGCCGCCGGATGCGCTGGTTGTCCTCGATGAGCCCATGCAGGTCAAGTCGCACTGGGAGCATTCAGAAGAGCAGATGCTGGAGACCCTCATCAACCGCGCGGGTAGGGGAGCGCTTCTCGCCTCCCAGCAGCGCCAGCACGTGCCCTTCGAGTCCACCATCCGCAAAGCTCTTGCCGCGCGCCAGGGCATCGCTCTGACCCTCCTGCCCCGCCCCGTAGGCTGGGCGAAAGCCGATCTTATGGTCTCGATCCAATCCGCGCCGATGGACCCCTTCGGCGGCCGCATCGAAGCCGCGATGGACCAGGTCCGCACCTGGGTGGGCAACGGCTTCGTCGTGACCATCGCCTCTGCCCAGGACCGGCGCATGACCGAGATTCTGGAAGAGCATGGGCTCCTCGCTACCGCACTTATGGACGCCGAACCCCTTCCCCCTCACTTCAGGGGGGGGCCAGGGGGGGGTCTTCCGCCCGGCGTCTACGTCGCCCACTCGCCCCTCCGCTCGGGCTATCGCCTGCCCGAGATGCGCCTGGCCGTGCTCGCAGACTCCGACCTCTTCGGCGAGCAGCGCCTCCACCGCGCGCGCAAAGTCTCGCACGAGGGCATCCCGATCTCCAGCGTGCTCGACCTCAAAGAGGGCGACTACGTGGTCCACGTGAGCCACGGCATCGGCTATTACCGGGGCATTCAGAAGCTGGACACTCAGGGAGTAGAGCGCGAGTACCTCCTCCTCGAGTACGCGCACGGCGACAAGCTCTTCGTGCCATCCGAGCAGATCGACCGCGTCCAGAAGTATATCGGGGGCGAGGGCAACGCGCCCATCGTCCACAGGCTCGGCGGCAGCGAATGGCTGCGCACCACCAAGAAAGTCAACAAGGCCGTCCAGGAGCTCGCGCGCGAACTCGTCGAACTCTACGCCTGGCGGCAGGCACTCGAGGCCCACGCCTACGGGCCGGACACTCCCTGGCAGGAAGAGATGGAATCCGCTTTCCCCTACACGGAGACGCCGGACCAGTTCCAGGCGATCCAGGACGTTAAGCGCGACCTCGAGAAGCCGAGCGTGATGGACCGGCTCATCTGCGGGGACGTCGGCTACGGCAAGACCGAGGTCGCCATCCGCGCCGCGTTCAAGGTCGTCAGCGAGGGGCGGCAGGTGGCGGTCCTCGCGCCGACCACGGTCCTCGCCCAGCAGCACTTCAACACCTTCTCCGAACGGCTGGCGGCATTCCCGATCAGCATAGGCCTGCTCTCGCGCTTCCGGTCCAAGAAGGAGCAGAAGGAAACGGTCGATGGCATCCAGTTCGGCACCGTAGATATCGCCATCGGCACCCACCGGCTGCTCTCGAAAGACGTCGAGTTCAAGGACCTCGGCCTGCTGGTCGTGGACGAGGAGCAGCGCTTCGGCGTCCGGCACAAGGAGCGGCTGAAGCAGCTCAAGAAGACGGTCGACGTGCTCACCATGACCGCGACGCCCATCCCGCGCACGCTGCACATGTCGCTTTCGGGCATTCGAGACATGAGCGTGATCAACGACCCGCCCGAGGGCCGCATGCCCATCAAGACCTTCATCAAAGAGGCCGAGGCCGACGTTGTCCGCGAGGCTATCGTGCGGGAGATCGACCGCGGCGGGCAGATATTCTTCGTGCACAACCGGGTGGAGAACATCGGGCATGTCGCGGAGCAGGTGCAGAAGCTGGTCCCCTATGCGCGCGTAGACACCGCGCACGGGCAGATGGCGGAGACCGAGCTCGAGCGGGTCATGATGGACTTCTACGAGCGCAAGTTCGACATCCTGGTCTGCACCACAATCATCGAGAGCGGCCTCGACATCCCGAACGCGAACACCATCATCATCAACGAGGCGGACAAGCTCGGGCTCGCGCAGCTCTACCAGCTCAGGGGCCGGGTGGGGCGCTCGGACCGGCAGGCTTACGCTTACCTCATCTACAAGCCGGACAAGGTGCTCTCGGAGATCGCCGAGAAGCGCCTCGACGCCATACGCGAGTTCACCGAACTCGGCAGCGGGTTCCGGATCGCCATGCGTGACCTCGAGATCAGAGGCGCGGGCAACCTGCTTGGGGCCGAACAGAGCGGCCAGGTTGCGGCAGTAGGCTTCGACCTGTATTGCCAGCTTCTGCAGAAGGCGGTCGCGGAGATGAAGGGTGAGGAAACCGAAGACTTCGACCTGCCGCCGGTCGACCTGCCGGTTGACGCCTACATCCCGCAGGACTACATGCCCACCGAGGCCCACCGCATCCTCTTCTACAAGAAGATGGCGGCGGTCAAGACCAAGGACCAGGTGCAGGCGGTGCAGGACGAACTCGAGGACCGCTTCGGCGACCCGCCGCGCTCGGTCTGGAACATGCTCGCGATTATCAGGCTTCGCATCCGCTGCCGCGAACTCGGCATCGCCTCGATAGGCACGTTCAGGAATCAGATCAAGGTCAACTTCGCCCCGGATGTTCGGATAGACAACGACATCTGCCGCGAACTCACCAGAACCCACCGCCGCCACTGGTTCGAGCCCGACAAACTCACCATCAACCCCTCCACCCCCCGCATCATCTCCGAGGTGGAAGACCTCGTCGAAGTGCTGGCTGGCGCGTTCAAGAGAATGAAGGCCAAGTGGGCGGGAGTGTAGTCGCATCTCCCCTGAACCAGCAACTCCGCTGCTGATGGTCTGGGGTATGCTACCCCAGACCCACGTTCCCCGTGCATGCTGCCCGCACTGATGGTCCTGATGGCCGGGGTAGCATACCCCAGACCATCAGAACACGACGCGCGGCAGTTGGGCTGCGGAAGATGGGCACGCGATCAACAACTGAACTTGCCCAGAAGGTCGCCGTGCCGTCGATGCAGAGGTTGTGGTATCTGCTGGAAGACATCAGGCCTCGCGATAACTGAAGATAGGACGACAGCAGGCGTCCATACTCGCATAGGAACCCCACCCCCAGGAGCAATCCCCCGATCTGTGAAAGCAGTCTGGATCAAGCGCCTAGGGGACCACAGACTCGCTAATCTGGCCCCTGCGGGCAGGATTGCCGATCCGCTCAAACGGCCGTTTGCCATGAACGTGGCGCACCCCCGGTACGCGACCACAGTTGACAATTTCCTGCTGACATGGTATAGTCAAGCGTGCAGGCTGTAGCTACGCTCGGTGCTTCATCCACCTCGCCAGAACGGGTCCGTGGTACTAGGTACTGATAGCAGCAAATATGTGACACAATATCCTTTGTTTCGAGTACAACGTGTGAGGAGGTCGTAGGAATGGGTCCTTAGGTGACGGTCCAATATATCTTTTCAAATCGGAAGCTATTTTACTATCCTTGTTTTGCGAGAGGAGGGCAAGCTC
Organism: uncultured bacterium; assembly: GCA_964523735.1. Lineage (GTDB taxonomy): Bacteria > Armatimonadota > UBA5829 > UBA5829 > UBA5829 > CAZFYZ01. The sequence continues at coordinate 2,609 of CAZFYZ010000047.1, read as the reverse complement.
ATGGGTCCATAGATGATGTCCAAATCATCCTCTTTCAACAGCCAGAGCGGAATGCTGCTGTGTAAAGGATTCCGCCAATTCCTGTTTTCATTTCATGCGCTATAGGCTGCGATCGCGGCAATTTCGCGACAACCAGCCGAGGCATATGTGCAGCTGATATTGGGCTGCACTTAATAAAGGAGAAAAAATGAAAGTCATTGAGGTACTTGCGCCGCGCCAGTACGCGGTAGTCGTATTCGGAATTGCAGTCCCCACTGCGGATCTCGTGCGGATCCGTGATGAAGTCCTCCCCCCCTTCTACGAGAAGGTATCCGGCGTCATTGCCGCCCACGGCGGAAAGCTCCTCAAGGTGCAGCCCGACGGACTGATCGGGGTCTTTGATCACGCCACCGTCCATGGAGCTGTCGAGGCAGCCATTTCCTTCCTCGACGGAGCTTTAAGGGATCGCGCTCGCGGAGTGGCGGACCCAGTGGCCGCTATCGCCACCGGTGCGGGCAGACAAGTCATGTGTCATCGATCTGAGACAGAGGCACAGATGCTCGACATCATAGGCGCTGTCTCGGATATGGCGGCGCATCTGCGCACAATCGCGAATCCCGGTGCCCTCCTACTGACAAGGTCTACCGTTGAATACATCATTCGCGATCGCTTGGTCTCACCTGTGGGAGAGGTGGCTCACCGTGCCTACGAGGACTACATAGGCCCTGTCCTGCAGACGGAGCTCCCGAGTTCCCGTGAACGCATTGATTTCGTTGAGCTCATGTGGAGCGACAAGCGCTTCGGTGTGAGCGGGTTGTCGAGCGTCGCGTCAGCCGGCAATGGCTCTGTCGCGAATCGTGAGGCTGCGCGCCGTGTAGCACCTCGTTCTGGGACAGTGTCGGCGTGGGATGAGAGAAACGGTCGTGGAAGGGTCATCGCGAGCGATGGCACAGTCTTCTACGTCAACTCCCAGCTGATCGCCCACAACGAGACCCAACTTACCGTGGGATCGCGGTGCTGGTTCTTGCCTCAGGACCCTCTTCCCAACGGCAAGAACCCTGTCGCTTCTGCTTGTGTTCAACTGGGCGCCCTTGCCAGAGGTCGCGTGTACAGGATTCACCCCAAGGGGTATGGCTTTCTGAGGTCAAAAGATGGTCACGGCAATGAGATCAACATGATCCTGATCCCCGACGCCGACGTTGCCCCTCTCGGGACAGACGATGATGTGGAGTTCGTCGTTGGCGAGAATGAGAAGGGTCCTGCCGCCATTCACCCCAAAGCATTGGCCGAAAGGGCTGTTCTGGACGACACGCAGGCAGTCGTTGGCGAGAAGGGAGGGGACGAAGATGAGCAGGTCTGACCACAAGACTGAACGCGATGCTGTTCTGGCGGACCTTGTGTGCAAGGAACTAAGCCAAGGCCTGTTCGACGGGGCTATCGAGCATGCACGGCGGGTGTCAGACGATGTCACGCGGTGCGGCCTCTTCACGCGGATCGCAAACGCGGCGACTGCCCAGGGGAGGTTCGACATAGCGGCCGATGTTAGTGATCTGCTGAGTCCAGACTCTGATAGACGCCGGCCCGATGCAGGCCATCACGCTGGTCTTCTGGGTAGTTCAGGTAACCAATGGCAACGCCTTCGTCAAAGGCTGACCAACGGCTGGCGGCGTCTCTTCATAGCATTGGGCGTTGGGCTGCTACTTGCTACTGCGCTTACCGTCGTCATCGTCTCGACGGTACGACTCGATTCAGCGGGCCTAATGACCCTGATCATCAGCGCCTATGTAGGATTTCCAACACTCACAGTGGGCTGTCTGCAGTGTCTCAAGTGATACCGCGCGCATCTGGAACGTGCGTTTATGCATGGTTCGGCTCAGACTAGCCGCTCGCGAGCACGAGCCGGGATTACTAGCGTCGGAGGGCAGTTCGCACCGACGCTAGTTCCCGGCATCTCTCATCTGGCCCCCGTGCCAAGTCCAACCGCTCCTGCGTCGGCGCAAAAAGCCTCCCGACGCATACGCTAGGCTGGTCCCTCGCTCTCCACTTTCCACTCTCCACACTCAAACTACGTGTTGACAGCCCCCTGTAACCTGTTCACTGTAACCCGCCCACTCTGCCGAGTTCGCTTCCCCCTCCGCCACGCTCACAACCCCCCGAAACGAACCCCATTAATAACTAGTGAACAACATTTAACTAAAACAACCCGCCAGTACGGAGTACTTTTGGCCCCCTGAAGCGACTTGTAATTATGGGAGACAAACATCCGTTCGCCGCGTCGCCTCTCCCCTCCCTTCTGTTCACTGTTCACTGTAACCTGTACACTCAAACGGAGGTTCCCATGCTCACACCCGACCAACAAGCCCGTCTGGACCGCAAATGCCTCGCCGTCTGTCTGGCCGCACTCAACCTGTTCGAGGGCCGTCTCAAGCAGGCTGACCCCGAGGATTCAGCGGCCATCATCGCCGACCTCATCAAGGCCAACCTCGCACAGCCACCGGCCCAAACAGACCCCAACCTGGCTCTGCAAGCCGTAGTCTCCCGCCTGCTCGCAACGGAGTAGCAGCGCCGACTCTCCGTCATTTCGAGCATAGCGAGATACCGTCTTGCCTGTCAATGGCTTCTATGCCTGT